>DASSNL010000210.1:0-26022 GCA_035688075.1 Gemmatimonadaceae bacterium
ACATCGTGGCGCTCTCGCTGGACGCGACGCTCGAGCAGACGCTCGACGTCGTGGAGGAGAGCGGCTTCTCTCGCGTACCGGTCTACAACGGCACCATAGACAACATCGTCGGCGTGCTCCTCGTGAAGGATCTCCTCCCCAAGGTCCGCAGTACCGACGGAAACTTCTCCCTTCGCGACGTGGTGCGCCCGGTGCACATCATACCGGGCACGCGCCAGGTCGAGGAGGTGCTCGCGGACTTCAAGCGGCTCAAGGAGCACATGGCCATCGTCCTCGACGAGTACGGTGGCACCGCCGGCGTGGTGACGATGGAAGATCTCCTGGAGGAGATCGTGGGCGAGATCGAGGACGAGTACGACGTGGCCGAGCTGGCGCCGCCAGCGCAGCCGCCGGGAGAGCTGGTGATCCCCGGCGAGACGAATATCGGAGATCTCAACGAGGAGTACGGGCTCTCGGTCCCCGACGCCGAGCACTCCACCATAGGCGGCTACGTATTCGGCGCGCTCGGCAGACTCCCGCACCCCGGCGACGTCGTGGTAGCGGGCGGCGCGAGCTTCGTGGTCCGCTCCATGGACAACCGCCGGATCGAGACGCTGGCTGTCCGCCCGCGCAAGGAGTGAGAGCGCCCGACTAGTCGGCGTGCTCGGCGATGCGGCGCGCGATTCGCGCGCACTCCAGCGTGGCGTGGATGAAGCTGGACGGATCCGCCACCCCCTTCCCCGCGATGTCTAGTGCGGTGCCGTGATCGGGCGAGGTGCGCGGAAAGGGGAGCCCGAGCGTGACGTTCACCGCGCTGCCGAACGACGCCACCTTGATCGCCGTCATTCCGACGTCGTGGTAGGGCGCCAGCACTGCGTCGAACGCACCGCGCATCGCGCGCACGAAGACGGTATCCGCTGGGAACGGGCCCTCCACTCCCGCCTTCCGAGCCGCCGGCGCAAGCAGCTCGTCGTCCTCGCCCCCGAATCGGCCCGCATCGCCGGCGTGCGGATTCAACGCGCAGAGAGCGATGCGCGGCTCGGCGATCCCGTACCAGTCGCGCAGTCCTCGGCGCGTGATCTCGGCGGTTTCGACTATCGCGTCGCCGGTGAGCCGTTCCATCACGTCGCGAAGCGCGATGTGCGTCGTCACGAGGACAACCCGCAAACGGTCCGACGCCAGCATCATGGCCACCGGCACATCCGCGATCCGCGCGAGCATCTCGGTGTGGCCGGGGTAGTCGTAGCCGCCCGCCAGCAGCGCGGCCTTGTCTATCGGAGCGGTTACGATCCCCTCCACATCACCCGAGAGCGCCAGCGAAGCCGCATCCTCGATGGCGGTGCCCGCGAGCCGTCCCGCCATCGCCGCGCCGCCGCTCGACTCCCATGCTCCCACCGAACGGTCGACCGCCACGCCGGCGCCCTCCGGACCCACCACCACGGGCTCGCACGCCTCGCGTACACGATCATCATCGAGCGCGCTCGCCACTATCTCGGGGCCGATTCCGCGTGGATCGCCGAGCGTGATCGCCAGCCGGGGACGGATCGGGGCGCTCACTTACGCGCTCCGCTCATCGCGCACCACGCGATACAGCGTAGGCGCGACGGCGCGGCTCACGTTGTGACCGATCTCGCCCACGATCTCGATCTCGAGCGTGCGGTGCGCGTACTCGACGCGGAGCACATCACCCACGTCCACCTCGGCCGACGCCTTCGCTCGCTTGCCGTTGATGTGGACGGCGCCGACGTCGCACGCCTCCTTCCCCTCGCTCCGGCTCTTCACCAGGAGCAGCCGCTTGAGAGCGAGGTCCACCCTCACGGCTCAGCTGCGAACCGAGACGTAGATCTCCTTGCGCAGACCGTCGAGGTAGCGGCGAATCGCCTTCTGCTGCGCGAGCTGGTCGCGGATCTGCTGGCGGAAGTCGGCTACCGTGGGCTCGCGCGCATCCTTCAGGGAGGTCAGCTGGAGGACGAAGAACTTCGGCACCCCGCGCGACTTGTCCATGATGCTGAAGGGCGCCAGGACTTCGCCGGCCTTGTGCCCCTTGATCGCGGTCTGGTACTCCTGCGGTAGCTGCTCCTGCGGGAAGGGTTCCGGCATCATCTTCTCTTCGGACGGATCGTGGTACTTCGCCACCAGAGAATCGTAGTTCGCCCCGGAGCGCCAGAGAGCCGCCACGCTATCGGCCAGCGCGTGTGCCTTCGCGACCTGCGCCGAGTCTATCTCGGGGCGGATCAGTATGTGGCGCCCCTTCACCTCCGATGGCTGCACCCTGTCGATCTTGATGATGTGGTAGCCAAAGGTGGTTTTGATGACAGGGCTCACCTGGCCGGGGCGCATCGCGAAGTACACGCGGTCGAACACGGGCACGAACTCGCCGCGGCGATGCCAGCCGAGATCGCCGCCAAGCTCCTTGCTTCCCGGGTCCATCGACTCGCGCTTCGCCACCTGCGCGAAGTCGGCGCCCTTGCGGATCTCCACCAGCAGCGACTCCGCCTTCGCCCGCGCCATCGAGTCCGCGTGCGCGCTCGGTGTGGGCGTGATGACGATCTGCCGGTAAGTGACCGTGGCGGGCAGGCGCTTCATCTGGTCCTTCGACGCCTGGAAGAACGAGTCCACCTCTGCCTCGCTGACCGGAGCGGCGCTGAGCTTCTGGTCCTGACGCAGTTTCTGGAAGAGCTGCTGCTGTAACTGCTGACGGCGTGCCTGGTCGAGGAGCCAGCGTCGGTACTCGTCGGGCGTGCCGAAGCCGGCATTCTTCAACTGGTCACGAAACTCGGCGTCGTTGGAGAAGCGGCCGCGTATCTTGGTGAGCTGCTGGTCCACCTGGCCGGAGATCTCGCTCTCTGACACCTCGATCTTCTGCTCCTTCGCTTCGTGGATCAGCAGCTCCTCGTCTATGATGGTGCCGAGCACCTGCTGAGCGAGCGCCGCGCGCCCCGCGGAGTCGGTGGGGATCTTCTGACCCGACGCGGCGAGCGCACCGATCTGCTCTTCGACCTGCGTGCGCAGGATCGGCTGGTCGCCCACAACAGCAACGACACCATCGATCGGCACTATGGTGTCTGCCGGCGTACCGCTGCCGTCCTGAGCCAGCAGAGGCGTCGCTGCCAGGATCAGCAGCGACGCGAGAAAGTGCGGAATCCTGTTCATGCGCTTTCTACCCATGGAGCGGTGGGCGGGTCCCATCAGCGCGGTTTGGACGGACTCTTCGCGCTGTCAGAGCCACTGGTTGCCTTCTTCCCGATCGGCACGGCCGACGCGGGGCGGTTCTTCTCCTTCGCGGAGTCAGCGGCCGCGCGCGCCTTCGTCGCATTCTGGATCGCGCGCTCGAGGCCAGCGTTGTTCACCTTCCAGTCGTACTTGTCTCTCAGCACGTTGGCCACGGGCTGCGGCACATCCACGAAGCGCGCCTCCTGCGCCATGAGCTTGTCCATGTACGTGTCGATGTGCCCCGCCGCTACCCGCTCGCGCGCCGCGGACGTCGAGCCGCTGTCGTCCAGCACCGACGGGCTCACGCCCAGCTGGTCCCAGGTGTTGCCCACGATCTGCGCGAAGCGGGCGTGGAGGTCGGCCAGCTCGGTGGAATCGAGCTCCACCTTCGCGCTGTCCGCCTGGTGGAGCACGAGGTCGTTGCGCGCCACGATCTTCAGGAACTGCGTCACCTGGCTGTCGGGCGCCTGCTGGAAGCCACGCTCGATCTGTGACTTCTGCGGATACGCGTTCACCCAGCTCACCAGGCGGCCGAGCGTGAACTTGCCGCCCTTGTAGGTGGCGAGCACCGCGTCGTCCTTGGCGTGCGCGTCGAGATCCTTTGCGGCCGCGCGGATCGTGGTGACGGCGTTGTCCTTGATGGTGAGCCCCGACGACTCCTCGAGCTGCGTGAGGTAGGTGCTGTCGGCGGCGCGCATGGCATCCTGGTTCACCGCCTTGATGAACTCATCCCTCACCTCGGGGAAGGTGGAGCGGCGGATGATGTGGTAGCCGAACTGCGTCTCGACCACCGGCGAGATCTCGCCGGGCTTGAGCGCCTCCACGGCATCCTGGAATTCCTTCACCATCGCGCCCTTGGGGAAGATTCCCAGGTCGCCGCCGCGCGAGGCGGAGCCGGGGTCCTGGCTGTTCTTCCGCGCGAGATCCTCGAAGTTGGCAGAGGTAGCCTGCGCGCGAACTGCTTCCGCGCGCTTGTGGATCGAATCCCGTACCGCGGGCGTCGCATTCTGCGGAACCACGAACAGTATGTGCCGCGCGGCAAGCAGGTCGCCCGCGTCGTAGCGCGCTTCCGCGTTGGCGGTATCTATGCCGGGGAAGGTGCTCGCCACCTTCTCGTGCCACTTGGCCATCCGCTCCTGCGCGATGATGGGCCAGAGCGCCTGGTCGATTGCCTTCGGGTCGTTGAGCGAATCGCCGTTGGCGGCCGCCTGACCGAGCAGTTGGTAGTTGACCCAGAGATCGGTGATGGCGTGCGCAATGTCGCTGTTGATCGGCGCCCTGGACTGTCCCAGCAGCGACGCGAGGCGATCGACGGAGAGCTCCTGCGAACCTGCCTTCGCCGCCACGTCCACGTGTGCGGTCATTGCTTCCTTGAAGCCCTCACACGCACCGAGCGTGGCGACGATGGCGAAGAGGGCGATTGGCAAACGTCTCATTTAGGTGGACCTGGTTGCGTGGTAGTGGAGTTGCCTGGAGCAGTCGTACGAGCAGACGGCGTTGTACGCCCGCGCCCGGGATCAGCGCTTTACGGGTTCCTCGAGCAGGCTTCCGAGAGCGCGTACCAGGCCGTCCAGTATCGCGGCTCCGCCGAGGCGCGTGAGCTTGAGGGAGAGCGGATTGGTGCGCCGAACCTCGGCCTGGAACTGTACCTCCTGAAATGCCGCGGTTAGCCCCCTGAGTCGGGGCGCCGCGGCCTCACGAAAGGTAACACGGGCCTCGTTGCCGCGCACGAGGATTCCCTCTACTCCGAGCCTCCCTCCCACGATTCGCAGCAGTGCTACCGCAAGGAACGCGTTGGCCGGCGGCGGGAGCGGGCCGAAGCGATCGCGCAGCTCCGCGCGCAGCTCTTCCACCTCGCGCGGCTCGGTCATGCACGAAAGCCGGCGGTAGATGTCGAGCTTCGCCTCCTGGATGGAGACGTAGTCATCGGGGAGATAGCTCGGGACGTCGAGCGACACCTCGGCGGGGATCAGCTTGGGTGCGCCGTCGCCGTTCTGCAGGTGCCGCACGGTCTCGTCGAGCATCTTCAGGTACAGCTCGAAGCCGACGGCCTGCACGAATCCCGACTGCTCCGGACCGAGCAGGTTCCCCGCCCCGCGCAGCTCGAGATCCTTGAGCGCGATCCTGTACCCCGCACCCAGCTCGGTGTGGTGCTCGAGAACGCTGAGGCGACGCTCGGCGTCGAGGTCCATGACGTCGGGCACGAGGAGGTAGCAGTAGGCGCGACGATGCGAGCGCCCCACGCGGCCGCGAAGCTGGTAGAGCTGAGCGAGCCCCAGGTGGTCTGCCCGATTCACGAACATCGTGTTCGCGTTGGGGACATCGAGCCCCGATTCCACGATCATCGTGGATACCAGCACGTCCACCTCGCCCGCCACGAAGCGGCGCATGACCTCTTCGAGGTCGCGCTCGCGCATCTGTCCGTGCGCCACCTCGATTCGCGCGTTGGGAACGATGCGCCTCAGGTGATCGGCCACGCCGGTGATGGTCTCGATCCGGTTGTGCACGAAGAACACCTGCCCGCCGCGATCGAGCTCGCGCGCGATCCCCTCCTCGATGAGCGCGTCATCCCAGGGCTCCACGAAGGTGAGCACCGGCGACCGGTCGCGCGGCGCCGTCTGGATCAGCGACGCATCGCGCAGCCCGGCGAGCGACTGGTGCAGCGTGCGCGGGATGGGCGTGGCGGTGAGTGTGAGCACATCGGTCTCGAGCTTCAGCTCCTTGAGCCGCTCCTTGTGCCGCACGCCGAAACGGTGCTCCTCATCCACGATCACCAGCCCGAGGTCGGCGAACTTCACATCGGGGCTCAGGAGTCGATGGGTGCCGATGATGACGTCGATCTTCTTTTCGGCGAGGTCGGTGAGGATCGCCGCCTGCTCCTTGCTCGTCTGGAAGCGGCTCAGCGTTGCCACGCGCACGGGAAAATCCGCCAGGCGCTCGGTGAAGGTGCGTCCGTGCTGCTCCGCGAGAATGGTGGTGGGTACCAGCACCGCCGCCTGCCGCCCGGACTGGATCGCCTTGAACGCCGCGCGCACGGCGACCTCGGTCTTGCCGTAGCCGACGTCGCCAACGAGGAGGCGATCCATGGGGCGCGGGCTCTCCATGTCGCGCTTCACCTCCTCCGTCGCTGTGCGCTGGTCGGGTGTATCCTCGAAGAGGAACGACGACTCGAGCTGCCGCTGCCACGTTCCGTCGGGGAGCGCCTGCGGCTTGGTGGCCATCCGCCGCCGCGCGTAAAGCTCGAGCAGCTCCACGGTCATCGCCTGCAGGGATGCGCGCGTACGGTCGCGCTGCTGCGCCCAGCGCTTCCCGCCCAGCTTGTGCAGCCGTGGTGGCGGCGACTCGCTACCCACATCGCCCGCCGAGCGGTAACGCTCGATCTGGTCCACGCGATAGAGCGGGACGTTCAACCGGTCGCCGCCCTCGTACTCGATGACCGCAGCCTCGATGGTACTCTCCCCCACGAAGATCTTCTCGATCCCGCGGTAGATCCCTACGCCATGCTCCAGGTGCACCACGAAGTCGCCGGGGACGAGACCGGTGATACTGTCCAGCGGCGCACCACTCGAGTAGCGACGGCCGCGCCGGATGCGCCGCTCGCGACGGAAGATCTCGTGATCGGTGAGTACGCGGAGACCCGGCGACACATCGTGTGCGGGGATCACGAAGCCGCCATCCACTACCCCCACCGCGAGCGCCGCGTTGGTGGTGCGGCTTCCCTCCTCCGCCAGCAGCTCGTCCAGACGCTCCGCCTGGCCGGCGTTGTCGCAGAGGATGATGGTGGGCATCTCGCCGCTCACTATGTGCCGCAGCCGCTTGATGTCCCTGTCCACCGCCTCGGGCGGCAGCACCGGGAAGCCCACCGACTGCACGCCGTCCTCGCCCTCGGCGGCCACGTCCACTTGCAGCGCGAGCGTGCCGAAGCGCTCCAACGACTCGTATGCGACCGCGGGATCGCGGAAGAGCTCCTCGCGGGCTGGAGCATCCTCGCCGCGCCGCCGCGCGAGCTCCACGTGATGCCGCGCCTCTTCCCACGTGCGCGACATCTCCGCTTTCACGTGCGCGTGCGCAGGGATGAGCACGATGGTGTCGGGCGGGAAGAGATCGGTGAGCGCACCGCGCGTAGCGCCCTCCACTTCGGCGCCCGCACGACCATCGACGGGGAGTATCAGAGCCAGCTCGGCCTCGCGCGTGGAGCGCTGGGTGCCGATGTCGAAGTGACGCATCGACGCGATCTCGTCGCCCCAGAACTCCAGCCGCACCGGGTTGGCCATGCCGAAGCCGTACACGTCCATGATCCCGCCGCGTACGCTGAACTGCGCCACGTCTTCCACCAGCCGGACGCGCTCGAAGCCCACCGATTCAAGGTGAGCGATCAGATCCTCGGGTCGCCGCGCGTCGCCCACCCGGAGCTCGAGCCGCGTGGAGCGAACCGCGTCGCTGAGCCGCGTGCGCTCCTGTACCGCACGCGCCGTGGTCACCAGGATGCCCACCTCGCCGCGCGCTATCCGCTCCAGCGTCTCCACGCGCTCGCCGGCTACCTCCACATGCGGCTCCACTTCGCCGAAGCCTTCGCGCGGCGGGTAGAGTGCGGTGCGATCCTGATCTGCGAGCGCTCCGAGGTCTGCCAGCCACCGTTCGGCATCTGGGAGCGTCTCGGCCACGACCACGATGAAGCGACTTGCGCCAAGCTCCCGGCCGATCGCCGCGCAGAGCGCCGCATCGCTGGAGCCGGGGAGGCCACGCACGATCAGCCGGGCACCCGGAGCGGGGACCCGGCGAAGGAGACGCGAGAACGCCGGCAGGGCCGTTATCGCGTCGAGAATTGTCGGTAGCGCCATTTACGTAGATGACCTGCGCCAGCCGCCACCTGCGACGACTGATTCCGTGAGCAGTGCTGCGAGTGCGAGTATCAGCAGTGGAAACACGAGCGGCCGCCGCGGCGCCGAGGCGAATACACTGGCGTCCAGCTCGCCGGAGCGGTCGAATGCGCGCACGTCATCGGCGCGAACCCGCGACGCCAGCGTCGTCAGCTCCAACCGGCGCAGCTGTGACTCGGCCGGCTGTGGATTGACCGCGAGCGCCCCGGCACGTTCCCCACCACGCATGAAAAAATAAACACCCGCCCGGTCCGGTGCGGGGAGCGAGTCGTCGTGCAGTGGAAGCGTGGATGAGCGAGCGCTGTCGGCCATGGCAGCCAGCTCCAGAGCGTCGGCGCCCGCTGGCCGAGCCACCACGCTACCGGGCGTGGCGTTCGACACCGTGCCCGGCTCTGCGCTCAGCCGCTGTGAGAAGATGTCGCCGAGCCAGGGGACGAAGGACGCTCGCACAGGAAAGTTCGTGGCGCTCGGATCGACGGGCGACGCTATGAGCACGTAGCCCGGTCCGCTCACTATCCACGGTTGGCCCGCGGTCGTGGCGAGCGTGTCGGCATACGCGCCGGCACCGCGCGTGAGCGAGTAACGGAAGGTGACGTTCACCCCCTCGGCGGAGTCGGACGCCGCGGAGCTCTGGAAGCGCACCGCACTCTCCCCGCGTCGCGGCGAGCCGAGACGCCAGGGGATGTCGAGGCGCTCGAGTGCGCGGTTGGCGGCACCCACGCGAACCGGGTCGCTCGGAGCGATGAGCAGCGCCGGAAGGGTGGCGGCCTGGTCGACCGGAACGACGGTTACATCTTTCCCCGCCGTGACGCGCTCGGCACCGATGAGCGCATCCACCGCGCTCGCCACGAAGACTCCAGCCGACGGCAGCACTCGAACGCCGGGCGGTGGCCCGATCCAGACCGCGAAGTAGCGCGCGTCGTCGCCGCGCAGCTCGTCCGGCTCCAGCTCCACGCTCCCAGCCGTCCAGCCGCGCTCCGGCGGCGAGGCTCGCACCATCACCTCCTCGTTAACGGCCGCGGTCCCGCGTGCGAGCGTGCGTCCCTCGAGAGCGATGCGATAGGTGGCCGAGTCGTTCGTGAGCACGCGCGCCAGCACCGCGCCGCGCGGCGTCCATCGAAAAGGCGATGCCTCCGCCTCGACAACCGCGCGGTTGGCTGGCGGATCGCCCGGCGCGCGGTAGATGCGAACGCGTACCCGGCCAGATGAAATCGTCGCTGGCCAGCTCGTGGCCTGACCATCGGTGAAGATCGCCATCTCCCGCTCGCGGAGCGGCGCCTCCCCCGCTAGCGCGGCGGCTCTGGTGACCGCGCCCTCGATGTCGCCGGCGCCCGCCAGCGGTCCCACGCGCGAGATGGCATCGAGCACCGCGGCGCGGCCGCCACCATGCACGGCACCATCCGCGGTGACGAGCCACACGCGATCGTCCGCCGATGCCCTGCGCACCGTTTCCGCCGCGCGCGCCCGGAGATCCTCGAGTACCGGCCTGCCGCCCACGATCGCCGACGTACTGAGCGAGTTGTCCAGCACCACCGCGAGCGCGGTGGGCGCGTGCCCGCCGCCCCCAACGCGCAGCACCGGCCTCGCGGCCGCCGCCGCGACGAGGAGTATCGCCGCCACGCGCAACAGCATGAGGAGGAGGTTTCGCAGCCGCAGCTTGCGACTGTGCTCGCGCTCCGCGCGCGCCAGGTAGCGAACGGCCGGGAAGTCCACCCGAGCGCCCGTACGCCGCCGGAGCAGGTGGATGAAGAGCGGGATCGCCGCGGCCGCCGTGGCGATGAGCCAGAGCGGCGAGAGAAAGTCTATCACGGGAGACGCTGGCGAGCTGCGAAAGCGCGCCGTAGCGGGACGCCGAAAGGAGCGTCGGTCGTCACCACCTCGTACGATGCGCCCAGCGACGTGAACGACTCGCGCCACTCGCGCAGCGCGCCGTCTACGGTCGCACGGTAGGCATCGCGCACCTCGGCGACCGTCGCGGGGAGCTCAAGTCCGCTCTCGGGGTCCACGAAGAGCGCTTCGTTCGCGCCGCCCACCGCGGCAGGCAGCTCTCGCTCGGAAGGATCGAGCACGTGCAGCACCACCACGTGGTGCCCGGCATGTCGCAGCGACCGTACGTTGCGGACCACGTCTTCCGGATCCATGAGCAGATCGGAGACCAGCACCACCATTCCGCGACGCGGGATCAGCCGGGCCGCTTCCTCCAGCGCCTCGCTCGCGCGCGATTCGCGCCCCGCGCCAGGATCATCGAGCGCCGTGACGATCCTGCGCCACTGGCCGGAGCGCGCGCGCGGGGGAAGCGCCGTGCGCACGCGGTCGTCGAAGCGCACGAGCCCCACGGCATCGCGCTGACGAAGGAAGAGTAGCGCGAGCGCGGCGACCACGCGCTCGGCGTAAGCCAGCTTGGTGAGGCGCCCCGGGTCGCCGCGCCAATCCATGGAGCGACTTACGTCGAGCACGATCGTGGCGCGGAGGTTGGTCTCCTCCTCGTACTGCTTGATCACCCAGCGATCTGCGCGCGCCACGATCTTCCAGTCCACGTGGCGAAGCTCGTCACCCGGCTGATATGGGCGATACTCGGCGAACTCCACCGAGAACCCCTTGCGCGGGGAACGGTGGAGGCCGGTGAGAAACCCATCCACCACCCACCTTGCCACGATCTCGATATGACCGAGCGACGCGATCGTGGCAGGATCGATGAGGTCCGCGCGCCTGCCTGGTACGACTGTGCTCATGGGCTCCGTGCAAGCTAGACGCGGAGCCCGATGCTGGGAAGGAAGCGAGCGCTATTGCGCGCTCGCCACCTCCTTCGCGCTCGCGGGTCCGTAGTAGATCGCGTTGAACAGGAACGGGAAGGTCCCATGTGGCTGCCCGCGGAAGGCAATCTCCGGGCCGAAGATGAAGAGCTTCCCCTTCCCCACCTGCGCCTCGGCGATGGCCACGGCCTGATCGAGATACTTCTGCCCCCACGCCCAGCCACTGCGCAGCGGAGCGGGCGACGCGTACCACGCCACACGCTTCACTGTCGACGTGGAATCGCTGGAATCGGCCGTGATGCGGAAAGCGGGGCTGTGATCGAAGAGCACCGCAACGCTGTCGGGAACCCCGTACGCCAGCGGATCGGCGTTGTTCACGCTCACCTCCAGCACCGAGCCAGGGATGAAGAACTGCTCGCGCGGGAGCGGCGTGGCGGTACCTTCCTTCACCAGCGCATCGGTGATCGGGAGGCCGAGGTGCTTCGCGAGCACGGTGGAACTGCCGATCGTCAGCACGGTGCCGCCGCCCTGGAGGAAGTCGCGCAGGTTCGGGACCGTCTTCGCCACCGTGATCCTGCCAAGGTGGTCACGGTACTCGGCAGGGATGTCGTTCGCGTCCGGCTGCCGGCCGAAGCGGCCGCCCGATGCGCGATCGCTCTCGGGGATCGCTCCATCCACGAATACCAGCACGTCGAATTTGTTGCGCAGGTTGCCGGCATCCAGCTCCTTCGGGTACACCACCTGGTACGGGATCTCGTACTGGTCGAAGATCCAGCGCACCCACCCGGACGGTATGGAGCCGCCGTATTCGTCCCAGAGACCGATGCGCACCGGCTTCAGGGCGAGCAGTGCGTCCGACGGCACGTTGCCGACTCCCGTGAAGGTGAGCCCGAGCTCCGCGGCGGCGCGCTGGATGATCGGCGTGGCCGAGGAGGACGCCGGGATGTAGATCGTCCCCTCCGGATAGCTCTGCCCGTTCAAGCTCAGATCGTGAGTGATCCAGTAAACATCGTCGCCGGCAGCGAGCAGCCGGTTGACGACGATGACGCCGTTGTTCACCGCGTGGCTGAGGAGGTATCCACGGGCGCTCGCCGACTCGATGACCTTTCCGGGCGGCGGCGTGACCGTGTCGGCGACGGGTGCGAACGGCCCCTCGAAACCATCCAGGATGCGGTCGAATTCCACGCCCATGGTAAGAGCGGGCGTCCAGCCGGTGATGTCGTACGGTGGCTTCGGAGGCCCGCCAGGGTAGGCGAAATCGTTGGGATGGTCCTGCGGCTCGAACATGTCGAGCACGTGTGGGCGGAAGGCCTGCGCCGCCAGCACCACATACGAGCCGGCGGGATACCGCTTCCCGTTCACCGTGAAGTCGGCCGTGGCGCGCTGGACCTCCACTCCTCCCTTGATGAGGACGTTCACGAACTTGGTCGCGCGCGGGAAGTCGACCTGATTGGCCGGGATGATGTAGCCGCGCGCATCTCTATCCTCGGGCTTGCGGAGCAGCCCGAAGTACGAGCTGTCCACGCCTTGGCCGAAGCGGCCCTGGGGTGCTGGTGGCGCGCTGTCCCCCGCGGCGCGCGCCTTGGCCTGCCGATCGCGCTCGATCGCAGCCTTCAGCGAGTCGATGTCGTCGGCGGTGATCGTCCAGCTGTCGCGGCTCCCGCGCTCGATGGAGTTCTTCCCCATCTTGTAGATGTTGTAGAGCAGGTGCTCACGGTAGCGGGATGCGAAGTCGAGCACCGCGCGGTTGGCGGTCAGCTCGTAGGCGATGGACTGCCGGAAGTGCCACGTCTGGTGCGGCGGAATCGGCGCCGGCAGATCGCCGTGCGGGAGCTGCTTGTCGGGCACCAGCGGGATGTCTATCGGCGTCGGGTTCCCGATCGCCTCGGTGAGGAGCCCTATCATGTTGTGGAAGTAGGGCATCGTGCGCAGCCCGCCGTTCCACCAGGTGGAGTAGTTGGCGCCCGAGCGCGTGGTGACGCCCGGCATGTCGTTCGCCACGAAGCGCGTATGCATCGCCGCGCCCACCATGTCGAGCTCCTCCGGCACGATCGGATCGAAGTTGTAGTTGAACGGATCACGGAAGGGCGGCGAGAACATCACCGTTCCCTCGGGGCCGGTCTGGTGGTGGTTGTAAACGATCTGCGGGAACCACTCCCGGTACATGACCCGGTTCATGTTCTGCGTCTCTACCTGGTTGGCCATGAAGAAATCACGGTTGTTGTCGTGCCCCGTGTACTTCTGGTAGAGGCGCGGGATCCCCGAAGTGGAGCGCTCCAGTGTATCGGCTTTCCTGTTGTACCAGTCGGAGACGAGCTCCATCCCGTCCGGATTCACGAGGATGCAGAGCACGATGTCGTCGCTCAGGATCCGCATCGTCTCCGGGTCGGTGCGGCTCACGAGCTCGTACACCGTCTGGATGAGCTGCTGCGCACCCAGCACTTCGGTCGCGTGTAGTCCACCATCTATCCAGACCACCGCCTTCCCCTCCCGTGCCAGCGACATCGCCTCGGCATCGGTGAGTCCCTCGGCCAGCGCCAGCTTCTGCGAGATCTCCTTGTAGCGGTCGAGCTTCGCCTGGTTCTCCGGCGAGGTGATGATCGCCATGTACATCTCGCGCCCTTCCGCCGTCTTACCGATGCTCACGAGCTTCATCCGATCGGACTGCGCAGCGAGCTTCTGCCAGTACGCCACGAGCTGCGTATAGTCGGCCAGCCGGTAGTCGTCACCGATGTCGAAGCCGAACTCCTGCTTCGGTGAGGTGATCTTTGGTGCTGGCCGCGCGGGCGCGGCGGCTGGGGCCTGCTCGGTGGTCTGAACGGGGGCGCGCGCGGCCGGGTTGGAGGCGCAGCCGGTGCCGAGTACGAACGCCGCCAGCAGTGCCGCGGCTCGCGATCGAGGTGAAGTGCTCAAGTGAGGAACCCGGGGGCTGTTGGTGGGAAGGAGGAGCTGCACTCGTGCAGCGCCGCTTTCGGGGATACGCATCCGCCGGCGCGCGTGTTGCCCGACCACCATCACGGGACGGCGCCGACTCTACAGGATTATATTAGATGGTTCCCCGAGAATCACAAATCCGCCGAGTCAGCGAGTTCGCCGTTTGAAGCTCGACCATATACGCAATTTCTGCATCGTAGCCCACATCGACCACGGGAAATCCACCCTGGCCGACCGCCTCATCGAGAGCACCGGGATGCTCGAGAAGCGCGCGATGAAGGCGCAGGTGCTCGACACCCTCGACCTCGAGCGCGAGCGGGGCATCACCATCAAGCTGAACGCGGTACGCATGTCGTATCGCGCCGGGGATGGGCGCGACTACGAGTTCAACCTCATAGATACTCCGGGCCACGTGGACTTCACCTACGAGGTGTCGCGCTCGCTCGCCGCGTGCGAGGGGGCGATTCTCGTGGTCGATGCATCGCAGGGGATCCAGGCGCAGACGCTCTCGAACCTCTTCCTCGCGCTGGACGCCGGGCTGGACATCATCCCGGTGCTCAACAAGATCGACCTCCCCGGCGCAGAGCCGGAGCGTCGGCGCCAGGAGCTGATCGACCTCCTCGGCTCCACGCCCGAGGAGATCCTCGCGGTGAGCGCCAAGGAAGGAACCGGCATCCCGGAGCTCCTGGAGGCGATCGTCGCGCGCATCCGGCCGCCCGAGGGGAAGCCCGACGCGCCGCTCCGCGCGCTGATCTTCGACTCGTACTATGACCGCTACCGCGGCGCCATTCCCTCCATCCGTGTCGTGGACGGCGTGATCCGGCCGGACATGAAGATCACCTTCGGCGCGAGCGACAACGTGTACGAGGTGAGCGAGGTGGGGTACCGCGAGCTGCGCGAGGTGAAGGCGGCGGAGCTCGGACCCGGCGAAGTGGGTTACGTGGTGGCCAACGTGCGCCACGTGCAGGAGACGCGCGTGGGCGACACGGTCTTCGACGCCGACAACCCGGCGGCCGAGCCGCTCCCCGGCTATCAGGACATTCACCCGATGGTGTTCGCGGGGATCTATCCCACCGACCCCAATCGCTACCCCGACCTGCGCGACGCGCTCGAGCGGCTCCGGCTGAACGACGCGTCTCTGCACTACGAGCCCGAGACCTCCACGGCGCTCGGCTTCGGCTTCCGCTGCGGTTTCCTCGGTCTCCTGCACATGGAGATCGTGCAGGAGCGGCTCGAGCGCGAGTTCGACCTCGATCTCGTCACCACGGTTCCGAACGTGAAGTACAACGTGTACCTCACCGACGGTACGTGCGAGGTCATCGAGAACCCGTCGCGCATGCCCCACGGCTCGGTGACCGATCACGTGGAGGAGCCCTTCGTCAAGGCGCGCATCGTGGCGCCCGCGGAGTACATCGGCGCGATCATGACGCTCGGCACGGAGCGGCGCGGCGTGTACAAGGACATGAGCTACGTGGACGCGAGCCGCGTGGAGTTCGACTGGGAATTTCCGCTCGCCGAGATCATCCTCGACTTCTACGACAAGCTCAAGACCGTGAGCCGCGGCTACGCGGGACTCGACTACGAGATGCTCGACTATCGAGCGAGCGCGCTCGTGAAGCTCGACATGCTGATCAACGGCGAGCCGGTGGACGCCTTCTCGGTGATCATCCACCGTGACAAGGCGTACGAGTGGGGGCGCAAGGTGGCGGACAAGCTCAAGGAGCTCATCCCTCGCCAGCTCTTCGAGGTGGTGATCCAGGCGGCGATCGGCACCAAGATCATCGCGCGCACCACGGTGAAGCCGCTCCGCAAGAACGTGCTCGCCAAGTGCTACGGCGGCGACATCACGCGCAAGCGCAAGCTCCTCGAGAAGCAGAAGGAGGGGAAGAAGCGGATGAAGCAGGTGGGCTCGGTGGAGATACCGCAGGAGGCGTTTCTGGCGGTACTCCAGGTTGAATGAGCGGCGCCTCGCTCGTCATCCAGACCTCTTTCCTCGGCGACACGGTTCTCACCACGCCGCTGATCGCCGAGCTCGCGAGGCGCGGTCCGGTGGATGTGGTGGCGACCCCAGCGGGCGCCGCGCTCCTCGCCAACGATCCATCCATTGGGAAGCTCTACATCTACGACAAGCGCGGCCGCGATTCGGGCGCGCTCGGGCTGTTGCGGCTTGCGCGCACCATCGCGCGCGACTCGCGCGAGGTGACCGGCGACCGCCGGTCACCTCGCGACGAGCGCACCGCCTACCTCGCACAGGGGTCTGTCCGTAGCGCCTCGCTCGCGCTTCTGGCCGGCTTTCGAAGGCGCATCGGCTTCGACAGCTCTCCGGCCTGCGCGCTCTACACGCTGCGCATACCGTACGATCGGAGCGTGCACCACGCGGAGCGGCTCTGGCGTCTGGCGAATGCGGGGCGCGACTCGGCGGCGCCCGAGATGCCGCCGCCCCGACTCCACCCTGGCGAGGCCGAGCGTGCGGCGGTCGATGCGCTGCTCGGCACGGCGCGCGACGACCGCCCCTTCGTGGCGCTGGCGCCCGGCAGCGTATGGGGAACCAAGCGCTGGCCCTACTACCCGGAGCTCGCCGCACGCATGGCTCGTCGCTGCCGGCTGGCGATCGTAGGGAGCGCCGACGACTCTGATGCGGCGCGGCATATCGTCCGCGCAGCGGACGCGCAAGGGGTGGTTGACGCGACGGGTAAGTTATCGTTGCTTGCCTCGGCGGAGTTGATCGGACGCGCCGATCTACTCGTCACCAACGACTCATCGCCGCAACACCTCGCATCGGCGATGGCCACTCCGACCATCACCATATTCGGTCCCACCGTTCCCGCATTCGGATTCGGCCCGCTCGCCCCACACTCCACCACACTCGGCCACCCCTCTCTCCCATGCCGCCCCTGTCACCACCACGGCCCCCCCACCTGCCCCCTCGGTCATTGGAAGTGCATGCGGGAGCTCGGTGTGGAGGTGGTGGAGGGGGAGGTGGAGCGTATTTTGGAGGAAGCGATGAGAGACGTTATGAGAAAGCAGGAAGCAGAAAGCAGGAAGCAGTGAACCACCAGGGTTCAGGAGGCAGGGTTCAGGATTCAGGTCCTACCTCGGAGCCGAGATCCCGATCGTCGGGCAGTTCCTGAACCTTGAACTCTGAACCCTCTGGCAGTTCCTGCTTTCTGCTTTCTGCTTCCTTTTTTCTCCCTCTCCCCACCCCCCATGCCATCCTCACCCACCAAGTACGTCCTCGGCGTAGACCTCGGCGGAACGAACATCGTGGTCGGAGCGATTCCGGAGAACGACGGCGCCGAGGTCGGAGTTCGGCTGGAGGATACGCCGACGGCGGCGGGGGCCGAGGCGGTGGTCGACCGGATCGTGTCGATGATAGAGGGTGTGATCGAGGAAGCCATCAACGCGAACGGCGCGAAGCGCGAGGACTTTCTCGGCGTCGGCATCGGGGCGCCCGGGCCGCTGGATCGCAAGAACGGCGTGGTGATCGTGGCTCCCAACCTCGGGTGGCGCGACTTTCCCCTTCGTGACGCGGTCGCGGATCGCGTGAAGCTGCCGGCTACCCTCGACAACGATGCCAATTGCGCGACTTTCGGAGAGTGGTGGCGCGGCGCGGCTCAGGGAACCAGGAACGTCGTCGGGCTCACCATCGGCACGGGGATCGGCGGCGGCATAGTGCTGGACGGGAAGCTGTACCACGGCGCGTCCGATGTGGCGGGTGAGATTGGGCACACTACCATCGATTCCACGGGTCGCTACTGCCGCTGCGGCAACTACGGCTGCCTGGAAGCGTACGCTTCCGGACCCGCGATCGCGCTCCGCGCGCGCGAGGCGCTGGAGCGCGACGAGGCGTCCGCGTTGCATCGCATGGTGAACGACAAACTGGAGCTGCTCACGGCGGCCACTGTTTACGACGCGGCAAACCAGGGCGACGCCCTGGCGCTCGAGGTGGTGCGCGACACGGCGAAGTTCCTGGGGACCGGTGTGGCGAACCTTCTCAACCTTCTCAACCCCGATGTCGTTGTGATCACCGGCGGTGTGACGCGCGCTGGCGACCGGCTCTTCGAGCCGTTGCGCGCGGAGGTGAAGCGGCGCGCCTTCCGGCCAGCAGTCCAGGCTTGCCGCATAGTGCCTGGAAAGCTCGCCGGCACCGCGGGAATGGTTGGCGCGGCGGCGACGTTCAGGCAGCAGAAGCTGGGAGTTCTATGAGCGAGCGGGCCACCGCGGCGAATGCCGCGGGTGAAGGCGGACGACGCAAGCGGCTGGGCGTGATCGGCACCTTCGTGTGGGACACGATCCACGGACGCGAGCCGCACGGCGCGCCGGTCGAGGAGTGGGGTGGGATAGCGTACGCGTTGAGCGCTCTGGATGCCGCGCTCCCCGATGACTGGGAGATCGTCCCGCTCATCAAGGTGGGGCACGACCTCGCCGGTCGCGCCCGCGAGTTCACCGCCACGCTCGCGCACATGGCGAGCGACGCCGCCCTCATCGAAGTGCCCTACCCCAACAATCGCGTCGAGCTTCGCTACCAGACCAACGAGCGTCGCGCCGAGCGGCTTTCCGGGGGCGTCCCCGGTTGGAGCTGGCTGGGGCTCAAGCCACTGCTCCAGGGACTCGACGCGCTCTACCTGAATTTCATCAGCGGGTGGGAGCTCGACCTCGAGACCTCGAAACTGCTGCGCCAACACTTTCGCGGCCCGATCTACTGCGACCTGCACATGCTGGTCATGGCGGTGCGTCCCAACGGCTGGCGCGAGATCGAGCCGCTCACACACGTGGCCGAATGGTGCGCCTGCTTCGACTTCCTGCAGGTGAACGAGGATGAAGCGGGCGCGATGGCCGACGAACCCATGGCGCTCGCCGCCACCGCACTCGGCGCGGGCGTGAGCTCCCTGATGGTCACCCTCGCCGGTCGCGGAGTGGTGTACTTCGCGGCCCCCGGCTTCGAGCGCATGGCTGATCTTTCCTCTCCCGCGCCGCTCGGCGCGGTGACGGGTCCCGTGCGGACGGAGCTCGTCGCCCAGCAGGGGAGCATCACTGACGGCGACCCCACCGGGTGCGGCGACGTGTGGGGCGCCACGAATTTCTCCAGGCTGCTCGCGGGTGATAACTTGGTGGATGCGCTGCGCGCCGCCAATCGCGCCGCCGCGCGCAACGTCGAGCACCGTGGAGCAACGGGGCTCGCCCGGCACCTGCGAGGAGAGCTGATCACTCGATGACCACCGTCATAAAGATTCCTCCCTCACTGGATGAGCGGACCTTCGAGCTCGTACTCGAGCAGCTCGCGCCGGTTCCTCAGGACGAGAAGGTCCTCCTCGACGCTCGGCACACGCGCTGGGCTTCCCCCTACGGCCTCACGGCGCTGCTCACTCTCGCGCAGGCACGCGCCGAGCGCTCCGCGTTCTACGCGCCCGAGTCCGATGAGACCTGCTCCTACTGGTCGCGTACGGGGTTCTTCACCTACGCCTCCGAGCTCTTCGAGCTGCACGGCGCGCCGCCTCACTCGCGCGCCGGCGGCGAGTCCGACGTGCTCCTCGAGATCACTCCGGTCGCGCGCAGCGAGGACGTGCACGAGGTGGTAGGACGCATCCAGCAGAAGTCGCAGAGCATCCTCACGAAGGAGTTGAACATAGATGCGAAGGCCACCATGGGCTTTGCCATGACGTTGAGCGAGGCGTGTCAGAACATCGTGGAGCACGCGGGGCGCGGCGGCTGGGTGGCCGTGCAGACGTACCGCTGGCAGAAGCGTCTGGGCCGGCGGGTGGTGGTCATCGCCGTGTGCGACGCCGGCGTGGGCTTCAGGCAGTCTCTCGAGAGCTCTCCCAGCCACAGGGAGAGCGACCGCTGGGACGACGGCATGGCGCTGGAGGAAGCGGTGATCCGTGGCGTGAGTCGCTTCCGCGACCCGGGTCGTGGCCAGGGTCTTGCGGGGGTCCGGAGGTATATCGGCCGTTGGGATGGCAAGCTCTCGGTGCGCTCGGGGAGCGCACGGATAGCCATCGTTCCGAGCTGGGACGAGGACGTCCCGCTGCAGGAAGATCTACCCGCTTTTCCCGGTGCGCAGATGCAGATCACGATCCCGGAACGGGTTGCCGATAAGTGATCAACCACATCGACCTCAGCTCCGTGCTGCGTCGCACGGTCTGCGATCTCTATTCGGATCTGGTCACCCGTCCCACGGGGAAGGCCGTTCGTGATGGCATAGAGAAGCAGCTTGCCGAGATCGGCGACCGCACTCTCACCGTCATCGACTTCTCTCACGTCGGCCTGCTCGACTACTCGTGTGCCGACGAGATCGTGGCCAAGCTGCTCATGCGCTACTGCGTGCCCTTCGCACCCGAGGCCCCGCCCCGCGATGCGTATTTCCTCTTCCGTGGCGTGAGCGACTCGCACGTGGATGCGATCGAGGCAGTACTCGAGCGGCACGGCCTCGCCATCGTGGCGCAGACCGAGGACGGCGCGGTGATGATCATCGGCAGCGTGGACGAGAACGAGCGGCGCGCGTGGGAAGTGATGTGCCGCATCGGCCGCGCAGTGCCGGTCGATCTGGCGCGCGAGATGGGCGTGGACTGCGCGCAGATCGAGGCGGCGCTCGACGCCCTGTGCAGGCGCCGCCTCGCCATGCGGTTCGACGAAGCCTACGTGGCGGTAGGGGCAGCTTCGTGAAGACAGGGGGAGGCTCGATGAGCAGGCAGCCGGAGGGATACAATCCGCCGCTGCGCGTCGTGCGGCTCATAGCGACGCGCATGACCGACACCGAACGTGGACCGATGATCTGGATGCGCGGCGATGACGCCGCGCACAGGATGCTCGTCGATGGAGAGCTGGTGTGGGTTTACGGCCCGCGGCGCCACGAGCTGGCCACGCTGCGCGTAGATGACTCGCTCCCGAGAGGCGACGTGGTGCTGCGCGACATCGCGGGTGCATCCCCCTCGGAAGAGGTGCGTGTCATAAAGCCCGACCTCGACACGCGCCGCCGCGGGACGCTCGCCTGAGAACATCCACGGAACTTCCATGACATCGAAGAATCGGCGGCAGGGACTCTCCACCATTGCTATACATGGCGGTCGTGGTGAGCGCGCGGCGCAGGATCCGGTAGTCCAACCGATCTGGCAGTCGGTGAACTTCGTGCAGGAGGTGGGCAACGCCGACGGGCTGCGCTACGGCCGATACGGCAACAACCCCAACGCCGAGGCGCTCCAGAAGCGACTCGCCCTTCTCGAGGGCGCCGAAGCCGCCCTGGTGCTCGCGAGCGGAATGGGCGCCACCGCCTGCGCCATGCTCGCCCTCCTCCGGCCGGGAGATCATCTCCTCGCGAGCGAGTGGATCTACGGAGGCACGCACCGGCTCTTCACCCAGGAGCTCGCGCCGCTCGGGATCGAGGTCACGCTCGTCAACCCCGACGAGCCGCGCGCCTGGCGGCGCAAGCTGCGCAAGCACACACGCGCCATCTTCGTGGAGACGCCGGTGAATCCCTCCTGCCGCGTTCTCGACCTGAGGCCCATCTCGTACCTCACGCGAAACTCCGGTATCGCGCTCGTGGTGGACTCCACTTTTGCCTCGCCGGTCAACTTCCGGCCGCTGGAGCACGGCGCCGACGTGGTCATCCACTCGGCGACCAAGTTCCTCAACGGCCACCACGACGTCCTCGCAGGCGTCGTGATGGGTACGGCATCGTACGTGGAGGAAGTGCGGCAGAAGATGATCGTCTGGGGGCAGGCGCCCGACCCCTTCGCCTGCTGGCTTCTCGAGCGGGGACTCAAGACGCTCGACGTTCGAGTGCGGCGGCAGAACGAGAACGCGCTCCGGCTCGCGCAGTGGTGCTCCGAGCGCCCGGAATTCTCCCGCGTGCACTACCCCGGCCTCCCCTCGCACCCCGACCACGAGCTGGCCCGCGAGACAATGGAAGGGTTCGGAGGGATGATGGCCGTGGAGCTCGCGGGGGGCGGCGACGCGGCGCACAGCTTCGTCTCGCGGCTCGCGGTCGTCACCCACGCGGCCAGCCTCGGCGGCGTGGACACCCTGGTCTCCGAGCCACGCTATACATCGCACGCGCACATCGCCGCCGAGGAGCGCGCCGCGCTCGGGATCCCGGACGGCTTCGTACGGATCAGCGTGGGGATAGAGAGCGCCGAGGACCTCATCGCGGATTTCGCCCAGGCGCTCGCCTGAGCGCCCGACAAGCGCGCGGCGGCCGACGCGGACTATCCCGATCCCGCGTCGGTCGTCATACTTGAGGGAACACCGCACCGACCCCCGCTGTACCTATCGTCCGTAGCTCGCGGCCACGGCGCGCTGCGCCCGCCACTCCGCCGCCCGCCGGATCCATCGCCAAATGATTCGATTTTCCCACGTCATCAAGGAATACCCGCGCACCGGGCGAGCATTGAACGACGTCTCGTTCCACATCGCCAAGGGTGAGTTCGCATTTCTCACCGGCCCGAGCGGCGCGGGGAAGTCCACCATCCTGAAGCTCGTCTTCATGGAGGAGCGCCCCACGAGCGGAGAGGTTCGCGTGAGCGGGCTGCAGTCCACGAAGGTTGCGCGGCGCGAGATCCCGATCCTCCGTCGCCGCCTCGGCATCGTCTTCCAGGACTTCCGCCTCCTCGAGGACCGCACCGCGGCCGACAACGTGGCGTTCGCCCTCGAGGTTACCGGCGCTCCGCGCGACAGCATTCCCGCCAAGGTGAGTCGCCTCCTCACGCAGGTGGGGCTTGCCTCAAAGGGCACCAGCTACCCGCGCGAGCTCTCCGGTGGCGAGCAGCAGCGCGTCGCGATAGCGCGCGCGCTGGTGAACGACCCGATGGTGCTAGTGGCCGACGAGCCCACCGGGAACCTCGATGAGCGCGCCACGCGCGGCATCTTCCAGCTCCTCCGCGACATCAACGCTTCGGGCACCGCCGTCCTCATGGCTACCCACAACCTCGAGCTCGTGCGGCGCTCGCCTTATCGCGTCATAGAGATCAACCGCGGTCAGATCGTTTACGACTCCACCGACTCTACCGAGTCGCGGGTCGCGACCTCCTCGCCCCAGCCCTCCAACTGATGCGCCTGACGATCAGAGAAGTCGGGCTCGGCCTGCGACGCGCTCCGCTTCTCAGCGCGTTGAGCATCATCACCATCGCCTTCAGCCTCTTCGCCTTCGGTCTCTTCGGCCTCGTAGCGCTCAACGTCAGTCGCGCGCTCCAGGACGTCGAGGAGAGAGTGGAGATCCGCGCGTTCGTCGCCGACGGAACGCCGGTGGAGGCGGTGTCCGCTGCCGTGGGAGACATCGCCGCCTTCCCGGAGGTGGCGCGCGTGGACATCCTCTCTCCCGAACAGGCGCTGGCTCGCGCCCGCAGAGAGCTGACGGAATTCAAGGACGTCTTCGACGCCGACTTCCTCCCCGCTTCGCTCGAGATCCGTCTCAAGCCCGGCTTCCGCGATCCCGAGACGGTGCGAGCCGTTGCCCAGCGCGTCCAGACCTACCGCTTCGTGGACGACGTGCGCTACGGCGAGGACTGGGTCCAGAAGCTCTACAACATCCGCAACATCGCGGGCGCCTCCGGCGTCATCCTCGGCATCGCCTTCGCCGCGGTCGCCGTCATCATCATCGGCTCCACTATCCGGATGGCCGTCCTCGCGCGCGAGCGCGAGATCTCCATCATGCGCCTCGTCGGCGCCACCGACGGCTTCGTGCGCCGCCCCTTCCTGATAGACGGATTCCTGAAAGGACTCGTCGGCGGCATCATCGCCCTCCTCCTCGCCTGGCTAGCGCACGCCGCGATCAACCGCTACCTGATCGAAACTACCTTCTTTGCCCCCTCCCTCGCCTTCCTCGGCATCCTCACCGGAGGGGTGATCGGTCTAGTGGGGAGTGCGGTGTCGGTGGGGAGGCATCTGAGGTGAGGGGGGTGCCGGGAGCGACTGAGAGCGGGAAGCAGGAAGCAGGAAGCAGGAAGCAGGTACGTGCACACCATCCAGGGTCATCCCCGCGAAAGCGGGGATCCATTTTCCGGCGAGCACTATGGATCCCCGCTTTAGCGGGGATGACGGCGTTAACGGCAGTTTCCTGCTTCCTGCTCCCTGCTTCCTGCTTCCTGCTCGCCCTCCCCCTCCCTCTCCACGCTCAACAAACTACGGAGAGCGCCGATGCGAAGTTGCGCGCCGAGAGGCAGCGACTGGAGAAGCTGCGCAGCGAGAGAGAGGCGCTGGAGAGACGGAGGGCCAATCTCCGGAACACGGTGCACGACCTCTCCGAAGAGGTGGAGAACATCGAGCGCGAGGCGGAGATGACCGCCAGCGTGGTGCGGTCGTTGGACAGCCAGCTCGAGACGATCAACGGTGAGGTAGCATCTACCACGAGCGACCTCGTGGCGGCGCAGGATGAGCTGACGCTCAAGCGCGTGGCGCTGAGACAGCGGCTGGTGGACATCTACAAGCGGGGACCTCTCTTCACCGTCCAGGTACTGCTCTCGGCCACCAGCTTCGGCGATCTCGTGGCGCGCTACAAGTACCTCCACCTCCTCACGCTGCGCGACCGCGCGCTCGTGACGCGCGTGGAGGACCTTCGCAATCAGATAGACAGGCAGCGCGCCAACCTGGTGCGCTTCCAGAACGACATCCAGCTCAATCTCAGTGAGAAGGCCGAGGAGGAGCGGCGCCTGCGTAGTCTGCAGGAGCAGCAGGCGCGCAGTCTGACGCGCGCCAGGCGGAGTGCGCGCGACACCGAACAGCGGCTGGAGCAGATCGGTCGCGACGAGAAGCGCCTCGCCGATGTGATCGCGTCCCTGGAAGCAGCGCGCAAGCGGGCCGAGGCCGGAACGCCGGAGGCGAGCCGGGCGCGCAGCGCCTTCGCTGGCGTGCGTCTCGACTGGCCGGTGGACGGCTCGCTCATCTACAACTTCGGCCGCGTGGTGAACCCCAACAACACCACCGTCAGGTGGAATGGGATCGGCATCAAGGCGGCCACCGGTACGCCGGTGCACGCGGTCGCGAGCGGCAAGGTGCTCGTCGCCGAGCCCTTCGGAACGTACGGGCTCACCGTGATCATTCAGCATATGGGCGGCGACTACTCCGTGTACGGCTCGCTCAGCCGCCTCGCGACCTCCAAGGGCGACGTGGTGAGCAAGGGCCAGGTGATCGGCTACGTCGGAGCGTCCGACCCCGAGCTCGGCCCGCACCTCCACTTCGAGCTCCGCCCCGGTGGACGCGCCGCCGATCCACTCGACTACCTGGGTGCTCAACCATGAACGACCTCCTCGGTGCTCACGTCTCCACCGCTGGCGGCATCCGCTCCGCGCCACCGCGTGCCGGCGCGATCGCTGCGACGGCGATGCAGATCTTCACCAAGCAACCAAACCGCTGGGCGGAGCCCGCGCTCGCCGACGACGAGTACGATGCCTTCTCCGCGGCGCTCGCGCTCACGTCGGCCACCGCGACCGTAGCTCACGACTCGTATCTGATCAACCTGGCGAGCCCCGATCCCACGCTGCGCAAGCGGTCGATGGCGTCGTTCGAGGCGGAGCTCGCGCGCTGCGAGACGCTGCGGCTCACCTACCTCGTGTCGCATCCCGGGAACTACATGGACGACCGCGAGAGCGGACTCGCGCGCAACGCCGACGCGATAGCCGAATCGCTCGAGCGCGTTCCCGGCAGCACGGTCCTCTGTCTCGAGGCCACGGCGGGCACGGGCACGGTGTTGGGATCATCGTTCGAGGAGCTCGCGGCGATCATCGGTCGTCTCCCCGCCGCGCAGCGCTCGCGCGTGGGCGTGTGCGTGGACACCTGCCACATCTATTCAGCCGGTTACGATCTCGTGAACGAGTACGACGACGTCTGGAAGCGCTTCGACGACGTGCTCGGTCTCGATTCGCTGCGCGTCCTGCACCTGAACGACTCCAAGACGCCGTTCGGATCGCGCAGGGACAGGCACGAGCTGATCGCGGAGGGGAGCCTCGGCGAAGCGCCCTTCCGCAGGATCATGACCGACGAGCGCTTCCACGCCGTACCCAAGGTGATCGAGACGCCCAAGGGCGACGATGCCACGGCCACCGATTCGCGGATGCTCGCGCTCCTCCGCAGCTACCGCGACGGTGCCACGCAGCAGTCGAGCTGACTGCGGCGTAGAACATCGTATGCGCGGCCACACCACCACCCGCTCCAGACTCTTCCGACTCGCGGCGATCGTACTGCTCGTCGCCGAGGTGGTGGCTGTAGGCCTCTCTCCGATCGCGGAGGGGAGAGTCTCGGCTGACTTCCCCACTCACATAGAGACGGCCGGTGCC
>DASSNL010000211.1:0-51852 GCA_035688075.1 Gemmatimonadaceae bacterium
GGTCTCGGAGAGCGCGCGCTGCACACTGTGCGACAGCCAGGCCGTTCCGAACACCCAGGCCGGGCGGACGAGGATCACCGTCAGGCACACCGCGGCGGCCGTGAGCACGCCGGAGCGTCGATCCAGAAGCCCCTGTACCGCTGGTCGCAGCTGCAATCCAACGAGCACGAACGACAGCCCCGTCAGGAGGAAGTTGATCATATCCCAGAGCACCCGCCCCTGCAGCCGAGTAGCCGCGGCTGGGCCGAGCACGCTGAACCGGCTGAGATAGACTGCGAGTGCCAGGACGGCGAGTACGCCGGATGCGTGCACCTGCTCCGCGGGGAGGAACGCGGCAAAGGGAAGCAGCAACAGCACGGTGTTTTCCACTGCCGCGTCGCCAATGCGGTTCAACACGTGATGTCCAATCCAGCCGACGGCTGCACCGATCGCGACACCCGCCACGGCCGCGTAGCCGACGCGCAGTGCAGCCGACGTGGGCGCGAACGCGGCACCGGCAATGGCTACCCCACTCGCGACCTGAAACGCGACGAGCGCAGTTGCGTCGTTCACGAGCCCCTCACCTTCCAGGATCGCGACGAGCCGCCGTGGGAGGTGTAGCGTGTCGGCGATCGCCTTGGCCGCCACCGCGTCGGGCGGCGCGACGATGGCGCCCAGGGTGAACGCCGCTGCCCATGAGAGCTCTGATGCCAACGCGTGCGAAACCACCGCGACCGCAACCATGCTAACCAGCACGAGACCGACCGCGAGCAACAGGATCGGACGTGCGTCCTGGCGGAGCTCGGCCCACGACGTATCCTGGGCGGCCGCGAAGATAAGCGGCGGGAGGAACACGACGAGCACGAGCGACGGCGGGAGTGCGATCTGAGGGATGGTAGGGACGAGCGCGAGCGTGAGTCCGCCAAGCGCGAAGATGATCGGGTCCGGCAGTCGAGCGCGCCGGCCGACGGCAGCGATGATCGCGATCGCGGCAAGAAGCCCGAGAGCTACCCCCAGGTCAGGCAGTGGGACGGCCTCCCGCAAGTAGCGCGTGGCGCGCTTCACGGGCCGCGATATGTGGCCACGGGACTACGCCGGCGCGGCTCACGGCCAGCTGAAGATCGTCGATGGCGCCGCGCCCGCGCGCCCGCGCGCCACGTCGGCCGGCTCCCGCCAGAAGACTCGCGTCCAAACACTGCTGAGCCGAAGCTCCCAGCGCGCGTGCGGGTCCGGGCTCAGCGGGATGGCGAGATCCAACCGCCAGAGCCGCGGCGACTGAGGCGGGGAGGCCGCCAGCAACCCCACCCCCACCGCGACCACGGTCCTACTGTTCACCCCGAAGGGCGCGTCACCCGCCCATACCCGGCCCGCATCGACGAAGCCCGCGAGCCCGAGCGCGCCATGTTTCGTGAGGCTGCCGATCGACCAGCGATCCTCGATGCGGGCGACGCTACGGACCGCGCCCGCCACGTGCGAAGCGTGGTAGCCGCGCACACCGCCTCGCCGGTCACCGAGCATGAGTTGGAAGGGGACCCGCGCCCGCCAACCGCCCCCGAATTCGACGCTGCCGATGAGCACGTGCGCGACGGCGGGCTTGACGTACCAGGCCAGCCGCCCGCTGCCGATCATGGAATCCCAGCGGTTCGTGCGCCGGTCCCTGCGCGCTTCGCCTTCCACCCGCAACGCGGCGAAGGATGTGGTAGAACCGCGTCCCGCGTAGAAGTCCGCGGAGACGAAGATGTCATCGTCGCTCGCTCCGAATCGGGGGATGCCCCGCCCCACCAGAGCGCCGAACTGCACGCCCGTGGCCACGTCCTGCACGGCCCTGAGTGCGTCGAACCCGCGCACCGGCATGAACGACAGGGCGCGCACACCCACCACGGCGTTCAGCCGCAGGTTGCGGTAGGCGGGGATCGGGCCGCCGAGCGTGGCGCTCGTGTCAACGACGAGGCCCGTGTCGGATACGATCACGGCGTGGTCCGCGGGTGCCACGTCTTCATGGGTGAGCAGGGCGCCGACAAAGGCGCTTCGACGCCCGAGGCCGAGCCGGCGAACACCTCCCAGGTCCCAGAATCGGCGCCGAACACCCAGTGAGAGTGCATCGCCTTCCGGAGGAAGGAAGGACACGTAGCGGTTGACATCACCGTACCCCATATGCCACGCGGTCCGCTGCAGATCGGTGAAGAAGGTGTGGCCGAGGGCAAGTGTCAAAGTGCTGCCGAGCGGCGCGCGCTCGGCAACGAGCGCCATCGTGTAAGGCCGGCCGAACACCTGGTACGCGGTGCCGTACACGCCCACCCCGGTACGATACGCGAACCCTCGCTTCACGCTCGCCGCGAGGTACAGACCCTGGCCGCCGACGTTACCGTTGCCGAAACGGAGCGCAGATGGAAGCATGCCGTGAAAGTGCAGGCCGAACACAGTGGGGATCTCGTCGATCGTCTCGACCTCGATTCGCACGCCGCCAGCGGTGTCCGGCACGGCGCGCACAGTCGCATCAGCGAGGAATGGCTGCAAGCGCAGGATTCGCTCCGATTCCGCCCGCTGTCGCTCCGTACAGAGCTTCCCCACCTCGAGTAGCAGGAAGCGGCCGATCACTTCCGCCTTCGAGGTCGTGTGAAGCAAGCCCACGCTGCGCGCGAGCTTGCGCAGGCGCCGGGGGACCGAGAGGAATGATGGATCGCGTGGAGTGATGGCGATTGCCGAGACGATTTTGCCATCGCACGAGATTGTGGTACTCGTCGTTTCCTGCGCGGAAGCTTCCGCGCAGGAAACGACGAGAGCGAAGCCGAACAGGGCGAGCACCCATCGAGCACTACCTCGAATCATGATGTCATGGCGCGACTCGACTCCCAGCTGGTGAAATGCGGACAGAGGAGCGCCGGCCCATGCTGGTCAGGTGGCGTCGAAGACGGCAGCGGTCACGGTACACTCCAGCGTTTGCCGAGTGTGCAAGAAACGATCTCATGTATTATGCATCTGGTGGTGATCGACCGCGGGTGTGTGACGAGGACAGGCTGCGTGCCGGCGACTACGACATGTTTCTTCGTCACGCCGATCTTGCGTTGACAGCCTGCTCACCAACGGAGGAACGGCAGCCACGCGCTCCGACCTGCTAGCGCGAGCACGGCACCAGCCACGCCATCGCGTCAGCTTCCGGTGATCGAACGCGACCATCGGCCACAAGAGCGATTGCCATCCCGCGCACCGTGTCGCTCAGGGTGCGCGGCGCATGGGGGAAGCGAACACTCACGCCGGCTGGCCAGAAGCTCGGGAAGAGCATCAGCTGCATGTCGTGCGCGGTCGAGTCGCTCAGCGCCCAGCCACGCCCGCCGGGCGCCTTGGGAAGCGACTCGGCTCGCGGAAAGGGTGCGTGGCCCGCCGCCTTCGCATCGAGCGGCGGCGCCCACTCTCCGAAGACGAAGCGGTAACAGTCTCCCCAGCCGCTGTCCGGTCGGCGCGCGGCGCCGGAGTCGGATGCGGTGCCGGCCGCAATGTTGGCCCTGTCGGAATCAGCGCGAGCGGCGGACGTGGAGTCGGTGGCACCAGTTGCCGACTGCGCAAGCACGCCGGCGGCCGGTATGGCGACGAGGATCGCGACGACGAAGAGATCCCGAGTCACTGCGACAGCAAGGGAACGGGCCCTACGATTGCCGGGCGATTTACGCGGGTAGCGGCTTCGGCGCACCGAGTCGCGGCGCACGGAGCTGCAAGAGATTGTCGGCGATCGCCGCGATCTCTTCCGCCTCGCGCCACGCGGCCTCGAGCTCCGCCAGCGCGCCATCCATCGCCCTGCGCTCCGAATCCTCGTTGGCGGCCATCTCGAGCGCGAGGCGGTCCACCATCGGGAGCTTGGGCAGCGCCGTGCGCGGCTCGCTGCCGATCGCGCCGCGTCCCCAGAAAGAGCGGCTCGTGAGATAGAGCGCGAGACGCTCGGCGTCCGACGGGTGCGGCGGCATCACGTCGCCATCCGCTGTAGCATCGGGGAAGCGCCCCCACGCGGTACGGAGGGCGAGCGCCGCGACGCGCGTGAAGTAGCCGTCGGGATTGCCAGCGTCTTCGAGCTTCCGGAAGGCGCTCTGCACCTGGTCACGCGACGCACCTACGCCGTTGAGCGCGGCGAAGAGCTTTCCCGCCGTGCGCAGTCCCGCATCGCCTATCAGAGTCGCGATGCCGGTGTCGTGTGGCACCACGATGCGCCACTGCCCACGGCGCTCGGGACGCACCAGCTCCGCGTGCTCCAGGTGTGCGGCGCGGATGAGGAGCTGCTCACCGGCCGCCGTGGGGACCACCGTCAGCACGCGTTCCGGGAAGACGTGGATGCGCAGCCAGGTGAGCGCGTCGTACCCCGGCGCCGGGAGCCCTGCGCGCCGCACCGCGCGAGCGATATCCCGAGTCACTACTCGCGACAGCTCGCCAGCCGCGCGGATCGCCACGCGTCCCGGCGAAGCGCGGGCGAAGTGACGTCGCAGCAGACGACCGTAGCGCCAGGTCGCGAGCTCCGGCCGCGGCGCCGGCCCGACGCGGACCAGCGTCAGGCCGTCGGGAAGCTCAGCCAGCCCGATGTTGTCGGTCGAGATGCGAATCTGCGAACCGCGGAAGAGCCGCTCGGCATCCTCTATCGCTTCCCAGCGCTCCTCGAGCGGCGAGAGATTCCATCGCGTGCAGCGCGGGCATAGCACCCACAGCCGTCCGCGCAACGGGTCGAAGGCGATGCGCGCACCCACCGGAAAGGTGGGCAGAAGGACGTTCCGCCCAAGGTGGCTATGACAGAAGAGACATGCGGCCCACATAGCGCAACCTCCTGGCGACTCGCACCGGTACGACGTGCAGCGGTGGCACGCTGCAGTGCATACCCAATGCTAGCACGGGGCGCGGGCGGGCGCGAGGCGGGCCGTGACGGTCGACGGGCGCCGCCGGGTCTATGGTTCGCGGCGGAGCTGGAAGCGATACTCCGTTGGCACCGTGCCGCCCGAGCGCTCATCGCTCCCATGCATGCGCACCGTGTAGGAGCCGGACGCGGGGATCGTCATGCGACATCAGTACCGACGTCCAGGTTGGGCGCTGCCTTCGTCAGCGAAACCGATCCGAGTATGCTATCTGGTGCCGAATGTGCCGGCCTGAGCTGAGTCCACAATGCTACACTCGCGTCGCAGCGCTCCATCACGCCGCTAGCGCGGTACAAGCTGGCGATCTCGTGGGCAATCATGCACTTTTGTACCGCTGTCTGGATCGTCGGTCCTTCCTCGTCGCCCGCTGCTTCCACTTCGCTCCGCTGTGATTCGAACCGCTCCCTCGGACACCGAATTCGAGGCGCTGGAGGGTATAGCGCGCACCCTGACAGCGTCCGGTTGGTATCGCGTAGCACGGCGCTTCCAGCCGAGATCGCGGTACGCGGAGTACGATGGCGCGATTACGAAGACGGCGCTTTACGTAGACGTAGAGACCACGGGCCTCGACCGCGCATCCGACGCGATCATCGAGTTTGCCGCGGTGCCGTTCCGCTACGGCGTGGAGGATGGCGAGATCTACGATGTGGGGGAGGGTCTCTCGTTCCTCGAGGATCCGCGTTGTCCGATTCCCGATGCGATCACCGAGCTGACGGGAATCACCGAGGAGATGGTGCGCGGCAAGCGAATCGACGACGCGCGCGTCGCGGCATTGCTCGCAGAGGCGTCTCTCATCGTAGCGCACAACGCTTCATTCGACCGTCCGTTCATCGAGCGGCGTCTCCCCGCTTTCGCGACCAAGCCGTGGGCCTGCTCGTGCAAGGAGGTCCCATGGCGCGAGCACGGCTGCTCCGGGACGAAGCTCGAGTACATCCTGCTGACCATGGCCGGTGAGTTCTTCGATGCCCACCGGGCCGTGGACGACTGCCGCGTTGGTATCCATGTGCTCGCGAGCCGGGGACCCACGGGCGCGCTCCCCTTCGCGCAGCTACTCGAATCCGCTCGGCGCCCCACCTGCCGCGTCTGGGCCGTCGGGAGCCCGTTCCAGTGCAAGGAGCGACTCAAGACGAGCGGCTACCGTTGGAACGACGGCAACGATGGGCGCCCCAAAGCGTGGTATACCGACGTGACGGAGCCCGACCTCGAGCGCGAGCTCGCCTGGCTCGAAGAGAACGTGTACGGCGGCAGCTCGCAGGGCTGCATCGTGGAGCGGCTGACGGCCTTCGAGCGGTATTCCGTGCGGGGGTGAGGCGACGAAAATGGCCCAATGCGACGTCACTCGCACTGGGCCATCCAGTTGCCCCTCCTGGGCTCGAACCAGGACTCTCCTGATCCAGAGTCAGGCGTGTTGCCAGTTACACCAAGGGGCATTGCTCGAATTGTAGTCCGCCTTCAGGCGGAGTCCGATCAATTTACCAACCCCGGACCCCACGCTCAAGTGCGCGCTCCCGGGGCGCACATTCTCGTTCGGGAGACGATGCAGCGAGCTGGGAGCAGCGCCAGCGCGCGGCACGCAGCATGACGTACGGGGCGGCGACGGGGATCTCTCGCGCCCCGGAGCCGGCTTGACTCGCCCGTCGACCAACACGGTGAGGAGGAACGGATGCATCGCCTGGCACTTGCCGTACCTCTGCTCCTCGCGGCGGGCCTGACCGCCCCGCACTCCCGCACACTGCCGCCCTCCTACTCCGGTCCTGCCGACACATCCACGCAAACGATCACTGTCACACTCCTTGGGACGGGCAAGCCGATCCCCGCGATGGACCGGTTCGGCGCGGGTACGCTCGTGCAGGCCGGACCGGTCACCCTCCTCTTCGACTGTGGCCGCGGTATCACGCAGCGCCTCTGGCAGCGCCACATCCCTCTCTCCGATGTGTCCGTGCTCTTTCTCACCCACCTCCATTCCGATCATGTAGTGGGCATTCCGGACCTCTGGCTGACGGGCTGGCTCGCCGGTCCCTTCGGGAATCGGACAGCGCCCTTCCAGGTGCGCGGGCCCGCCGGCACCCGGGAGATGATGACGCACCTCGAGAAGGCATACGCCGCCGACGTCCGGATCCGTACCGCGGGCGAGAACCTCCGCCCAGCTGGCGCCGCGATCGATGCCGTGGACATTTCCGAAGGCGTGGTCTATCGAGACCACGGCGTCACGGTTACCGCCTTCGAGGTCGATCATGGCCCGTTCATCAAGCCGGCCCTGGGCTACCGCGTCGATTACGGCGGACGGTCGGTGGTAATCTCCGGCGACACGCGCTTCAACGAAAATCTGATCCGGCACGCCCAGGGTGCCGATGTTCTGGTCCACGAGGTTGCATTCGCTCGCGAAGAGCTGCTCGGCCGGTCGGCAGCCGCCCGAGGAATCATCGCTCTGCACACGACGCCGGAGGACGCCGGAAGAGTATTCGCCCGCGTGAAGCCGAAGCTCGCCGCGTACACCCACGTCGTCCTTTTGGCGCTCGACTCCATCTCCCCACCACCAACGGTGCGGGAGCTGATCGAGCGAACGCGCACCACTTACGCGGGTCCGCTCGTGGTCGGCGAGGACCTCATGACTATCGAAGTGGGGGACTCCGTGACGGTGTACCGTCCCGGCGCTGGGGCAGCGCGACCCTGATCGGTGAGCACCCTCACCCCTCCCGCAACGCCTCCATCGGCTGCACCTCGGCCGCTCGCCGCGCAGGGATCCAGCTCGCAAGGAGCACGGTAGCCACCAGCAGCACGACTATCCCGGCGAACGTCAGCGGATCCGACGGCGCTACGTCGTAGAGCATGGAGCTCATGAGCCGTGTGGCTGCCAGTGCCCCCGCGAGCCCAACTACTAGCCCTCCCAGCGCGATCGCCAGCCCCTGCCCCACCACCAGTCGCACCACGCTCGCCGGGCTCGCACCGAGCGCCACTCGGAGCCCGATCTCCTTGGTCCGCTGGCCGGCCGCGAAGGAGATCACGCCGTACACGCCGATCGCGGCCAGCGCCAGCGCCACCGCGGCGAAGAGCGCGAGGAGCATTGCGCTGAAACGCGCGTACGCGCTCGCATCGGACACGCGCGACGAGAGAGTGCGCACGTCGTACACCGGAGCGTCGGGCGCGACATCTCGCAGCACGCGGCGCGCGGCCGGCGAGAGCGAAAGTGGGTCGCCCACCGTCCGCAGGTAGATCATCATCCGCCCGCGCGGCGACTGGTAGTACGAGAGATACACGTCGGGCGCGGCAAGCGAGTCGATGGTACCGTAGCGAACATCACCCACCACTCCTACCACGTACGCTGTGTCGTCCCAGAAGCCGCCCTGTCCCACGCTCACCGGGCGCCCGATGGGATCTTCGCCAGGGAAATAGCGCTGTGCGGCGGATTCGCTCACCAGCACGACCTTTCGCCCGCCGAGCCGATCTCCGTCGCCGAACACTCTCCCCTTCAGGAGAGGAACGCCCAGCGTGGAGAACCACGCCGGCGTCACCCAGTGGACACCCACCGCGGGCTCACTCCCCGGCTCCGCGGCAGGCCGGTCGCGCCGCACGAGGATCGTGCCGTTGCACCCACCATTGAGCGGTGGGCAGTCGCCGAGCGCCACGCTGGTCACGCCGGGCAGTGCGCCCAGTCGCTGGAGCATCAGGTCGTAGAAGCCGGGGAGCGAGTCTCGGCCCAACCCCTCGCTCGTGTTGAGTCGGAGGGTTAGCACGTGCTCCGCGTCGAAGCCAGGCCGAACGCCGAGGAGCTTCCCGAGGCTCCGCAGCATGAGTCCCGATCCGGCAAGCAGCACGAGCGCGAGCGCTACCTCCGCGGCCGCGAGCACGTTGCGGCTGGCCAGCCCGCGCACTCCCTGCGGCCGCGTCCGCGTGTTGTCGGCTTTCAGCGTATCGGTGAGCGATGGACGAGTGGCCTGCAGCGCCGGTACGAGACCAAAAATCAGCCCCGTCGCGAGCGCGAGAAGCGCCGCGAAAACGAAGGCAGTCGGATCCAGACGTATGGAGTCGAAGCCCACCGCCCCGAGTCCTCCGATACGCTGCGCGCGCAGCGTGGTAGAAGGATCGAGAGCGGAGAGCAGCTTCACCCCCCACCACGCCACCAACACGCTGGCCACTCCTCCCGCGAGCGAGAGCAGCACGCTCTCCGTGAGAAGCTGCCGCACGAGGCGGCGCCGTCCCGCGCCAACGGCCAGCCGGACCGCGATCTCACGGCTGCGCCCCGCGGCGCGCACGAGAAAGAGATTCGCCACGTTGGCGCACGCTATGAGGAGCACGAGCCCCACAGCTCCGAGCAGTATCAGGAGCGAACGGCGCACCACGGGGTCCACGCGAGTGGCGTCGAGCAGGCGCGCGGTGGCGCCCCAATGCCCACCGCCGCCCATGCGCGATGGATACGTCTCGTCCACCACCCGGCCTATCGCCGCCACCTCCTGAATCGCGCGCTCGGGAGAGATTCCGGGAGCGAGACGCGCGACCATCGCGAAGGAGTGCGACCAGGCTTCGTTCAACACCTCCGCCGGGAGGGACGTCATCGGCACCCAGAGCTCCGCGCGTCCGGAAAGTCCTTTGAAGCCGGCCGGGAGGACGCCGATGATGGTGTACGGCTCCCCCTCGACGTCGAGCGAGCGGCCCAGCACGGATGGATCGGCGTTGAAGCGCCGCTTCCAGAACGCGTCGGCCAGCATCACGACGCGTGGTCCGCCAGGCTGGCCGTCTTCGTCGGACGTGAAGTTGCGGCCGAGTACGGGCTGGATGCCGAGGGTGGGGAGGTAGCGCGAGTCGATGAACTCGCCGTCGTCGCGCTCCGCCCCTCCGTCGCGCACGGTGAACTGGTAGTCGGTGTAGAGCGACACGCTGCTGAAGACCTTCTGCCCTTCGCGGAAGACCTTCGCCTTCGGGTACGACCAGACCATGTCATCCATGGCCGGCTGCTCGCCGTGCCCGGGGACCGTGAGACTCACCTGCATCAGCCTATCCGGCTCCGCGAAGGGGAGAGGCCTGAGCAGCAGCGCGTCCACCGCGCTGAAGATCGCCGTGTTGGCGCCGATCCCTATGGCCAGCGTGAGCACGGCTACCGCCGTGAATGCCGGCGAGCGACGGAAGCTGCGGAGCGCGAAGCGGGCATCCTGCATCGCGACGTCGAAAAATCCGAGACCGGCCATCTGTCGCGCCTCCTCCTCGAGGTTGGTCATGTTGCCGAGGCGCCGTCGCGCTGCGCAATACGCCTCGTCGCTGGACATCGTTCCGCGCGCCCCGTTCTCTCTCTGCATCGCGGCGAGCGAGAGGTGGAACTCGAGCTCCTCTCTCAACTCCCTCGCGTGGCTCCGGGGATGGGCGAGTACGCCCAGGCGGTAACGCAGAGCATCTATGAGCGACATACGACCCGCGCGCGCTAGGCGCCCTCCATCACACGGTGGATTGCGAGCAGTACCCTGTCGAAGCTGGAGATCTCCTGGCCGAGCTGCCTGCGCCCGGACGCGGTGATCGTGTAGTAGCGCGCCCGGCGGCCGGTGGGCGACTCGCTCCAGCGCGACGTCACCCACCCGCTCTTCTGCAGACGCTGGAGCGCGGGGTAGAGCGAGCCCTGCTCCACTGTGAAGACGTTGTCCGAGAGCTCCTCGATCTGCTGCGCGATCGCGTAGCCGTGCAGCGGCTGCACGGTGAGCGTCTTGAGGATCAGCATGTCGAGCGTTCCCTTGAGGAGCTCGCTCTTCTTCGGGCTTCCGGACCGGGTCACTCTCGTGCTCCTCCGCGCGGCAGCGGTGCCATGTGTAGATCTCCGACCTATTATATGTAGGAGTTCTACATATACGGGTCGACGTGGTCCCTGTCAACGGCGCGCGTGCCCGCGTCGCTGCAGCAATGCCCGGTACCGTACGACGCCGGGGCCTCGAAGTTTCAGGATGCGTGTGTTCCGGGCCGCGCCCTCCGAAGAGCGCCTCTCGACCGCTCAGCGCTTCTCGCGCGGTACCGGCCGCCCGACGATGATCGTGATGTTGTCCGTGCCGCCAGCGTCGAGCGCATCCTGCAGGAGCGCCTCGCACACCTGGCGTGCCGACGTCATCTCGGCCAGCCGCGCGGCTATCCGCTCATCGGGCACGTGCTTGGTGAGACCGTCGCTGCAGATGAGATGCGTCAGATCCCATCCGTTCGCGATGCGCGTGACCACGGGAAGCGTCTGCGAGCCGCCTATCGCGCTCGACAGTACGTGCGCCCAGCGCGAAGAGAAGGCGACCGAACGCGACATCACCCCCTGATCCACCAGCTCCTGCGCCATGGTCTGGTCGCGCGTTATCTGCGACAGGACCCCCTGGCGATACAGGTAGTAGCGCGAATCGCCTACCTGAAGCAGGTAAACCCAGGGCCAGACTCCCATCCAGAGGGTGAGCGTCGTGGCCATCCCGCGAAAATCCGGATCCGCGCTCGCACGCTCGAGCACGCGCTGGTGAGTGCGCATCGCCGCTTCCTGCAGCAGGTCCACGAACTCGTCGGCCCGCGCATCCGACTGGTAGTAGCAGCTCGTGCTGTGAGCGAGGTAGAGCGTCACCTCCTCGAGCGCGATGCGGCTCGCCTCCTCGCCGGCGAGCTGGCCGCCCACGCCGTCGGCAACCATCGCCAGGAATCCGATGCGCTCATCGCACGCAAGGAACTGTTCGGCAGCCGGGAGCGAAGTGGACCTGATCTCCAGATGCTTGTGGAGTGAGCCGAGGAGGAAGTGATCCTCGTTCGCCTTCCTGACGTTGCCTGGGTGGGTGAGCCCCCAGACGTCTATCTCGTCGTCGAGCGGCTTGCGCGACGATGCCGTCGAAGCGGCCGTGGCTGCCGTCGCAGTCTGTCCTGTGCTCACGCTACCCTCACGCTCGCGATGATTGTCGCCGGCACAACCTACCAGATTCGCAAGCGCGCTGCCAGCGTGGTTACACGCGCTGCCGCCCCATCCGCTCGGCGATCCAGGGGATGTTCACTCTCTTCCGCCGTGCGAGCAGCCCGCCGCGCAGCACGCGTGGCTCCTCCACGGTGACGAACGCCTTCTCGTCCCACCGGTCCACGATCTTCACCACATCGTCCAGATGCTGCCGCTGCACCACCGAGTGCACGATCTCCACACCTCCGTCACGACCGTAGCCGGGAACCTCGGTGGCACCGTAGCCATGTTCCCTGAGCGCCTCGGCGATCTCGACCCCACCGTGCTGCGACACGATCCGAACCTGCGAGAGTCCGTACGCCAGGAGCCGCTCGATGGTCATTCCCACCATGGTGCCGGTGGCGTAGCCGGCGGCGTAGCCCAGGATGTGGTACCAGCTGTTGAGGTAGTTGATGGCGTTCCCCACCGCCACGATCCAGATCAGCGCCTGGATGAAGCCCAGGCTGGCGGCGACCGGGCGGTTGCCCCGCACCACCGCCAGCACACGCGCCGTATCGAACGAAACGTCGATGATGCGCAGGCCGAAGATGATGAACGGGCCCCACGGGAGGGCGAAGAGCTCGGTGAGTTGTGGTGACATTCGAGGCTTTCGGTGGTCGGCGGTACGCAGGGGGTGGTGCGACCATGAGCCGAATCATAACACCGAAACGAAAAAACGCCGCGGATGCCCGCGACGCTTTCGCCGATCTTTCCTCGATTACCTGGCCGCGCGGGGCTCGCCTCGCGCGCCGTCCATTGGAACTCTCCGTCCTACCGAACGGCGGCGGGCAGATCCCAGCGCACTGCGGTAGCAACCCTCATCATTGGAACTCTGCGTCCTACCGAGTGAGGGCGCACCCGCGTGAAAGTCGGCCACAGACCGTATGGCAGTCTGCATGCCATGGAGCTGAGGGGGATCGAACCCCTGACCTCTGCAGTGCGATTGCAGCGCTCTCCCAGCTGAGCTACAGCCCCGACAAGCACTTACGGCTATCGCGCACGATCCTGCAGTGCAACGAACTCCGTATCCGTGACGCCTGTTGAAAGGCCCCGCATATGGCGGGGCCGCAACAAGCTGTCGAAGCTTAGTGGCTTCCCGGATTAGCGTCAAGCTGGCTCGGCTGCCTTCCGCGCTGATGACGCTTCACGAACTCGAGAGGTAACGAGTAGGCCACATCGTCTTCAGCATCGCTCAATACGCGAGGCAGCGTGAGCCGGAAGGTGCTCCCCTCGCCGGGCGTAGACTCCGCCGCCAGCGTCCCGCCGAGCGCGTGGCTCAACCCGCGCGCGATCGAGAGTCCGAGGCCCGTCCCATCGCCGTTGTTCCGCTGTCGGACGAACTCGCTGAAGATGCGCTCCAGCTCCTCCGGGGCGATCCCCACTCCGTGGTCGCTCACCTCGATGTAGATACCTTCGCCGGATGCACCGTCGCCCGGACGCACCGGACCGCTCCGGATGCTGATCGGCCCGCGTCCGCCGTACTTGATCGCGTTCGTCAGAAGATGCAGGAGAATCTTGCGGATCCGGCGCGGATCGGAGACGATGGGCGGCGTTCCAGGCTCGGTCTCGTGCGTCAGCTCGAGCGCACGCTCGTCCGCGAGCGGCTGCACGGAATCGAGAAGCTCTTCCACGAGCGCATCTATCTCTACCGCTTCCGCGTGCAGGTCGAGCCGCCCCTCCTCGATGCGAGCCAGGTCCAGAAGGTCGTTTACCAGCTCCTGCAGGTGACCCGCGGCGCGCAGCGAGCGCCGCAGGATCTTGGCCTGGGCGGGTGAGAGCTCGCCATATATGCCGTCGAGGAGAAGCTCGCTGTAGCCGACGATGGCGTTCACCGGCGTCCGTAGCTCGTGGCTCATGGACGCGTAGAAGCGGTGGCGCGTCTCGAGCGCGGTCTTCAACTCGCCGTCGCGGCGGGCGGCCTCGCTGGCGCGCTCCCCGAGCTCCACGCGCTGTGCCTCGAGCTGCGCGGCTACGCGCTCGCACTCGCGACGGCGGCCCGTCAGATCATGGACGAGCACGCTCACCTTCGCACCTCCCGGGCCTGCCAGTGGCCATACGATCACGTCGGCCTCCGAAGCCTCCGCACCGGGGGGCCCGAAGCAGAGCCCCGCACTCGATCTCGCGTTCGCTCCGCGCCGCAGCAGGTCGTCCACCGAATCCGGGTCGTCACCCCAGAAGAGCGCTTGCATGGGAGTCCCCACCACCGAGCTCCCGCCGCGCGAGAGTACCCGTTCGGCGTCCTCGTTGGCGGACACTATCAGGCCGCTACCGTCCACCGCCAGCAGCGGTTCTTCGAGCGTCCTGGATAGAATCGAGAAGGTTCCTGCCTTTGACATGCCCACTACTCCCGCAAGCGCTCCCGGCTACGAGATCAACAACGCAGGTGCCGCGCCACACGGTATCCGCCGACGCGAACTTGCTCACGCTGCGGCAGACTGGTAGCATGCCGGGCATGTTCAACGAAACCCGGGCGGACGACGTTCTCGCCGCCACCATGCGCCTCGCCGGCGTAGCGCGGCGCACCCCGCTCCGCCCCTCCCCCGGGCTCGGGGCGGTCGCCGGTTGCGACGTCTTCCTGAAGCTCGAGTCCGAGCAGATCACCGGCTCCTTCAAGCTGCGCGGAGCCTTCAACCTGATTTCCGCCCTCCCGGCTGAGGTTCGGGAGCGCGGCGTGGTGGCGTCGTCGGCCGGGAACCACGGCCTGGGCGTGGCGTGGGCGTCTCACCGCTTTGGCATCCCCGCCACAATTTTCGTCCCCGAGACTGCGCCTCGCGTGAAGCGCGAGGGGATAGCCGCACTCGGCGCTACCGTCGACGCGGAATCGCCCAACTACGACGCCGCCATGGAACGGGCCATCGCCTTCGCCGAGGAGCGCGGTGCGACCTTCGTACATCCGTGCACCGGCCGCGCTCTCCTCGCGGGACAGGGGACGGTTGCCGCCGAGATCCTCGAGGACCTTCCGCGGCTCCGCACCCTCATCGTCCCGGTGGGAGGTGGAGGGCTCCTCGGCGGCTGCGGAGCGCTCCTCCGCAACGTGGCGCCACGGGTGCGGATAATCGGCGCGCAGAGCGAGAACACGGCGGCCATGGCGCGGTCGCTCGATGCGGAGGAGGTCGTCCACATCCCCTCGCTCCCCACGCTCGCCGACGGACTGGCTGGCGACATAGACGACGTTGCGCTCGACATTGGCCTTCACGCTCTCGACGAGATCCACACCGTTACCGAGGACGCGATCGGACGCGCGATCGCGTGGCTCGCGCGCGAGGAAGGTCTGGTGGTGGAGGGCGCCGGTGCGGTGGGCGTGGCGGCGATTCTCGAGCGTGTGGTCAGCCATCCGGACGGACCGGTGGCCATGGTGGTGAGCGGCGGGAACATCGACCGTGAGAGGCACGATTCGCTGCTGGAGCGCTGGTAGCGCGGGGCGGTTCGCCCCGCGCTCGCGCCCTCGCGATCAGGGCCGCGTTGCCATCCCGTTGTCGTCGTAGGCCGCGCGCACGTAGCCGCGCAGACCGGCCCAGTCGCCGTAGCGAGCCCATAGATCCTGCGTCCATCCGCGTTGGAGCTCCGGCTCTATCTCGTCGAAGCTGCGTCCCGAGTAATCCGGGTTCCTCCGCGCCAGGTAGCCGAGCAGATATGCGTGTCGCACGCTCTCGTACGAGCGATCGGCGAGGTGGTCGGGCGACGATTCGTAGTGCGCCTGGTACTCGTGCTCGAGTTCGGGTGTTATGGCGCGGCTCGCATCGGCCACTCCCTTGCCGGCCCACCAGCCGCCCAGCACACCCGCCAGCGCGCCGATCAGGGTGCCGAGCGGACCGAAGACGAAGGTCCCCGCGGCTGCGCCGACCGCCGCGCCGCCGGCCGCGGCGCCAATCGACGCCGCGGTGCTGTCGGACGTGCCACCCACCTGCTCCGCGGGTGCCCCGCCATGCCGGACCCTTTCCGCCTCCTCGCGCGACGCGGTGTGCGCGGGATCGTTGGGAACCAGCTTCGTTTCGTGCTCGTCACGCCGCTCCATCTCTGGCCTCCGTATGACTCGCGGGCTCCGCGGCGATGGCGCGCGCATGCGGAGCCGCCGATGATTCAGATAGCGCTGTCGTCGGAATGCAGCCTGTCCAGCGCCTCCTCGGTGGGCGCCATGGTGCGCGGTTCGCCGCCCAGGCGATCGTGCCGCTCACGGCGCATGTACCCTTCACGGACGAAATGCCGCACAGTTGGCCATTCGCCGTAGCGCGCGCAGAGGTCGCGCGTCCACGCGTGCGAAAGCTCGGCATCCACTTCGTCGAAGGAGCGTCCCTCGTAGTCTGGATTGAGGCGCGCGAGACGCCCTATGTGATAGGCGGGACGCGCCTGCTCGTAGTCGCGGTCAGCCAGTCGCTGGTCGCTGCTCTCGTAGTGGTCGCGCCACGCGCGCTCTTCCTCCGCGCTCACGCCGCTCGCGGCGTCCACCACCGCGCGCCCCGTCCACCAGCCGCCCACCGCACCCGCTATCGCGCCTATCGCCGTTCCCAGTGGACCAGCGAGCGATCCGAGAGCGGCGCCTACGAGGCCACCCGACGCACCGCCCACCCCCTCCCCTACCAGCTCCGTACCGGTGGGCGGCTCCTCGACCGGTGCCGCGTAAGGCCCACGCACTCGGCGCTCCTCCGGCGTCTCGGGCCCGGGCCCATCGCGCAACTCGTCGAAGATCAGCGGCTCACCCTGGTATTCCGGCGATACGGGCCGCGCGTTGCGAGCCTCCTCCTGGTACTCCTGCTCGTCGCGTCGTTCCTCCTCGGCGCGCCTCTGGGCATCGTTGCGTTCGGTGTCGCGCTTGTCCATGCTACCTCCTGGCTTTGCGGCGGATTCGGTTTCACCGCTAGTGAGCGCAAGAGTGAGACCCGCGAGCCAGCGGCACGCGTATCGCCGCCTTGACATCCGAAGCGCCATCACTCCCATTCTCGCCCATGCCCTCTACTGTCCGGATCGGCACTCAAGGATGGAACTACAACGCCTGGACTGGCCCGTTCTATCCCACGGGTACGCGCCCGGCGGACTTCCTCTCCGTCTACGCGCGCGCGTTCGACACTGTAGAAGTGGACTCCACCTTCTACGCCATCCCGCCCGCGAAGACGGTGCGAGGGTGGGCGGAGCGAACGCCGGGCGATTTCGTCTTCGCGCTCAAGCTTCCGCGCGAGATCACGCACGAGCGGCGCCTGCGCGACTCGGAGGATGTGGCGCAACTCTTCTTCGAGCGCGCGCGCGAGCTGGGGGCCAAGCTCGGACCGATACTCATCCAGCTCGCCCCCGACTTCGGACCCTCGGAGCTCCCGGCACTCGCGGCGTTTCTGCCGACGCTCCCGCGCGACCTCAGGCTCGCGATCGAGTTCCGCGACCGTGGCTGGATTCACGAGGGCGTGCTCGCGCTGCTCGCGGAGCACGGCGTCGCGCTCGCACTGAGCGACGCGCGCTGGATCCCGCGTCGCATGGTCCTCGCACTCGCGGAAAAGCCCACGGCCGGCTTCTCGTACATCCGCTGGATGGGTCCCAACCGCGACATCGTGGACTACTCGCGCGTGCAGCGTGACCGCACCAGCGAGCTGGAACGCTGGGCGAAGGCCATCGCCGCGATGACGCGCAGCATGTCCGCCGTATACGGCTACGTGAACAACCACTTCGCGGGCCACAGCCCCGCATCGGCGCGGCAGCTCCAGCGGCTCATCGGCCAGCACCCAGTGGAGCCAGAGGAGCTCGGAGAGCAGATGAACCTGTTCTGAGTGGTAGTTTACAGACATGTCACGCAGTGCAATCATCGCCGCCGTCATCGCACTGGCCATGGCGACACTCTTCGCGCGCCTGGGGGTGTGGCAGGTGCACCGGCTCCAGGAGCGCCGCGCTCTGAACGCGGAGCTCGTGAGCCGGATGCGTCTCCCGCCCACGAGCGTGGCCGCTCTCCCGCCGGATACCGCGCTCGCCGCCTACCGGCTGGTGGAGATGAGCGGCCGCTACGACTACGACCACCAGATCATCCTCACGGGCCGCTCGCGCGACGGAGCGCCCGGCGTGTACATCGTGACGCCGTTGATCCCCGACTCCGGCGGCACCGCCGTTCTGGTGAACCGCGGCTTCGTGTATTCACCCGACGCGGCGACGATCTCCATCCCGACCTGGTACGAGCCGGAGCACGCGATGGTGAAGGGATACGCGCGCCCGATCCCGGTGCGCGAGCGGAGCGATCCGCGATCGCAGACGAATCCCATGGCGTGGCGCGATCTGGATTCTGCGCGAATAGCGGAGACCATCCCGTACGCCGTAGCGCGCATGTACGTGGTGGATCTCGCACCGGGCGAGCGGTCCGAGGGCGCTCCGGCTCGTCTCAGCGCTCCATCGCTGGATGAGGGATCGCACAAGAGCTACGCGATCCAGTGGTTCAGCTTCGCCGCTATAGCGCTGTACGGGGTTGGATATCTCGTGTGGCTCGAGACGCGTAGGAAGCGCGCCGTTACAGTCTAGTCTGGGAAGGGAGGCGGCGCGGAGGTATCTTTGAAGGGCATGACATACTGGCGCGCCGCCCTGGTAAGCCAATGGTGCGTCAGGTGTCCAACCAGGAATGGAGACCCATGGCACAGCCGACGCACGACCTGGCCTCCGAGAAGGAAGCGCGCGATGTTGCCGAAGCAGCGCGCGAGAGCGAGTGGGCCCAGCCGAGCTTTCTGAGGGAGTTGTTCCTCGGCCGCTTCCGCTTCGACCTCATACATCCGCACCCCGCCGTCGATCCCGAGGAAGAGGCGCGCGCGAAGCCGTTCATGGATGCGTTGCGCGAGATCATGGAGCGGGTGGACTCCGACGCCATAGACCGGGAGGGGAACATCCCGGAATCGCTGGTGCAGGAGCTCCGCGACATCGGTGCCTTCGGGATCAAGATCCCACGCGAGTATGGCGGGCTCGGACTCTCGCAGACGAGCTACATCCGCGCGATTGGAATGGTGACATCGAAAGACGGATCGCTCACCGCGCTCCTCTCCGCACACCAGTCCATTGGCCTGCCGCAACCGCTCAAGCTCTTCGGAACCGAGGAGCAGAAGAAGAAGTACTTCCCTCGCCTCGCCAAGGGAGCGATCTCGGCATTCTCGCTCACCGAGGTGGATGCTGGCAGCGATCCCGCGAACCTGCAGACCACCGCCACACCCTCAGAGGACGGCAAGTACTTCATCCTGAACGGGAAGAAGCTCTGGACCACGAACGGGACGCGCGCCGAACTGCTCGTGGTGATGGCTCGCACGCCCGACGCGATCGTGAACGGAAAGCCGAAGAAGCAGATCACGGCTTTCATAGTCGAAACCGACTGGCCCGGCGTGGAAGTCGAGCACCGCTGTCACTTCATGGGGCTCAACGCCATCGAGAATGGTGTGCTGCGCTTCGACAACGTGAAGGTACCGCGGGAGAACATCCTCTGGGGCGAGGGCAAAGGCCTCAAGCTCGCGCTCATCACGCTGAACACCGGGCGGCTCACCCTTCCTGCGAGCGCAGCGTACGCGGCCAAGCAGATGGTGCGCGTGTCGCGCGAGTGGTCCAACGAGCGCGTGCAGTGGGGGAAGCCCATTGGCAAGCACGAAGCGGTGGCGCAGAAGCTGGCGCACATGGCAGCCCACGCCTTCGCGATGGAAGCGATCGCCGAGCTCTCCAGCGCGATGGCCGACCGCGGCGGCTACGACATCCGCCTCGAGGCAGCGATCGCGAAGATGTGGAACACCGAGGCGGGGTGGCGGATCGTGGACGATACGCTCCAGATCCGCGGTGGCCGCGGCTACGAGACCGCCGACTCGCTCCGCGAGCGCGGCGAGCGAGCGATCCCCGTGGAGCGCGCGATGCGCGACTTCCGCATCAACCTGATATTCGAGGGCTCGTCGGAGATCATGCGCCTGTTCATCGCGCGTGAGGCGGTAGACTGGCATTTCAAAACCGCCTTCGACGTGGTCAACCCGGAGGCCACGCGCAAGGAGCGCCTCGCGGCGCTCGCACGCTCGGTGAAGTTCTACCCCAAGTGGTACACCACCCGGTGGATCGGCGGCTTCAACAGCTACTCGGAGTTCGGCCGTCTTGCACCGCACCTGCGCTACATCGAGCGCACCACGCGCAAACTCGGCCGCGCGATCTTCCACGCCATGGTGCGCCTCGGCCCCAAGCTGGAGAAGCGCCAGATGGTGCTCTTCCGCGCCGTGGACATCGGCGCCGAGCTCTTCGCGATGTCGGCCGCCTGCTCGCGCGCCCAGATGCTGGCGGGGCGCGGCAACGCCAACGCCGTGGAGCTCGCGAACGTCTTCTGCCGGGAGTCTCGCCTCCGCATCGCCAACCACTTCCGCCACCTCTTCGGCCCCAACGACGCCTCCCTCTATCGCCTGTCGCAGCGCGTGCTCGATGGCGATTACGAGTGGCTGGAGGAGGGGATCGTGAGCATGGAGGGGGGCGGGGTAGAAAGCAGAGAGCAGAAAGCAGAAAGCAGTGAACGGCTCGTGGAGGTAGAGCCCTAGACCCCGAGGCGGTTCACTGCTCTCTGCTTTCTGCTTTCTGCTCTCTGCTCTCTGCTCTCTGCCTTCAGGCTCCGGCCATCGCGTGCTCGCGGGCGGTGAAGCCGAAGTAGCCCATCACGACGCCGATCACGGCATCGAGCCAGATGTCATTGCCACCGGCGGGGAAGAGACCGACGAACGTGGGTGCGACGATTCCCCAGATCGCTAGCACCACGTAGACAACGGCGGTGATGCGGGCGTAGTTGCGCGAGCTGCGGTGCCACTGCGACGATGCCAGCCCGAAGACGCCCCACGTGAGATGCAGTACGTTGATCACGATGTTGACGGGCCAGATGCCGAAGATTCTGGCAGCGACTTCGGGGTCGGCCGCCATCGCGCCCGGCGAGGTGATGAAGCCGATGATGCCGAGGGCGATCAGAGCCCAGCCGCAGATGAAGGAAGCGCGTTGAACGGTGGATGTCATGGCAGTCGCTCCGCGTGAGAGAGTCGCGCGAAGCCGCCGGCGCCGCCCGCGGCCCGCGCCCTGCTCGCGAAGCGCGGCATTTCCCGCGCCAGCGCCGGGAACTGCGAGGATTCGGGATGTGGGGAGGGAGAGGAAAGAGGAACTGCAAGGAAGCAGGAAGCAGAAAGCAGGAAGCAGTGAACTGCCTAGGGGGCGAGGGGAGAGGGGAAAGGAAACAGGAAACAGGAAACAGCCTCGGGGGAGAGGGCTCTCTCCCCATGAGCCGGTACCTGTTTCCTGTTCCCTGTTCCCTGTTCCCTTGCCGTTCCTGCTTTCTGCTCTCTCCCCTATCCCCCCAGTCCAATGATTCGCTGCGCCATCGAGAAGTAGATCACTACGCCGGCGACGTCGACGAAGGAGGCGACGAAGGGGGAGGAGGCGATGGCGGGATCGACGCGGAGACGAGTGAAGAGGAGCGGGAGCATCGCGCCAACGATCGTGCCCGTGAGTACCACCGCCAGAAGCGTCAGCGACACTACCCAGGCCACGTCGTACCCGCTGTTCCACATGAGCGCGCGACCGAAGCCGATGCCGCCGAGGAAGGCACCCAGCGCCAGTCCCTGTGCCAGCTCGCGGGCGAAGACGCGCAGCGTGTCGCGCAGACGGACATCGCCCACGGCGAGCGCACGAGTGATCAGCGTGGCCGACTGTGAGCCCGAGTTGCCGCCGGAGCTGATGATGAGCGGGACGTAGAACATCAGCGTCACCGACGCCTCGAGCATGGCCGAGTGGTGTCTCAGCACGGTTCCCGTGAAGATCTCCTCTATGAAGAGAAGCACGAGCCAGCCGCCGCGCTTGCGAAGGATGCTCCAGAAACTGGCGGCGAAGTAAGGCTCGTCTAGTGCCTCCATGCCGCCGAGCTTCTGCACATCTTCCGTCTGCTCCTCCATGATGGCGTCGATCACATCGTCCACAGTGACGACACCCAGTATCCGCCCGTTGTCGTCCACCACCGGAACGGCTACGAGGTCGTACTTCTCGGTGACGCGGGCGACTTCCTCGCGGTCGGCGAAGGCGTTGACGCTCACGACGTCCGTCCACGCCAGCTCCTCGATCCGCGTGCCCTCCGCGGCAGCGAGCAATTCGCGGAGCGAGAGCACGCCGCGCACGCGGCCGGCGGGATCGGTGGCGTAGATAGTGTAGAGCGCCTCGCGCCTGCCGGCGCGCGCCACGTTTCGCACGCTGCGTAGCGCCTCTTCCACCGTTGTCCCTTCGCTGATCGAGACGAACTCCGTGGTCATGAGCCCGCCCGCCGATTCGGGCGGATAGGCGAGGAGTCGCTCCGTCTCACCCCGCGCCTCGACCGCGATCTTCGACAGAATCTCGTCGGCGTGATCCTCGTCGAGCTCCTCGAGAACGTCGGCGCGGTCGTCCGGTGTCATCTCCGAGACGAGCGCGGCTGCCTGCGAACTGCTCATCGCCTCGAGCACGTTCGTGCGCAGATCCTCGGGGAGGTATTCGAGCACGTCGGCGGCGCGCTCAGGCGGAAGGGCCCTGAGGAGTGATCGCACCCTGTCCGGTTCGAGCGTCGAGGCGATGTCGGCCAGGTTGGCCGGGTGCATCTCCTCCGTCTCGGCGCCGATGTCTCCCGGCGACTCCTCGAGCATCAGGAGGATATCGGGCGCCAGTAGCGCCGCGATCGGCCGTTCTTCGTTCCCTTGCTCTGGCGTCATGAGAACCGTCCTCGGAATTCCACTGCGGCGGGGGCCGCGGAGCACGCGCGTCGCACCGGACCGCGCGACGCGCGTCAAGTTACGAGAGCACCCGCCGGGCATACAAGCGCCGGTTCAGAGCAGCGGCAGCCCTTTCTCCTCCTCGCAGCGCACCACCTCGCATCCGGCGAGCTCCACCGCCTCCGCGACCTGCTCGCACGTCACGCGCCCATCGTGCTCCACCCGCGCCATCCCGATCACCACCTCCGCCGTCCTCACCCCCTCCACCCCCCCGAGCGCCGTCCACACCGCACGCACACTGTAAAGGGAGAGCATCTTGTCGATTGTGAGGAGGAGAGTGGGCATGGGGGTAAAGTGTGGGAGAAAGCAGAAAACAGAAAGCAGAAAGCAGTGACTGCAAGGGTTCAGGGTTCAGGGTTCAGGTACTACCTCGGCGTAGAGATCCATCCGCCCAGGGCAGTTTCTGAACCCTGAACCCTGAACCCTCTATCCCTTCCTGCTTTCTGCTCTCTGCTTTCTGCTTTCTGCTTTCTCCTCTCTCCCATCCCCTTCCCTCTCCCCTCTCACCCCACGATCTTCCACGCGCAATGAAGAGAGAATCGGACGGAAAAGAGATAGCGGTGGCATTCATCGGGCTCGGCGCGATAGGGGCGCCGATGGCGAGGCATCTGGCGAAGCCGCCGTTCCGGCTCACGGTCTGGAACCGTACGCGTGAGAAGGCCGACTCGTTCGGAAAGGAGAATGGGGCGCGGGTGGCCGCGAGCCCCGCTGAGGCGGCGAGCGGGAGCCACTTCGTCATCACCTGCCTCCCTACCTCGCAGGATGTGGAGGTGCTCCTCGGGGGGAGAGAAGGGCTCCTCGCCGGCTTCCAGCGCGGAGCGACGCTGGTGGACTGCACATCTGGCGACCCGGGGGTGTCGCGACGGATAGCGGCGCGACTCGGTGAATCCGGAGTGGACTTCATCGACGCTCCAGTCAGCGGTGGTGTGAGCGGCGCGGAGCGCGGAGCGCTCACGGTAATGTGCGGGGGAGATGCCGCCGTGTTCGAGCGCACGAAGCCGGTGCTCCAGAGCTTCGGCGAGAAGATTGTGCACTGCGGCCCCGTGGGTGCCGGGCACGCGCTGAAGGCAGTGAACAACATGCTTCTCGCGGTGAATATCTGGTCGGCTGGAGAAGGACTCGCGGCACTCGCACGCGCAGGTGTGGACGTCCGCGCGGCGCTCGGAGTCATCAACGCATCGAGCGGCCGGAGCAACGCCACCGAAAGCCTCTTCACCGAGCGCGTGCTCACACGCGCCTTCCCGCGCACTTTCCGCCTCGCGCTCCTCGACAAGGACGTCGGAATCGCCGCTTCGGTCGCGCGCGAGCAGAAGGTGCCGTCGCCGCTCATCCAGCTCACTAGCGAGCTGTATCGCATCGCGCACGGGGCGATGGGCGAGGAGGCCGACCACGTGGAGGTGGTGAAGCTCATAGAGGAGTGGGCGGGAGCCGAGATCGCGTGAGCATCGATATCGCCGCGGTCCGCGCCCGCGTCCCTGCGCTGGAGCGCGAGCTCGACGGAATTCCGGTAGCCTACTTCGATGGGCCCGGCGGTACGCAGGTGCCGAGAGAGGTAGTCGATGCCATGGCCGACTACCTCTATCGTCATAACGCGAACACGCACTGGCTCTACCCGTCGAGCATGGAGACCGACGAGATCATCGCGGGCGCGCGGGAGGCGCTGGCAGACTTCCTGAACGCGAGCCCGTCGGAGATTGCGTTCGGGCAGAACATGACATCGCTCACCTTCCACATCTCGCGGGCAATCGGCTACGGACTCGTGCCGGGCGACGAGATAGTGGTCACCGAGCTCGACCACCACGCCAACATCGCCCCGTGGCAGACGCTCGCGCGCGAGCGGGGCGTCACTCTGCGCACCGTGCGCATGATCCCGGAGACGGGTCAGCTCGACTGGGACGATCTCGAGCACACCATCGGCCGGCACACCAAGCTCGTCGCTATCGGTGCGGCGTCGAACGCGCTGGGCACCATCAACGACGTATCGCGCGTCGCGCGCCTGGCACACGACGTCGGTGCGCGTGTCTTCGTCGATGCGGTCCACTACGCGGCGCACGAGCTGGTGGACGTGCAGGCGATCGGATGCGACTACCTCGCGTGCTCCGCGTACAAGTTCCACGGTCCGCACATCGGGGTCCTCTTCGGGAAGGAAAACCTGCTCGCTGCGCTGGACGTCCCGAAGCTCGCTCCCGCTCCCGACAGCGCGCCTGAACGGCTGGAGACGGGCACACAGAGCCACGAAGCTATAGCCGGCGCGGCCGCCGCGGTGGACTTTCTTGCCTCGCTCGGCGAGGGCTCCGCACGGCGTGCCCGGCTCCAGGCATCATTCGAGTCGCTGCACCAGCACGGCGCGGCGCTCTTCAGTCGCCTCTGGAGTGGCCTCTGCTCCACCGGCGGCGTACGTCTGTACGGACCGCCGCCCGGAGCGAAGCGTACGCCGACCGTCTCCTTCACGGTTCGCGGCATCCCCGCTCGCGAAGTCGCGCGGCACCTCGCAGGATGCGGAGTGTTCGTATCTAGCGGCGACTTCTACGCGAGCACAGTCGTGGAACGACTCGGCGAATCGCGGCACGGGCTCGTGCGTGCCGGCTGCGCGTGCTACACCACCGAGCAAGAGGTGGACCGGCTGGTATCGGGTGTGCAGATGCTCGTGGCCGGCAGCGCGTCCTGATTTCGGCTCCTCGTTCGTCACAAGGATGATCGGCGGTCGGGAGACGGGTGCTGCGTCGCATCCCCGTCGTCGCGATGTCCGTCCGATGACCTTCGACACGCCGGCCCTACCGGCGCGGCTGGCGCTGAGTTCATGGACCCATCCTTTCGATCGTTCTTCGATGAGTGGTATCCGCTGCCGGTCGCGCAGTTCGCCATGGACGGGGAAGGGTGATACGGGGGTGATGAAGGGAATAGCCACGACGATACTCGGCACGCTTCTCGTCGCGGCGCTCGCAGTAACGAGCGCCGCGGCGCAGCAGCGCGACACGACAGCGGCCGATACCGCGCGAACAGACACCACGCGCGCCGACACCACCACCGCCCAGCGTCTGGCGCCGACGGTGGTCACCGGAACGCGTCTCTCGTCGGTGGACGAGCGCACCCCGGTGCAGGTGGACGAGATACCGATGGCGCGGATACCGCCCGGTCCCACGTCGGCAGCCGAAGCAATAGCGCGACTCCCCGGCGTGAGCATCTTCGATGATCAGGGAACGCGCGCGCAGCCCACACTCGAGATCCGCGGCTTCCGGCTCTCACCGGTGGTGGGCGTGTCCCAGGGGGTCAGTGTATTCCTCGATGGGGTGCGCATCAACGAGCCGGATGCACAGGAGGTCAACTTCGACCTGATCCCGATGGACGCCATCGAGAAGGCCGAGCTCGTGCGCGGGCCGGGTACGCTCTACGGAAAGAACGCGCTGGCAGGCGCGCTGGTCCTCACCACGAAACGCGGCACCTTCACTCCGGAAGCGAGCGCCGCCTTCGAGGCGGGCGCCTTCGGCTACCTCGGCGCGCGAGTGAGCGCCGGCGGCGTGATCGACGACGTCGATGGCTACGTCATGGCGCGCGGCACGGAGGAGGACGGCTACCGCGATGAGACTCCTGCGCGCACGCGGCAGGTTTTCGTGAACGTGGGGCGCAAGGGAGCCAACACTGACCTTGCCATGACGGTGATGTACGCGCGCGACCGGATCTTCCAGGCCGGCTCGCTCCCCGCGAGCTGGTTGCAGGTGGATCGGCGGGCGAACTTCACGGGCGGGGACTTCTACGAGCCTGAGCTCTGGCACATCGCCGCGCGCGGCGAGCGCCCGTTCGCCGGAGGAACGATCCGCGCCAACGCCTTCAGGCGCGACAACGACTACCAGCAGTTCAACGTGAACGTGGACGCGCCGAGCACCGACGCGCACGTGGACAACACTTCGAAGGGCGGCACGGTCGAGTGGACCCTCCCCACTTCCGTTGCGGGGATGCCGCTGGGCTTGACCTTCGGTGCGGAGTACAGCCGCAACGACATCTCCTACCAGATATTCTCCGTCCCCACCCCGAGCGCGCCGGAGTTCGAGGACGACTGCGACCAGGGCACAGGACTCTGCGAGGATGCGCGCGTGAACGAGGACGACGCGGCGCTCTACGCGCAGGGCGTGCTGAGCGTGACGCCGGCGCTGGCCGTCACGGCGTCCATGCGCGGCGATTACGTACGCATCCCCTTCCGTGACCTCCGCGATCCGGAGCACGACGGCACCAACAGCTACCGCCGCTTCTCCCCGCGGCTCGGCGTGAACTACTACATCGGACCCGACGTTCGCGGCTACGCAGCAGTGAGCACCGGCTTTCGAGCGCCCGCGCCACTAGAGCTGGCGTGCGCAGACGAGACATCCCCCTGCTCGCTTCCATTCGCGCTCGGCGACGACCCGCCCCTGGATCCGGTGACGGTGGTGAACTACGAGAGCGGCATCGACTGGGAGCCGCGTGAGGGCGCAGCGCTCGACATCGTGGGATTCCGCGAGGATACGCGCAACGAGATCGTCTTCGTCGCCGCGCACACGACCACCGGGTTCTTCCAGAACATCGACCGCGCTCGGCGCCAGGGCATCGAGGCGAGCGGCTCGTTGACACTCCCCGCGGGCCTCCGGATCTTCGGCTCCTACGCGCTCATCGACGCCACATACCAGAGCCCCGTGCTGCTCGCATCCGAGCTGCCCGAGCCCGACTCCGCGCGCCCCGGCGACCGCTTCCCTCTTTCACCGCGACACAGGGGAAGCTTGGGAGTGGAGCTCACGCACGTCCTCGGCAATTCGCTCATCGGTGCCCAGCTCTCGGTTAACGCCGTATCGAGCCAGTACCTGCGCGGGAACGACGGAAACTTCGATGAGGTGAACCTCTCCCCCGAAGGCGACGAGGGACGCCTGGTGAGCGGCTCGGTATCGGGGTACGCCGTAACCGATTTCCAGCTGCACTACGAGCGCCCGCACATCTCACTCACCGCGCACGTCCAGAATCTCCTCGAGCGCGATTACGAGACTTTCGGCATCTTCGGTGAAAACCCCGCTGGCCCCATCGGCGGCCCCCGCCCCCCCACCCCCGTCCTCGAGCGCTTCCTCAACCCCGGGTATCCGAGGACGCTCAGTATCTCGGTGGAGGTGAGCAGGTAGGCGGCTGGTCGGACTCAGCGCGAGTTCTTGGTTCATCGCGCGGAACTGCGGACGCGGAGGGCGCGGAGGGAACTGAGAGAGCGCGGAGAAATACTCTACTGGCGGGCCTTCGCTCACCGTTCGTGAATCACGCCGAGCGAGAGTGACGTGAGTTTGGGGGAACAGCTCCCGCACTTCGAGTCCTGCCCACCCGGGCAGAACCGGAGGCGGGGGAGCAGTTCCCCAAGACTCACCTGACTCTCACTGGCAGTGATGCCGGAACGGAGAGCGGAGGCCAGATCGAAGAGGAGCCCCTCCGCGTCCTCTCAGTTCCCTCCGCGCCCTCCGCGTCCGCAGTTCCGCGCGATGAGCTCTGCCCCCGAAACGATCTATCCACCCACCCTAGAACCCCTCGAACGCCGTCCGTGGTACGCGAGTCGTATCGCCGAGGTACACGAAGTGGATGTTCTGGAAGTACTTCCTCGAGACGTTACGGAGCTGCACGCTGGTGAGATGCCGGAGCTCCTCCATCGACTTGGCGGCGAGATGGTAGTCGCCCCGATAGAGCTGCGCCCGAGCGAGGAAGTCGGCCTGCGCGCTACTCGTCATGTTCTCGGCCAGAAAATCCATCACGAACTGGTCGGTGAAGTAGCGCATGCTGAACACCCCCCAGTCGAGCTGCTTCAACTCCTTCATCGCCTTCCGAATCATCGGAAGAACGGTAGCCGGCGCGCTCGTGCTCACGTACACGGCGCCGGTACCGATCCCGCGCTCGATGTAGGGTGCACCGGCCGCGTAACTCAGCGCGTGCTCTTCACGAATCTCGCTGTGCATCTGCGATGACAGCAGCGCCGTCGCCACGCGCAGCGCTGCGTAGTCCCTGTCCGACGCCGGCGGTCCCTGGAAGAGACCGAGTATGTAGTCCGTCGCGATCGGGCGCTCGATCATCGTCACCGACGACGCGCTCACCGGGAGCGGCTCCGGGAGCGTCCACACGTAATTGCCCGCGGGGAGCGTTGCGAGCGTGCGGGCGACGGCGGCCTCGAGCTGCGAGCGCGTGAGATTCCCCACGACCACGAGCAGCATGCGCGAGGTGACCATCTGCGCCGCCTGGTAGCGCGCCAGCGCCGCGGAGTCGAGCGACGAGAGCGATGCCTCCGTGCCACCAGCCTGAAGGCCGTAAGGATGGCCAGCGAACGCGACGCTGTCGGCCAGCATCATCGCGTAGCTGTCAGGATCGTTGATCCGCTGGCGAATCCCGCCGATGAGCTGCGAGCGCACCAGCTCCACATCCTTCGCGGCCAGCGTCGGATGCATCACCCGCTCGGCAAACACGTTCCACGAGGAGTCGAACTCCGAGTGGATTCCGCGGAAGCCAAAAAGAGTCCAGTCGTCGTCGGCCGAGACGAGAAGCTGGCTTCCCGTGCGCGCCCACGCGGCGCGCGTGGCGTCGCCCGGGTACTTCGCCGTTCCGTACTCGGAGGTTCTGAGGAGGAGCTTCTCGATCCCCTGCGTGGCGGGAGTGAGCTGCCGCGTGCCGCCCAGCAGATAGAGATGCACCGACACCACGTCGTTGCCGAACGACGGGCGCTGGATCACCTGCACTCCACCCACGTCGTACGAGAAGGTGACGCTGTCGAGCGGCACCAGGTTCCCATCTTCCGTCGTGGCGGTGAGGTTCTTCTCCGGGCGCGCGGTGGCGCAGCCGGCGATCGTGAGCGACGCGGCAACCACGAGCGTCGCTGATCCGAGGCGCATCCACGCGCCATCAAGTCGTGTCTTCATCGCGCTGCCGAGACCATCTGGAGGTACTGGCCGAGGAAGGCGCGTACTTTCGGCGCCTCCTTCTCGGGCGTGAGCACGCCTATCACGAACGGCTTCCCGGCGAGGTAGCGCGCCACGAATCCACTGAGGTCGGCCGCGTTCCGCTTCGAGAGATTGTCGGTGTAGCCGAGGTAGTAGTCGAGACCCGCTATCGCCCACCAGTAGCCCACTGTATGCGCCAGTCCGATGCTCTCCTCCAGCTCGAAAGCCGTGGCCACGCTCCTGCGCTTCTCCACCACCCGGAGAAGCTCAGGATCGAAGTAGTCCTCGGCGCCCATGTTCATCAGCTCAGCCTGCAGCACGGTGAGCGCGGCCGCGAGCTTGTCCATGGACGTGGTGGCGTAGAAGGTGATCGGCCCCGTGTGATCGAGCGTCTGATAACCGAAGGAGGCCGTGTGGAAGACCCCGGAGTCCACCAGCCGCTTCTGCATCGCCGACTGCTCGTCGTCCACGAAGGCACTGAAAACGTCGGCTGCATAGGTGTCGTCGGCGTTCGACCGAACGCTCGGCCCCTGCCACTGGATCTCGATGCTGATCTCGTTCACGTCTCCCGTGACCACCACCGCCTGGCTCGAGGTGAGCGGCGGCATCGGCGGTACCGGGAAAGCGGCGTACGGGTCGGCTGCGCGCTTCCACCCGCCGAAGCGGTCGGAGGCCATGGCGAAAACCTTCTGCGGATCCACGTCGCCGCTCACGATCAGAGCCGAGTTGTTGGGCACGTAGTACCGGTCGAAGATCGTCTTCAGATGCTCCGGCGTCACGGCGAGGAGCGCCATCTGATCGCCCAGCGTGTTCTTGCGCGGCCACTGGCTCCCCCAGAGGAGCTGCGCGATCTCGTTCTGAAGGTGGAAGCGAGGATCGGAAACGTTGCGATTGAACTCACCCAGTACTACGAAGCGCTCCTTGTTGAGATCCTCCTTCTCGAAGCGCGGCGCGCGCACCAGGTGCGCCAGCACCCGTACCGCGTCGTCGGTACGCCTCGAGGGGAGCGTGAGGTAGTAGGTGACCCTCTCCTCGGACGTGGTGCCGTTGTAGCCTGCGTGCAGGTTGGCTACCTCCTGGCGAAACTCGCGTCCACCGTCGCCGCGGTACCCCTTGAAGAGCATGTGCTCGAAGAGGTGGGGCACCCCCTGGTCGTCGGGCGTCTGCGACATCGCGCCGGTCTTCACCACCACCTCCACGGTCGCGATGGGGACCGCGTGATTTTCCACCACCACCACATCCATACCGTTGTCGAGCGTCTGGCGATGGACTATCGCCTCGAGGGTGGCGCGCTGCGCCTGTACCGCGGTGGTGCCGGCGACAGATGCCGCGATCGTCAGAAGCGCGATCGCGGCGTGCCGCGTGGGGGTCTTCATTGGGAGGATGGTTTCGGGGAAGATCTTGCTTCGGCGAGAGACTTCCTGCGCGACACGACGTTCTTCTCGAGTCCTGGGACGAACGTCTCGTACAGCGAGCCCGGGTGCCAGAGCACCCAGCCATCGTAGCCCGAGTCGTAAACCGCGCGCTTCTGTTCTTCGATCTCGTGCGCCCCGTAAGCCGGCTTCCCCAGCGTGAAGGCCTGCAGCCAGGGCCGCACCCGCTCGGAGCCGGTCAGACCGAGGGCGATGTCGCGCTCGTGCGCCCGGGTGATGGCCGCTTTCACTATCGCGTAAGGATCGGCGTTCGGTCTGTCCACGCCGAACGAGCCGCGCGGGTAGTGCGAGGGGTAGACCATCGGCAGGAGCACGTCTGTCAGGGGCGAGAGCTTCTCCCACTGTTGCCCGACCTCGAGCGCGCCGGGTACGGTGGTGACGAGGCCGAAAATGTCGGCCGTGCAGCGGGCGCCGGCGCGGTGGATTCGAGGGCACGCCTCCCTGAAGAAGTTGGCGAGCGCCTCGGGCTTGGAGACTCCATTGGCATCGCGGAAGACCTGCGGCGGGAGACTCTTGTACGGCTCGGGGAACCTGATGTAATCGAACTGGATCTCACGGAAGCCGAGGCGGGCCAGCTCCTCCGCAACCCGTATGTTGTACTCCCAGATGCTCTTGTCATACGGGTCGACCCATGTGAGTCCGTGCTTGTCGCGCCACGGCTGGCCGTCGGGGCGCAGGATCACGTGATCCGGGTTGCGCCGCGCTGCCACCGAGTCCTTGAAAACGACGATCCGGGCGATGGTGAGGATACCGTGTTTATCGAGCGTGTCCAGTAGCGCCCGTAGCCGTGGGACGCTTCCCGCCGTGCCCGAGTTGCGCGCCACGGTGGAATCGGCCGACTGGTAGTTGAGCCCGAACTCGTCCTTCATGTCGATCACGAAGGCGTTGATCTCGGTGCTGTCGGCGATGGCGATGAGTCCGCGCATCCGCCGCGCGCTCTGCGCGGCCCAGCGGTTCACGTAGAGCCCTCGCACTATCCCCGGTGCGGGCGGGCGCGCACTGTCGGCGATCTCGGTGGGAGCTGCCCCTGCCGTTGGGGACGCGTCTGGAGTGCCGGTGGCGGTCGCTGACGCATCGGACGCTTCCCGCGAACCCTCTGACGTATCGCCCGATGCCGCTGACGCCCGCGCGCGTCCCCTGCCCTGGGCGCTGACGGGTGAGAGCGACGCAGGTTGGGCCGGAGCCTCGAGGGCGACGGTGGAGGCGGCGGATGTACCGGTGTCCTGCACACCGCCGCAGGCGGCCAGCGCCGCGACGAGGACGAAGATGCTTCTCATGCTGCTTTTTCTCGGGGGGAAAGGGACGGAGAATATAAGGACGCCCTGCACTTCCGTCATAGTGCCAAACGACCCGGCGACGCTTCCGTCACCAGCTATATTCTCTGCATGCGCGCAGGCGCCCCATCCATCTTGCTTCTTCTCCTGGCCGCCGCGGGGTGCCGCACCGAAAGTGCCGCGCCGCCGCGCGCCGAGCTCCTCGTGGCGGCCGGTGATTCCACCTACTGGATCAGCTCTGGCCCCAGGGGCCTTCGCTCGCGCGGCTCGCCCATCCAGCTCTCCCGCTTCGGCGGGCGATTCTACGAGGTCTACGTGGTGGACGACGACCGCTCGTACACCGACGCGGAAGTCGTGGCGCAGCAGGTATGGCGGCGCGACCTGATCACTAACGACTCGGCCCTCGTCTTCCGCGACACCACGATCCTCGGACTCGAGCGCTGGTACGCGCGCGCCCATCCCGACGACCGCCGGCTCGATCCCGATGAGTCACTCGGCGACATGCCCCACGTCTCGGCCACCAGCCGATTCGACCTGCTCGACCAGTTCGGTCCTTTCATGTCGTACGATTACACGGCCGACCTGATCGTGACCGGCGGCGACGAGTGGCACTTCGCCAGGCGAGGGGTGCTCGATCTGCGCGATGGAGGCGACGCTTCCCTCGCCACCCTCTTCGGCGACAGTGTAGCCCGTTCGCTGCGGAAGCAGGGATCATCACTCTTCGGGCAGGCGCTGGATTCGGTGCTCACTTCCAGCGACGTCCGCGCGCGCGAGGCGGCTGACGCCATAGGCGACTTCGGCTTCGACAGCTCGAGCTTCGCTGTCCTCTCACGGGGTGCCGTGCCGGAGGTGGAGTTCGTGGCGCCGGGGCATGGTTCGCGCGCGGGTGGGTTGATTCTCCCTCTCCCGCCGATCCGCGTTCCCGAGCCGCCCTGGTGGAGCGAGGTTCGGCGCACGCTCCCTACCCGCGCTGACAGCTCGGGTGAAAGCTGGATCCACGATCACTACCAGCTCGTAGCGCGCCTCAACGAAGCGGAAGACAGCGCGCACCTCACTCTGGTGGACAGTACGGGGCGTGAGTGGTCGCTCGGCGTGACCGGTACACCGGTGCGCCGCGTCTACTGGCTGGACCGCCCGCAAACCGACAGCACCACTATCCGTGCCCTCGCCCGCGCGTTCGACGAGGCCGCACTCTACTCCGACGACGCACGCACTGCCATGACCGACCCGACCACCACCGACACCAGACTTGCCGGAAGAGCGGCACGCCCGGTACGCGACTCGCAGCACGAGACCTCCGAAATCATGATGCCCCAGCACGCCAACATCCTGGGGCACGTCTTCGGCGGAGTGATACTCTCGATGATGGATCGTACCGCGGCCGTCGCCGCCATCCGGCACGCGCGTGGCAACTGCGTCACGGTCTCGGTGGACCGCGTGGACTTCCGCGAGCCAATCCACGTTGGCGACCTCGTGATCATGAAGGCGAGCGTCAATTACGCCGGCCGTACCTCGATGGAGATCGGCGTGCGCGTGGAGGCGGAGAACATGATAGATGGGGTACGCCGGCACACCAATTCCTGCTACCTCACCTTCGTCGCCATCGATCGCAACGGGCGCCCGGTGGAGGTTCCACACGTGCTACCTGAAACCCCCGCCGAGGAGCGTCGCTTCGCGGCCGCGATGGAGCGCCGCCGACGGCGACTCGAGGAGCGCGCAGCCGAGGAGGGGTGATGCACCGCGCTTCGCGCCACTTGCCCTGCTTTGTCGGGACGGACACCATTCCGGTATCATGAGGACGTCGTACACCGTAGAGCAGGCGAATCGCACGCTCCCACTGGTCAGCCGCATCGTGGGCGACATCGTCACGCTCTATCCGAGGTGGCGCGAGCGCGTCAGCGAGATCGAGATCAGGGCCGGCGGCGTCACTCTGGATGAGCCGGATCCGCGAACGGTGGAGCTCGAGCGCGAGGCGCAGGAGATTGCGGCGGAGATAGACGGGTGCATCCGCGAGATCCGCGATCTCGGTATCGAGTACCGCCTCCCTCTCGACGCGGGGCTCGTGGATTTCCCGGGCGAGCGTGAAGGGCGGCGTATATTTCTCTGCTGGCGGCTCGGCGAGAGAGCCGTGGAGCACTGGCACGAGACCGACGCCGGCTACGCGGGGCGCCAGCCGATAGGGGGAGAGGCTTCCGGCGTCGCTACCATCCATCCCGAGAGGAGATGAGAACATTTCAATCGCCCGACGGTACCGTCTGGACCGTCGTGGTGACCAATCCCGGCGCCAGCAACGCAATGGTCGTCTTCAAGCACCCCGATGGGCGTACGGCGCGACGCGATCGCTACAACTGGTACCAGGCGAGGACGCCCGAAGCACGTAACGTCACCACGCGGCTCGACCCGAAGGCAGTGCTCGATGCGATCACCGAGCCGCAGATGGCGCTCCTCTTCCGGAGATCGATGCTCATCTCCGCGGCCGACAATCCGCTCGGAATTCCGGTAACCAACTTCGCCGTCTAGCGCCGCGGCCGCACCGGCCGCGCGCGAAGCGGGCGCGCTCGTCTACCCGGCCTGCGCGTGACTCTTCTCGTCGGCGAAGTGAACGTCGATGGAAGTGCCATCGCGCGCGGCGAGCACGTTCTCGAACAGTTCGCGCGCCTCGCGCACCAGGGTGGAGGTATCGCGAGAGTAGCGCGCCGAAAAGTGCGTGAGCGCCAGCTGCTTCACGCCCGCGCGCTGCGCTACGCGCGCCGCCTCCCGCGCGGTGGAGTGACCGGTCTCGGCAGCGCGTGCGGACTCCTCGTCGCCGAAGGTGGCCTCGTGAACAAGAAGGTCGGCGTCACGTGCGACCTCCACGGTGGTCTCGCTCGGGCGCGTATCACCGGAGAGCACCACCTTCCGCCCGGATCGTGCGGGTCCCACCAGCACCTCCGGGTGGATCACTCGCCCGTCTTCCAGCTTTACCGCCTGCCCCTTGTGGATCTGTCCCCATAGAGGACCCTCGGGGATTCCCAGCTCGCGCGCCAGATCGGGGTTGAAGCGTCCCCGCCGCTCCTCTTCCACCAGCGCGTAACCGAGGGCGTTCACCCCCCGATGCGATGTGGCGAAGGGGATGATCTCGTAACCCGCGCGCCCTACCCGGCTGTCCTCGTCCAGCTCGATTATGTCGATCGGGAAGCCGACCCTGTCCACCCCGAAGTGCGCCGCTTCGCGCAGCACTCGCTTCGTTCCTCTCGGACCCCACAGGCGCATCGTCTCCTTCCTCCCTTGCAGCGCGAGCGTGCGGAAGAGGCCAATGACGCCTATCACGTGATCGCCGTGCAGGTGTGTGAAGAAGATGTCGTCGAGCGCGAACGAGACCCCGTAGCGCATCATCTGCCGCTGGGTGCCCTCGCCGCAGTCGAACATCAACGTCTCGCCTTCGCGCACGAGCGCGATCGACGAGACACCCCTTTCCACGGTGGGGCGGGCGGCGGATGTACCGAGGAAGCGAATAGTGAGCGACATGGGCTTGCAATATACCGGCAGAGGCAATCCCGGAGCGACCGCCGCACCCGACTCGCTCAGCCCGTCGCTCGGTGATCGGACGCATCGCGCTCACCTCCCCGCGGGGCGGGTCTGCACGACTAGCGGTACGTCTCGAAGAATCCCTCTCCTTCGCCGCGCAGCGGCTGGCCGTCCACCACACCGCTCAGGCGTGCCCTCCCTTTCATCTGCACGAAGTACGGCGTGGTGAGCATCCGCGCCACGCGTGCCTCGCCGCGCTCCACGAGCGAGCCGCGGGTATCGGTAGCGATGGCGTCTTCGATGGTGAGTTCCACGCGGATCGTGTCACGCCCCCGCACGTCGGCCAGCACCGCTGTCGAAGGGACGTGGATTGTCCGGCCGTCCACGGTCACGGTTTTGCCGTCCACGTAGCTGATCTCACGCGGCCGGAAGAGCGCGCGAAATCCGAGCGAGTCGACCAGGTAGAGGAAGAGCGGCGGTTGCGAGCCGGCTTCGCTGGGCGGCTCCACGCGCCCGTAGAGCAGGGTGTATGAGCCCGCCCGTGTGGCGCCCCACTCCCAGCGCACGCCGCGCCACACTCCCCAGTTGTGGTCGTGATACGACTGCGCCCCCTCGTAGCGCTCGCAGCTCCCCGACACGCAGATGGTGCCGGTTGCGTTGGCCCGGAGCCCGGGCACCGCGTAGCCGGAAGTGAACTCGCCGCTCGCGAGCGTCGCGCCTGGAAAGAGCATGCGCGGCGCCGGAGTCACCACCAGGTCCACGGTCACCGCGGCCGATCCGCCCTCCTCGCGCGCCCTCGCGTGCAGCTCGTAGCGAGCGTTGCTCGCCGGCTCGCTCGCGCTGTTCGCGCCGTTCGCGCCGTTCGCGCCGCTCGCACTGTCGGCCGGGAGGAGCGTCACGGTCGCGCGGCCCAGCACGAGGTCCGGCGTTTCGGTGGAGAAGCGGATGCTGTCGCTCGGGATCGTGGCCGCGAAGCGCCGCGTGCGACCACCCTGCGTACGGAGGGTGATCGCCACCTGGCCGCCCCACTCGCCTGCGCGGATGTCGCCGCCGACGATGTACGAGATGAACGCCCAGCGCCTGTGGTCGTCAGAGAGAACGTTGAAGTAGTGCCACTCGCCCCAGCTCTCCGGATTCGCCAGTCCCTCGGGCGGGTAGTGGAAGTGATCCACGTCGGAATACAGCTGGTATGGAGTTGGCGCGATCCAGCGGCGATCGCCCGCGTCGTCGCGCCACTCGCCTGCGGCGAGCGGCGGCACCGCGCCCAGTGCTTCGCTGCGCGATGGTACCTCGCCGGCGGCGAGGACGGCGTACTCGGCGCCGTGAGCACGGAGGTAGAGCAGCTTCCGGGTGATCTGCGGAGCGGCTACCCTTACCGAAGGCGAGAGCCGCGGCGACTCGAGCAGCTGCCCATGGATGAAGCGAGCGTTGTCGATCGAGAAGAAGAGGCCGCCCACTCCTCCGGTCTTCATCACCTCCACGTCCATCCCGGACGGGAGTACGGTGATCTCGCCACCCCCTACCAGCCGCTCGTCACGCGCCTGCGTCAGAAGCGCCTCGCCGATGGCGAGGAGGACGATCATCACGCCCACGCCGAGCGCGTAGCCAAAGAGGAGAAAGAGCGACCGCCACGGCCTGCTCGCCAGGCTGCGCAGCGCGAGGAGAGCTATCACGCGCTCTCGGACCAGGGCGGGGGCGAGCCCTCGCGCGGCACGATGAAGCGGAGCGCGGCGTCGTCTTCGCCGATGATTCTCTTGGCCAGCTCCGCCTGCCCACTGTCATCGCGCACCCTGCGGGCGGGATCGTCCAGCAGCTCGGCCGCTTCATCGCGTGTGAGCGTAGCCAGATATACATCGGCCCAGGGACCGTAGTCGAAGCGCAGATACGCCGCGCGCGATGCCACGGCACTCACCAGCGGATGGTCGGCCCGGATGGGAACGGAAATATCTGGGTGGAGCGCGGGGAGCGTGAGCGCGACCAGCGCCGCGTGGCGCTGATCGAGCGGATGCGGCTCCTCCTCGCGTGGGAAGCCACTCTCGATACGGTTGAGCTCATCGGACGATATGTGCAGCGGCTCCCACTCCAGGAGCGCTCCACGCGCCTCGGCCCTCCCCTGCGCGAGGAGTGCGCGCACATCGTCGCGCTCACTTCGTCCATCGAGCAGATAGGCCACGAGCGTCTGTAGCGGCCATTCGGCCACCACGACATCCGTGCCATCACTTCTGCGACGGTACTGCACCCGTGTCGTCGTTCCCGGCTCGTACACGCGACACCTCTTGGTGAACGATCGCACCATCCTTCATGTGCACAACTCGTCTGGCGGCACTCGCGAGACCCTCGTCGTGCGTCACCACTATCAGAGTGGTACCGTCCGAGTTGAGCCGCTCGAAGAGCGCTATGATCTCTTCTCCCGTTCGCGCGTCCAGTTCCCCCGTCGGCTCGTCGGCCAGCAGGAGTGCCGGGCGGTTGGCCAGGGCTCGCGCTATGGCCACCCGCTGCTGCTCTCCGCCCGAAAGCTGCGTGGGCCGATGACGCTCACGCCTCTCCAGCCCCACGTACCTCAGCAACTCCGAGGCCCGCGCGCGCCGATCCGCGCGCGATACCCCCGCTTCCGCCATCGGAAGCTCCACATTCTCCCGCGCGGTGAGCACGGGGAGCAGGTAGAATCGCTGGAAGACGAAGCCGATGTTCCGCAATCGGAAGTCGGTGAGCTCCCGGTCGCTCAGCTTCTCTATCCTCCGTCCCGCGATGGTCAACTCGCCCTGGTCGGGCGTATCTATAGCGCCGAGCAGATTGAGCAGCGACGACTTACCGGAGCCCGACGGACCGACGATCGCCACATACTCTCCCTGCTCCACCTCCAGAGACACGCCACGCACCGCGTGTACCACCTCACCACCCCTTCCCAGCTGGTAGTCGCGCCGCAAGTTGCGTGCGCCGAGCAGCAGGGTCACGCGACGGCCTCCTCGTGCAGCGCGGTCGCGATGGGAAGCGTCGCCGCCCGCCACGACGGATAGATCCCCGCCGCGATGCCAACGATCACCAGGAGCCCCAGCGCCGTCCACGCTGATCGCGGCTGGAAGAGGAAGAAGTCGATGGCCGCCGGGAGACCCGGGAATGCCGAGAGGATGGAGTTGAGGTAGCGCGCTGTCACGAGTCCGAGCCCCAGTCCCATCACCGCGCCCGCGAGACTTATCGCCAGCCCCTCGAGGAGGATCTGCTGCACCACGTGGGCGCGCGAGATCCCCATCGCGCGCATCACGGCGATCTCGCCTACCCGCTCGTTCACGGATACGGTCACCAGCGTGGTCACGAGGAGAAAGCCGACGATGAGACTCACCGCGCCAAGTATGAAGCCGAGCTGCCTGAAGTAGCTGAGTCGTTCGTCCACTCGCTGCATCGCCTCGGCGGTCGATATTGCATCCACGCGCGGGACGTGCCCCTGGATCCAGCGCCGGACCGCCTCTACATCCGCGCCGTCCTTCAGCCGCAGCATGAAGAGCGACACTTCGTCGTTGCGCGCGCGCCCGGTCATCGCCTGGAGCGTACCGATGCGCAAAGCGACGGCGCTCTGTCCGGCTGCAAGGTAGAGGAAGCGCGCACGCCCGCTCACCACCAGCCGCCGCTCCCCGGAGTAGGAGCGGAGCTGCGGATTGTAGCCGGCTGCTACGTCGAGCGTGTCGCCTACCTGCACGCCGGTCGCCTCGAGGAAAGCATCGTTCACGACCATGGCGTCGGGAGCTAGCGCATCGCGTCCGGAAAGCAGCTCGTAGTCACCCTGCGCGGCGGGATTCACGCCGAGCGCGAAGCTGGTGATGCTCTCCCCGCCGCGCTCCACGTGAAGCTGGCCGCCGAGCACCGCGCTCACGGTCGTCACGTCCGGGAGCGTACGCAGCACGCGTGATATTTCCGTGGCACCGGTGATGGTCGCTTCGGTGTCGAAGGGGAGCGTCCCTCGCGGCGAGAGGCGAAGCTGAAAGCCGCGGGAGAGCAGAAGCTCCCTGAACGACTCGCGCAACCCGGCCGAGAGCATGACCATGCAGAGGAGCATGGCCGCGGCCACCGCCACGCCGAGAACGGCCAGCACCGTGCGCGCTCCGTGCCGGCGCAGCGCTGCCATCGCCAGGAGTGAGCGCATCAGCGCCCGATCAGCGTGAGTGGAGCGGTACGGACGAGGCGGAGCGCCGCCAGGGCGCCGGCCACCACACCCAGTGCGAGAGAGAGGAGCACCGAGAAGAGGACGATATCGCCCGTGACGATCGAGAAGCGGAGCGGGGTTCTGTAGAACGCCTGGTAATACGCGTTCACCGCCGCCGACGTGATCCACCCCACTGCCACGCCGAGCCCGCTACCGAGTACCGACACGAAGGCGGCCTCTATCACCACGGATCTGAACACGGTCCAGCGCGAGAGCCCGATGAGCCGCAGCGCGCCCACGTCGCGCCTCCGCTCCTCGACCTTGAGAAGGAGGATGCAGAGAAGGAAGACGGCGCTGGCGACGATCGTGATCACGCCGATCGCGCGGTGGAAGCGGCTCACGACTTCGAAGGTGGTGGACGTCTCTGCCGCGATGTCGCGCGAGCGATAAGCCTGGAATCCGAAGGCAGCGTCGTTGATCGCGCCGAGCGCGCGCTCGGTGGCCGCGCTGTCCACCGTACCGACCGCGAAACGGTCGACACGGTCGCCGTAGCCGATGAGGTGCTGCAGTTGATCGAGATGCAGGCGGACCCGGTAGTCGTTCCGAGCGATCTCGCTAGGATCCGCCCTCCGTTCGACGATCGCGCTCACCACCACGGTGTCCACGGCGCGCCCCGCCAACCCTTCCGCCCCCGCTCCCGCCGCCTCCGTTCCACCTCCCGGCCGCGCGCTCACCACCACCGTATCCCCCACCCGTATCCCCGCGTCCGCCGCCAGGTCCGCCCCTATCGCTATCGTCCTGACCTGCGCCTGGAGAGCGAAGAGGAGGGGGAGCGCGGTGAGGAGCATGACGATGAAGATAGAAGAGAGCGGGAAGCAGGAAGGGCTAGAGGGTTCAGGGTTCAGGGTTCAGGGTTCAGGGTTCAGGGTTCAGAAACTGCCCTGGGCGGATGGATCTCTACGCCGAGGTAGTACCTGAACCCTGAACCCTGTAGTTCTGAACCCTCGGGTTCTCACTGCTCTCTGCTCTCTGCTGTCTGCTCTCGCCTCTCTTCCCTACTCCATCCGCACTCTCACCCTCGACGCGCTCTCCGAGAGGCGATTCACGGTCGTCTTCAGCTCGGCGCGAGATTGGCCGAGGGTGAAGTCGGCTCTCTTCATCACGCGCATTCCGCCCCACAGGAGGAGGGCGCCGGTGATGATTTCGATGGCGCCCGTGATTAGCGCGCCGGCCCACTCCCTTCCGATGAGCACGCTGCCTATCACCGCCGTGAGGAGCACGCTCAATGCAACCAGTGCCAGGATGGCGATTCCGAAGGCGAGAGCGAGGCGAATCCCGCCCTGCACCGCGTGGTGGATGCTCTCGCCCATCTCCAGCCGCGCCAGGCGCACTTCGTTGTTCGCCAGACGCTTCGAGTCGTCGGTCAACCTGCCGATGAGATCACCGATCGTCGGTTCCGGCTCGATCCTTATTCCCTGCGTCGCCACTGCTGCTCTCCCGCGCTGCTCGATTCACTACCGCTGACGTTGGTCGGCAGCCGAACCGCGCAAGGAACGTTCCCTGGATGCCAACAGGGTCAGGTCTGGAATCGTGAATCGATACGTATCGATTCACGATTCCAGACCTGACCCCGCCGTCCCGATCGCGTCACTCCACTCTCGGGCCGGCGTGCGACGCTCCGCCCTGCTCCACCGTCACGCGCGTCGCGCGGCCGTGCTCGAGATCGAAGTGGATCCGGAGCGAGGGATCGATCTGCGCCGCGAAGGTGAGGTCGCCAGCATAGTAGATCGGGAACGACGACTGCCCTTCGGCCTGGGTTCGCAGTCCCGTGCTGTCGGCGAAGAAGGTTATCAGCATCTTCTTGGCACCCATGTTCACGTCGTACTTCCCCTGCACCGCTCTGCGCACGCTGTCGGGGAGTGGGACCTCCTTGGCGGCGTGCATCGGTTGCACCAACGGCTCTCCGAGGACGGCGCGCGCGATGTTGTCGAGCAGCGCATCCGGATCGCTCGGCGCAGCGTTGGTGAGCACGGTGACAGAGAGACTGTCGCTCGGGAAGTAGGCGTTCGCCGTGATGAATCCGTGAATTCCACCGCCGTGCTCGATCATTATGTGCGAGCCCACCGCGCCGCGTACGAGACCGAAGCCGTAGTGATTGAGCCTGGCATTGCCCTGGGGCGTGGTCATCTGCGCGTACGATGCAACGCTCACGACCTTCCCGGTGGAAAGCAGTCGGTTCCAGCGTGCCAGGTCGCCGACCGTGGAGCAGAGCGCTCCCGCGGAGAATGGCTGCGACATGTCGAGGTACGGAGCGTTGGTGAAGTCGCTCCCATCGCGCTGGTAGCCGCTCGCCCTGTGAGGGATGAGAGGCGCGCGGTCGCAGTAGCGTGTGTGGGTGAGCCCGAGGGGCTGAAAAAGCGTCGAGTCGAGGTACGCCGCGTACGGCTTGCCCGAGACCTTCTCGAGGAGCATGCCAAGGAGAACGTAACCGGTATTGTCGTAGCGCCACCCAGTGCCCGGCGCAAAGTCCATCGGCTTGTCGGCGGTGAGCGCCACGAGCGTGTCGGGAGGCATGTACTCACCCCAGCGCTTCGCCCAGCTGTCACCGAGATCCGTGTAGCTCGGGATCCCCGAGGTGTGGTTCAGCAGCTGGCGCACCCTCACCGGCCGCCACGCCTTCGGAAGGTCGGGCAGGTAATTCCCAATGGGATCGTCCAGGTGCACCGACCACTTCTCCACGAGACGCATCACCGCCGCCGCTGTGAACTGCTTGGTGATCGACCCGATACGATAGACCGTTGCCGGCGTGGCGGGCACGTCGTTCTCGAGATCCGCCTTGCCGTATCCCTCGTACACGATGGTGTCGCGCCCCGCGCGTATCACCGCTATGGACAACCCCGGCGACTGCGGATCGGCGAGGAACGCCCTGGCGAGCGAGTCTATCCGTTCTCTCGCCTCGGAGCGTGACGGCGCCGCGGAAGCGCGAGAGCTGCCGCGCCCCGTCGTGCTCGATTGAGCCGGCACGGACGCGAAGGAAAGTGCGAGCAGTGCTGCTGCGACGAAGGTCGTGCGGCGCGCTTTGCGCATGACGATACTCGCTGGAGAGGAAGGTTGGTTGTCGCGGGAGGGCGTACGAGCGGCCGCGCGACACGCACGGGACTACGGCCCCGTCATCCGGAAGTTTCTATCATTACATGCGAAGCGAGCGTCGGCCCTATCGCTCGCTCCACGCCGTCCACTAGCAGGGCGAGCGGCCCACCGAACGGAGCACGCGAAACGAGCACCACTTCCGCGCCTGGAATCAGCCCCACCTCGCCCAGGTAGCGCAGTCGCCGGGCATCGTCGTCGCTCACGCGTACCACGCGACAACGGTCGCCGGGTACGAGCTCGGCGATGGTGCCGAGGTGCGGCCCCTCGTCTATCTCGCCCCAGCGAGTCGGGATGGGGGCGCCGTGCGGGTCGGTAGCCGGCTCGCCGATCGCCGCCGCCATCCGATCTATCAGCTCGTCGCTCGCCGCGTGCTCGAGCCGCTCCGCCTCGTCGTGCACACGATCCCACGCGTAGCCGAGTGCGTGCGTCAGGTAGGCCTCGATCACGCGGTGACGACGGATGGTGCGTAGCGCCACCCGTCGGCCCGACTCGGTGAGCCGCACACCGCGATAGCGCTCGTGCTCCAGCAGCCCCTGGTCGGCCAGCCGCCGCACCATCCCGCTCACAGATGCCGGTGCGATGGAGAGCTGCTGCGCGATGTCGTTGGTACCCGCCGCACTCCCCCGACGCTCGATCTCGTAGATCACCTTGAGGTAGTCTTCTACAGGCGCCGTGTAGTCGCCCGCCGCGCGTCCGGTCATCATCTCGTCAGCCCCCCTCGGCGTGCGGCCCGCCGCTCTTCGTCCCCCGCACCATCAGCACCGGTACCATCGAGCGGTGGCGCACCGACTCCGCCACGCTTCCATAAACGAGATCGGAAAAGAAACGGTGGCCATGCGTGGACATTGCGATGAGGTCGCACCTCTCTCGCTCGGCCGCCGCCGCGATCTCGCGCGCGGGATCGCCACTGGCGAGGATCGCATCTACCTGCAGTCCATCCGCCTCCAGCTCCGCAGCCACACGATCCAGGTACTCACGGTCCACACGCATCTCCTCGCTCTCACGCAGGTGAAGGTCGTCGAAGTAGCGCGCGGCCCAGCCATCCGCAACATGGATGAGGATCAGCGACGCATGGCACACCCGTGACAGTCTGGCCACGTGCTCCAGTATCGCGGCGTCGTACGGTGAGTGCTCGAGCGGGACCAGGATGCGCTTGTACACTTCAGCTCTTCATCAGGTGACGAAGCCGAGCAGGAGCCACACGTTGAGGCCGGCGATGAGAAATGCGATCAGATACGCGAGCACCGCCAGCCAGCGCGGATTGACGAACTCTCCCATCTTCGCGCGGTCCGATGTGAATCGGACCAGCGGGAAGACAGCGAAGGAAAGCTGCATGCTCAGGATCACCTGGCTCAAGACCAGCAGCTTCGCGGTTCCGCTCTCACCGTACATTACAGCCACTATCGCCGCCGGCACCACCGCAACGAGACGCGTGATCAATCTCCGAACCCACGGACGTATCCGCAGGTTGAGAAAGCCCTCCATCACGATCTGGCCGGCGAGCGTCCCGGTGAGCGTGGAGTTCTGCCCCGAAGCGAGAAGCGCCAGAGCAAATACCGCGCTCGCCCCCGTCACGCCGAGCAGTGGCGTGAGGAGGCGGTAGGCATCCTGGATCTCCGCCACCTCGTGCAAGCCGGCTCGGTGGAATGTGGCAGCCGCCACTATCAATATCGCGCCGTTGATGAAGAGCGCGAAGCTCAGCGCGACGGTGGAATCGATGAAGGCGAAGCGAACGGCCTCACGCTTCCCTTCCGCGTCCTCCGCATAGCGCCGCGTCTGCACGATGGACGAGTGCAGGTAGAGGTTGTGCGGCATCACGGTCGCGCCGAGTATGCCGAGGGAGATGTAGAGCATCCCGGGATTGTGCACGATCTCGGGAGAAGGAACGAAGCCTGCCACCACCCCTCCCCAGTCGGGATTGGACACGGCGAGCTCGAAGACGAAGCATATCCCGACGGTCGCGATGAGCGTGATCACCAGCGCCTCGAGCAGCCGGAATCCCTTGTGCTGCAGGAAGAGCACGATGAGCACATCGAGCGTGGTGATGAGCACGCCCACGGCAACGGGAATTCCGAAGAGAAGGTTCAGCGCGATCGCCGATCCGATCACCTCGGCGAGATCGCACGCCGCGATGGCGAGCTCGCAGATGATCCAGAGAAAGAAGGCGACCGGCCGCGAGTAGTGATCGCGACACGCCTGCGCCAGGTCGCGTCCGGTGACGATCCCGAGCTTGGAGGAGAGCCCCTGCAGCAGCACCGCCATCAGGTTGGCGAGGAGGATGACGCTGAGCAGCCGGTAGCCGAAGGCCGAACCGCCGGCGAGGTCCGTTGCCCAGTTGCCGGGGTCCATGTAGCCCACCGCTACCATGTACCCCGGACCCGCGAAGGCCAGAAGCTTGCGCCACCAGTTTGCCCCGCTCACCGGGACGGTTCGGTACGACTCGGCGAGGCTCGGGGTCAAACGAGGGCGGCGCCAACCGATTTCGGGCGTCGTGGAGCTCGCCACACGCCGGGGAGGGGCGGGATCGCTGTTGCGTAGTCGCTTGGCCGACATCGTTGAGTGGAAGTTTTCTATTATTGGGGGGAGCTATTTCATATTTTAGGCGCGGCTAAATATGTTGGCTGCACCAGGCGACGCACAAGTGGGTTGCGGCCTCGGTGCGGAGGGAGTGCTCGCTCACGCAGGAGGGAGGCAATGAAGGGAAGAAGCGATACGCTCGGAGTGTTGATCGACGGCGCGGTGGCCGGTGCCGCCGCCACCTGGCTCATGGGGAAGGTGACGGAATTCCTCTACCAGAAAGAGGACCCGTGTGCGCGCGAGCGCGAGGAGCGCGTGCGTCAGGGGAAGACATCGTACGGCACCGCCGCGGAGAAAGCGGCCAGGCTGGTGGGGGAATCGCTCTCCGACGAGCAGAGGAAGCGCTACGGCAAGCGCCTCCACTGGGCGCTCGGCGCAGGCGCTGGAGCGGCGTACGCGCTCCTTCGCGATCAGGTGCCTGCTGCGGCCGCGGCGGGGGGTCTACTCTTCGGCACCGCGTTCTTCCTGCTCATGGACGAGGGGCTGGTCTACGCCCTCGGTCTCACTCCGGGTCCGAGCAAGTTCCCATGGCAGAGCCACGCTCGTGGGCTCGCGGGGCACCTCGCCTACGGAGCGGCCACCGAGCGAGCGCTCACGCTTATCAACGGCGGCGCCTGACGCTCACCGGCGTCGGCGACGACGCCTGCGCACCGGCGCCGAGGAGCTTTGCGTCTCACTGGCGTTACGGGACGTGCGAGGCATCTCGCGTCCGGTGCGGTTCGCCTCGCGTCCGGTGCTCGCCGCTTTCTTTCCCGCTCCCGGTTTCCGCGCCGCCTCCTGCGCGGCACGCCGTTCCGCCTTGGCAGCGGCGCGGGCGCGGTCCTCCGCCTTCTTCGCGCGAATGGCCGCGATGCGCTCGGCCAGTGGGATCTCGAGACGCGTAGTCGGCCTTGCGTCGTAATCGAAGTCCGGCACCGTCACGCGCGGGAGCCGCTTCCCAACCGCCCGCTCGATCGCGCGCAGCTCGTTCTGCTCCTCGGGCGCAGCGAAGGTGAAGGCATCACCCGTGGCTTCCGCGCGTCCCGTACGCCCTACGCGATGGATGTAGTCTTCCGGTGCCATGGGGACATCGAAGTTGACCACATGGCCGAGCGCCTCCACATCGATGCCGCGTGCCGCGATGTCCGTGGCCACCAGCACCGGGAACTCCCCGTTCTTGAAGCCCGCCAGCGCCGCTGTCCGTTGCGCCTGCGACCGATTGCCGTGGATCCGCTCTGCCTTCACACCATTATTCGACAGGAACTCGGTGAGCCGGTTGGCGCGATGCTTCGTGCGCGTGAACACCAGCGCCTGCTTGATCTCCCCGCGGCGCAGGAGGGCGAGGAAGAGCGCCGCCTTCAGCTCCTGCTGCACCGGATACACCGCCTGGGTGATTCCCACGGCCGGCTTCGAGACGCGGTCGATCTGGATCATCGCCGGATCGTCGAGCATCTCGCGCGTGAGCGCGACGATCGGAGCGGGCATCGTGGCGCTGAAGAAGAGCGTCTGTCTGCGCTCCGGGAGCCGGCGCAGGATCTTCCGGATCTCGGGGAGAAAACCCATGTCGAGCATCCGGTCCGCTTCGTCCAGCACCAGGTACTCGAGCGCATCGAAGCTCGCGTACGGGAGCTTCATGTGATCGAGTAGCCTGCCGGGGGTGGCGATGATCACGTCCACGCCGCTGCGGAGCGCGTGCTCCTGCGGCCCCATCCCCACCCCTCCGAAGATCGCCGCGCCGGTGATCGGCGTGTGCACCGCAAGCTCGTTCAGGTGCTCGAAAACCTGCGCGGCCAGCTCGCGCGTGGGCACGAGCACCAGCGCTCGCGTGACACCGCGCGGCCGCTCCATGAGCAGGTTCACGATCGGGAGGAGGAAGGCGGCAGTCTTGCCGCTCCCCGTCATCGCGCAGGCGAGTACGTCGCGCCCCTCGAGCGCGGGCGGGATAGCCTCGTTCTGTATGGGAGTGGGGCGCGCGAAGCCAAGCTCCTTCAGCGCCTTGAGCAGACTGGGATGAAGATCGAGAGAGTTGAAAGACACTCGTTATCCTGATGCGAAGCGGAACAACATCGACCTGGGCGCGGTAGCACCGGTCGCGAAGCGAGACGGAATCTAACCTGCAACGACCACCCGCACCGGCGCGTATTTCGGTGGTGCGGCGGTCGGTATCAGCTCATCGCCGGTCCCACCGGTACCAACCCTACGGAGGCATTCGTGAACGTGAAGTCCACAGCGGCCAGGATCGCTGTACTTGCATCGATAGGAGCGGCTGGTGCCGCAATTTTCGCTCTCGCCCCCTCTGGGGAAAGCGCGCAGGCCGCCGTAGTGGGCGCCGCACGAGCGGCGGCTACGGGCGAAGCCTCCGCGACGGCGCCCACTTCGGCCCTCGCGTCGCATCGCTATGTGGTAGCTCCGGCCGGGAACGAAGCACGCTACTTCGCGCGCGAGCAACTGGCTGGTGTGAGCTTCCCCAACGATGCCATCGGTGTGACGAAGGGGGTCAGCGGTGCCGTGGTGATCGACGGCGCCGGAAAGATCGTCCCCGCACAGTCGAAGATCGTGGTTGACGTGACCCAGCTGAAGAGCGATCGCGACCGGCGCGACGGCTACGTCCAGCGGCGCACGCTGGAGACCGAGAAGTATCCCAACGTGACACTGGTGCCGAAGGAGATCACCGGACTCACTACGCCGCTCCCCGACTCCGGCCGCGCGAGCTTCCAGCTGCTCGGCGACCTGACCGTGAAGGGAGTCACCCGTCCCACCACCTGGCAGGTCAACGCACGCTTCCGCGGTGATACCGTCTCCGGCACCGCGAGCACCAGCTTCACCTTCGCCGATTTCCAGATGGACAAGCCCAAGGTATCGGTCGTGCTCAGCGTGCAGGACACCCTGCATCTGCAGTACGACTTCAGGTTGGTGCCTGGGGGGGAGTGAGGCGGAAGCAGAAAGCAGAAAGCAGAAGGCAGAAAGCAGTGAACTGCTCGTTGGGGGTAGGGCCCTCCACCCCGAGGTAGTTCACTGCTTTCTGCCTTCTGCTTTCTGCTTTCTCCCCAATTACTCCGTCCTTTTCAGCCTCCGTACCAGCCACACCACCGCCGCCACGGGGAGGACTATGAAGACGAGGAACTTGAAGGCGTAGATCGCGAAGAGACCCACCACGATCAGGAGGATGATCGGGAAGCCGAGTATCGCCATCGTGAGGAGAGGGCGGAGGGCGAAGAGGCGAAGAAGGGCAGCGATCATCGATGGCTCCGGAGTGGGTGTCCGGTATCACTACGGCGGGAAAGGGGGCAAAAGTTTCCATCTAGCGGCCGGCTGAACCCTTCAGCCGGCCGCTAGATGCAGGTGATCCCCTCAGCGACGCGGCTGACTGGAGGGAGGTACCATCCCCTTGAGCCGCATATAAGTAACGATGTTGCCGTAGTGTTCGTTGTCGTGGTTGGCGTTCATCACCAGCACATCGAGCTTCGACATTTCCTGGCCGAACATCTTGACCTTCCCCTGTGCCTGGGCATCTGTCTGCGCGTAGGCGCGGGTGCAGTACTCCGACGACTTCTTCAACGCCTCCACGAGGTCGGCCTTGGTCTTCGCGCTCTTCTCGACGGCATCCTCCGCCGGCTGCGGCTCTCCGAGCGCCGCGGCGCAGAACATCTGCTGTGAGCCGGCTACGTGGCCGATTAGCTCACCGAAGCTTCGAACTTCTGGAGTCGGCTTGAAATCATACGCCGAATCGGGGAACTGCTCGGCTGCCTCCTGGAGGTAGTTGGTCACGCCCTTCCAGGCATTGCCGGTGGCCGAGACGGCGAAGTTGGTGGGCGGCGGGTCGTCAGGCGCCTGCGCCGACAACGGCGCCGCAGAGAGAACCGTGAGGACAAGCGCGATTCGATACATGGTGCCTGGCTCCTGTCGGGTGGTTGGCACGAGCATTCCGGCCAGACGCGGACGCGTCGCCGGAGACACGAGGGCCCGCGCATCGCTCACCGTGCGCGGGCCCCACAAGTATTAACCTGGATCGATGGCCACGCCACTAGGCGGGAGCACAGTGTCAGGCTGACCGGTCCGAATGGCGTGCTGGATTTGTTAAGCAGACTGATCGGGAATCTCCCGGGCGAAGGTGCGTTTGGCCGACCAGCCTAACGCGCGCGCTGTGTCCGTTAGGCCGACCTGCCTAATGCTTCTTCGCCCCGCTCCGAGTGGTTATCCGAATCACCCCGTTGGCAGCCGCCGAGTCTGCGAAGAGCTTTCGCGCAGCGTCGCCCTTCACTACCTCGACGCTCACGATCTCGTCAGGCGGGATAGTGGCGAGACGCTCCTTGTCCACGCGGACACCGTCGAGCAGTACTACGCCGTTGAATGGCTCTCGCCTCTTCATTGGCTGCAAACGCCTCACCTTCCCGCTACCACGTGCGTCCGCGTTGAAGGTGATGGTGTCGGCCGAGAGCATCCAGGAAGCCCCCTCCCCAGTAGCGATCTTGCTCCTGCCGGAATCCGTCTTCACGAGTCCCACGACCCTCAGCCTCTTCATGCCTCCCCCGCTCTGCTTGGCAACCCCGAGCGAGTCCGCGGCCCGCTTGGTGATGATTCGAATCTCTCCGCTCTCGGGCCTGCTGACATCGCTCGGCCCGATCCTTTTCTTGAGCACCTCGATAGTCGCGATCTCTCCCGGGTTCAGCGCGTGCGCCTCCTGCGCAGTCGCCTTTCTACCGTCGATCGTGAAAGTGACCAGGCTGTCGTTCACTCCGATGAGCGAGAGTCGCTGCGCCGCGCCTTCTGCGGCGGCGACATCCATCGAGTTGACCTCCTCCGACGTGGGGAGCTCCGCGTCGCAGGCGAGCGCGAGGAGCACCACCGAGCACGCCGCCAGAGCACACGCGAAGCCACGGGCGGATTTCCGACGATGTGAAGTCATGGCGATGAGCCTCCTTTCGAGGTGTGAGGAACCGTCTGCCAGCGCCGGCGCGCCAACGCGCATGCCGCTGGAACAGCGGCCGGCGAGCTCTATCAGAAGTGCACCGTAGCTGCGCGGGGCGATGCCGCTCCGAACGATCCGATCGTCACAATCGAGCTCCACGGCAAGGCGAAGGCGCGAGAGCATCCACCACATCGCAGGGTGCCAGGCGACGAGCGCCACCGCCGTACATGCGACAGTGAGAAGCAGCGGATCGCGGGCGCGCAGATGCTCCACTTCGTGAGCGATCACCATGCGCTGCTCCGCATCGCTGCGCTCCAGTAGCCAGCGCGGAACGACGATCTCTGGACGTGCGAAGCCGACGACCGCTGGGCCCGCATTCGGAGCGAGGCGTACGCGCGTGCCGTGGAGCTCCGCCATCGGCCAGGCACGTCTCGCACGACGCAAGCGGCCGTGTACGGAGAAGAACACCAGGAACGCGACTGCGCTGAGCGACACCCAGAGCAACGCTAGACCGCGTGCGACGGACTCCGGTACCAGCCGCGCCGCGGTCACGAATCCGTATGAGACGGCGCTTCCCACCATCCCGCGAGCGCGGCGCAGCGAAGCGGCCAGGCGGTCCACGACGTTCTGAGGTGGCGCGTCGACCGAAGCCGAGGTCGCATTGATCCGCATCGGCAACACGAGCGACTCGTTGCGCGACTCGCGCTGCGGTGCGAGAGCTATCAGCGCGATGGTCACCGTCATGGCGCCTACCCACACCCAGCGTGACGGCCGAGCCGCGAGCCGGCAAACTCCTTCGAGCGCATACGCAGCCAGCGCGACCAGAGCGCCGACCAGGAGCGCGTACACCATCCAGGCGGCCGTCATTTTTCCCCCTTCAACCGCTCCGCGAGCAGCCGCCGCATCCGCTCCAGCTCCTTCCTGCTCAGCCCACGGTCGGAGACCAGCTGCGCGAACATGCGCTCCGCCGAGCCCTGAAAGACCGCGTCGCGGATGCGTGCGAGCGCGCTCTTCCCCGCGCGCTCCGCGTTCACGGTGGGGTAGTAGCGATACGCCCTCCCCTCCGCTTCGTGCCGCACGTAGCCCTTCTCCTCGAGCGTCTGAAGAGCGGAGAGGACGGAAGTGTAAGCCAGTTCCTCCGACAGCTCGTCGCGAACCTCCGACACGCTCCCCGACCCGAGCCGCCAGAGGATGCTCATCACTTCGAGCTCGCGCGGTGGGAAGTAGATCTCGTCCATCCCTCATCTCCCGTTTCGCCGTTGGCCGTTCAGCGCACCCGGCTCCTGGATGGCACGCCAAACGGATCATTGACTACGGATCTTCCAGTAGTATACGGCCCGGCCCTGACCCTGTCAACGGTATTTTCCGTAGAAGTTATCAGGGGTCAGGTCTTTAATTTCGAGCGGGCTGAACCATGGCTTCACCAT
>DASSNL010000214.1:0-7644 GCA_035688075.1 Gemmatimonadaceae bacterium
TGCACCGGATAGCCGGCGGCTATCCGGTGCACGATGCAAGACCTGACCCCGTCGGGGTGAGGGCCCTCACCCCGAGGCAGGTCACTGCTTTCTGCTTCCTCCCTTCTGCTTTCTTGTCTTTGCTTTTCCCCTCGCATGTGAATAACTTCACATTCTCCGCCGAGGTCGGTGCGGAGGACGTTCCACTGCAACCACTGTTATTCGTACGAACCTGGAGGCCTAAAGAAATGCGGTTTCTCGGACATACGCTCCTCGCGAGCGTTTTCGTCCTCGGCGCGTGCGCCGGTGGTGACAAGGCTGCTAACGCCGATACGGCCGCAGCCGTAGCCAGCGACACACTTGCCGCGGCGCCCGCTGCTTCCGGCGCGACCACTGCCGCCGTCGGCGCGCCCATCACGGGCACGATTCACGAAGTCAAGATGATCGGTGACGAGAAGGGGTATCGCTACGAGCCCGCCGATTTCACGATCAAGCAGGGCGATGGCGTGAAGTTCATCATGGTATCGGGTGGCCCGCACAACGTCGGCTTCGATGAAGCCAGCCTCCCGGCTGGTGCCGCCGACGTGCTCAAGGCCAACATGCCCAACCAGCAGTCGCCGCTCCAGAGCCCCTTCCTCATGAACGCCGAGGAGAGCTACACCATCTCCTTCGCCGGCGCGCCGAAGGGCAAGTACCCGTACCACTGCCTGCCGCACCTCGCCATGAACATGAAGGGCACCATCACGGTCGAGTAAGCAGAGCGCTGTTCCTGATATCGCTCGTGAACGGGGGCGAGAGTGACATTCCACTCTCGCCCCCGTTTCATCATGCTCGCGATGATGCTGGTCATGAGTTAGCGTAGGCTGTGAAAGACAGCAGAAAGCAGACAGCAGACAGCAGACAGCAGAAAGCAGCAACGGCACGTACAACCGTTGTCATCCCCGCGGAAGCGGGGACCCATGTTAGCCAGACCGAACATGGGTCCCCGCTTCCGCGGGGATGACGGCTAACTGGTGTGCCGTCCCTGTTTCCTGATTCCTGCTGTCTGCTATCTGCTGTCTGCTTTCTGCTGTCTGCTTTCTGCTCTCCCCTCCTCACCCCCTCCCGGCCATGAGACCAATTTCTCTTCTCGCCGTCATTGCCCTGTTCTTCACGGCCTGCACCTCCTCGACGACAGGCGCATCCACGGCGCCGGCCCCCGTCGCGGCTCCCCAGGGAGCGCGCGGGGCTACGAGCTCGCAGCCGGCCGCCGCCAACACGAAGAGCATCGCCGAAGCGGCGAGGGGAATGGAGAAGCTCGACGGGTTCATCCCCGTCTACCTCGATCCGAAGGGCGAGAAGATCTACCTCGAGATCCCGCGCGACTCCATGCGCGTCCTCTACCTCCTCTCCCTCGCCACCGGGCTCGGCTCCAATCCGATCGGGCTCGATCGCGGCTCCGGACAGGCGCAGCAGATCGCGCGCTTCGACCGCGTGGGCGACCGCGTGCTCCTCGTCTTCGAGAACTGGAACTACCGGAGCTCCGACAAGAACAATCCCGATCACGTGCGCACCGTGAACGAAGCCTTCCCGTCGAGCATCGTGGCGGCGCTCCCCATAGTCGGCGAGAGCGAGGGCCGCTCCCTCGTGGATGCCACCGACTTCGTGCTCAGCGACCGGATGAACGCGGCGCTCGTGCTCGCGCGCAGCGATCAGGGGAGCTACTCCGTGGCACGCGACCGCTCGAGCATCTACCGGCCGTACACGAAGGCCTTCCCCGAGAACACCGAGATCGACGCGTCACTCACCTACGCGCTCTCGGGGAATCGCCCGGGGCGGATCGTGAACATGATCGCCCCCGACGGGCGCGCCTTCACGCTCAGGCAGCACATGTCGTTCGTCCAGCTCCCGGACAGCAGCTACGAGCCGCGCGCGGACGATCCGCGAGTGGGCTACTTCGGCATCACCTTCAACGACTACGCGCAGCCGATCCAGGGACAGCTCCAGCAGACGTGGATCGAGCGCCACCGGCTGCAGCGCGCGAACCCCGGCGATCCGAATTCCCCGATCAGGAATCCGATCGTCTACTACATCGATCGCGGGATCCCCGAGCCGATCCGCAGCGCGGTGAAGGAAGGGGTGAGCTGGTGGGTGGAGGCCTTCGACAAGGCGGGACTGAAGGGCGGCTTCGAGGTGAAGGATCTCCCCGAGGGCGTGGACCCCATGGACGCGCGCTACAACGTGGTGCAGTGGGAGAATCGCAATGAGCGCGGCTGGTCGATAGGCGGCGCGCTCGCCGATCCGCGCACGGGTGAGATCATCAAGGGGATGGCACGGCTCGACTCGCACCGCGAGCGCACCGACTACAACCTCTACGCGGGGCTCATGGGAGCAGCGTCCTCCGCCGCCGACACCGCCTTCGTGCTCGCGCGCTCGCGTCAGAAGGCGGCGCACGAAGTGGGGCACACGCTCGGTCTCGCCCACAACTACATCGCGTCCACTTACGACCGCGGCTCCGTGATGGACTACCCGCCGCCACGCGTGCGCCTCGACTCCAACGGCAACATCGACATCAGCGACGCCTACGACGTGGGGCCCGGCCCGTACGACGTCTGGGCCATTCGCTGGGGCTACGGGATCTTCCCGAAGGCAACGGAGCAGGATTCGTTACGCGCGATAGTGGCCGATGGTCTGGAGAAGGGATTCCTCTACCTGTCCGACGCCGACGCGCGCCCCGAGTACGCCTCCGATCCGCGGGTGAACCTCTGGGACGACGACGCGACGCCGGCGGAGTTCCTGAAGCAGGAGATGGATGTGCGGCGCGTGGCGATGTCTCGCTTCGGGTTGCGCAACATCCGTCCGGGTGAGCCGATCACTCTTCTGCAGGACCGTTTCGTACCGGTGTACCTGATGCATCGCTTCGCCATCAGCTCTCTCGCACGCGCCATAGGCGGGATGGAGTACAGCAACGCCCTGAGCGGCGACGGCCAGCAGGCGACGCGCCCCGTTGCCGCCGACCGACAGCGCGCGGCGCTCAGCCAGCTGCTCGGCACGCTCGCTCCGAAGGAGCTCGCGATCCCGGATACCGTGGTCACGCTCCTCGGTCCCGCAAAGCGTCCCTTTGGCGAGCTGCACGACACGTTCGACTCCCGCACCTTCCCCGCGTTCGACGAGCTGGGTGCGGCACGCGCGCTCGCGCAGCTCGTGGTGGACGACATCCTCCAGCGCGAGCGCGCCGGCCGCCTGGTGCAGTTCGCGGCTCGCTCGGCAGATGCGCTCTCGCTCGACGAGACGATCGACTCGCTCGTGGCCTACACCTGGAACCGGCCCGTCCCCTCCGACCGGCATCTCGCCGCGCTCCAGCGCGTGACCGCGCGCGCGCTCGCGGACCGCCTCCTCTCGCTCGCAGCCGACACGGCGGCCGCACCCGAGGTGCGCGCCATAGCGGAGCTCGAGATCGCCGATCTCCGTCCGGTGGCGCTCTCGCGCGCGAAGCGGCCCGGCAGCGCGGCGGCGCGTGCACACTGGACAGCCATCGCCGGCGACTTCACCCGCTGGATCGAGCGGCGCGAGCTTCCGAAGCCCACGCCGGCGCTCGAGGCGCCGCCCATAGCCCCCTTCGGCCAGCCGTGAGCGACGACGCGCCGCGTGAGCGCCCGGCGAGCGAGTGGTCGCCGGGCTGGATCAGACGGCGCGCGCGCAACGTCTACCGCCGCCCCCTCCTCGTGGGAGGGGTCGCGGCGGCCTGCTTCGCGGTGATCGTGGTCGCGCTCGTGATGACCACACGCGGCTCGCCGCCGGATGCGCGGGCGGCGGGTGCCGAGGACGCCATCGAGCGACCCGACACTCTCGCCCTGCGCGATACTCTGAGCGCGCTCGAGGCCCGCTCGCGCACCGCCGATTCGGCGCTCATGAGTGGCCTGGCCGCCGCACGAAAGCTCGCCCGGCCGGATCGGGTAGCCGCCATCCCCGCTCCGTCGGCTCTCGACGCCAGGCGCGACTCGCTGCTGGCGGCGATCGCGCGGCTCGACACGCTGATCCAGCGCGCGCAGGATGCGCCGCTCCCCGCTTCGTACGCGGCGCTGGGTCAGGAGCTCCTCACGCACAAGGAGCCGCGCGTTCAGGCGCTCCTCGACACGCTGGCCTCCATCGAGGCCACACGCGCCGGCTTCGGAGCGGCGGGCGGGGTGGATCCGATCTTCGTCGCGCTCACCTCGCGCGCCACGCTGGTGGGCCGGGAGATTCAGGAAGTGGGTCGCTCGCGCCAGAAGGATCTGCATCGCGAGATCGCCGAGTTGGGGGAGGGGGAGCCGGTGGCGCGCACCGCGCCGGCGCGGCGTGAGCCGCGCGTGGAGCCACCCGATACGCTGGCGCTCGCGCGCGCGGCCGCCGACGCGCGTCGGGAAGCCAACGGCGCCCGACGCGCGCTCTCGAGCGCGCGCCTCGTGAACCAGGAGATTGACGAGCGACTCGCGCGCCGGCGGGCGGCGGCCGCCAGCTCCTCCGGAATACCGGCCATCTGGCCGGCCGCGCTGATCGTGGGACTGGTGGCGGGGCTGGGCGTCGCCTTCGGACTGGAAGCGCGCGACCCACGAGTGGCCGATGCCGCGGAAGCCGAAGCCACCGCGGGGGCCGATGCGCTCGTGACACTGGGCGCGAACGAAAGAACGCAGGAGCGGCGGAGGCGCGCCGACCGGCAGGTGCCGCCGCTCGTGGAGCTCGCATCCGATGGCTTCCGCCTCCTTCACACCCAGCTCGCCGACCGCAGCTTCGAGCTTCCCCTCGTGGCGGTACTCGGCGATTCGCCGGTGGTCACCGCGGTGGTGGCAGCCAACCTCGCCGCCGCGGTCGCGCGGCAGGTGCGCACCACGCTGCTCGTCGACGCCGACTTCGAGACCAACTCGCTGGCGACCATCACGCGCGTGCCGCGCGAGCCCGGTCTCGCGAAGGTGATCGCGGGCGATGTCGACTGGTCGGCCGCGGTGAGCTCGGTGGTGGTGGATCGCGACCGCACCATGGACGTGATCCCCGGCGGGTCGTTCGGCCTCATGCCCTCGGGGCGCGGGCGACGGCTCGACTCCGCTGACGCCGGACTCGCCGACATCCTCGAGCGCGTCTCACGCCGCTACGAGTGTGTGGTGGTCAGCATGCCGATCTCGCGGCACGGCACGATGCCGATCCCCACGAGCGCGCGGATGCCCGCCGTCGTCTGCGTGCGCACGGCGCGCACCCGAGTCCTCGGGCTCGAGGAGCTGATGGCGGCGCTCCACGCGCACGGCGCGGTGGTGCGCGGCCTGGTGATCTGGGAGCGCGACGATCCGCTGGTGGCGAGCTAGGGGAAACATCGAGGCGGCCTGAAGCGTTCTGAAACGGCCGCGCAACGAGATCGCGCCGGCCACGAGGCCGCGCCACAGCTCCTGCACGCCGCCCACCTCCCCCGTGGGCCGAACCCGAATTACCGAGGGAGACCTTCGACACGATGCTTACCCCTATGAGCCGCCGTTCCGCGGTGGCGGCCGCCGCATTGTTGCTCACGGTTGGAACGCTACGGGCGCAGCAACCCGATACCACCGGTCCGGTCAAGTTCACAGGTACCGTGGGTCTGGTGAACACGGCCGGCAACTCCAACGTCACCACGGTCAACGTGGGCGACCGCATCGACTACAAGGCCGGCGAGTGGGGACTCACGCAGCTCTTCAATGTGGTGTACGGCCGGAACGAGGGAGTCACCAACACCAGCATCTGGTCCGCGTCACTCCGCGGTGACCGGAAGATCGGTGCGCGGCTCGCCATCTACGCGCTCGCCGGGTGGGACCGGAATGCCTTTGCCGGGATCGATCGGCGCTGGGAGGAGGGGACCGGGCTCCTGGCGCACCTCGTTGCCCAGTCGAAGAACACCCTCGACGGCGAAGCCGGAATTTCCTTCATCCAGCAGCTCTCCACCGATGGAGTTCACGACGACTTCCCCTCGGCGCGCATCGCCTCCACCTACAAGCACCTCTTCACCGAGACGGCGTACTTCCTTCAATCGGCGGAAGTGCTCCCCGACCTGGAAAGGTCGAAGAACCTGCGGCTGAATACGGAGACGGCGCTCGTGGCACCCATCTCGTCGCACATCGGGCTCAAGATCTCGTACGTGGTCCGCTTCGATAACCTCCCCGAGCCAGGCTTCGAGAAGACCGACCGGCTCCTGACATCGGGCATCCAGATCACCTACTGAGACCGCACGCAGAAGGAGGGGAGACCGGCTGGCTCCGCCCTTCCGGAGAGGGGGGGGTACGCGGTATTGTAACGTCCGTTCATTAGGGTCGTCTAATGAACACCCGCTAATTTTCCCCCTCCCGCAACCCCGCCCCATCGCCCTCCGGCGCGACAGCGCCCCCGGCTCGGCAACCAGCCATGCTCCAACAGAAAATCGCCGGCATCAAGCGCGCCTGGTGCGCGCCGCGGCTCGTGCAGCACGAATCGCTGATGCTCCTCTCGCAGAGCTTCCTCGGTCTCAGCACTGCGGGCGTGAGCTTCGATCTCGTGCAGCTTCCAGGATGCAGCAGAAGTCAGCAGCGTCCCGGCAAGTGCCTGTGACTTCCTCGCACACGCCCTGGCGGTACGGACCCATCGATGGGATCACCTCCGCTGACGGGACGTTGCTGATGCACACCGAGGAGCGCGCGGAGCTGCGCCTGCGCCAGGGCCGCCTCTCTCCGGGGAGAGGCTACCGGAGCGCGTCGGCCGAGGCCCGACGCGAGCTCCGCCGGCTCGGCGCGATCTTCCAGCTCAGGGAGCGCGGGATCTTTCACGTGCACGCGGCCGGCGTCGTGGGACGAGATGGGCGTGCCTGGCTCCTCGCCGGCGAGAGCGGCAGTGGGAAGTCCACGCTCACCTACTCGCTCGCCCGCGCGGGCTGGCAGGTACTCGGCGACGATGGTGTGCCGATCGAGCAGGTGGCCAACGGCGTGATCGCGCATCCGTGGTGCGAGCCGATGCAGGTGAGCATCGAGCTCTCGAGCAGCTTTCCAGAGCTGGGTGGCTACTCGGAGCGAGTGGACTGGTCGGATCCGCGGCATCGCGCTCCCGTGACGGCGCCGGCAGGGTTCGCGAGCGCCACGCGGGTCGGCGCTCTCGCACTGATCCGCCAGTCTACACGCGACGCGCTGGCTCCCGCGTCGCCCACCGAGGCCCTCGCCATGCTGATCCGGCAGTCGCCGACGGTTCTGCTGAACGACGCACACGCAGCGCGGCAGCTCACCGCGCTCGCGGCGCTGGTCAACACGGTGCCGGTGTTCCGCCTCGAGCACTCCCCGCAGCAGCTACACCTCATAGCGACGACGCTTACCGAGGCTGCATGCACACCAGATATCGGCCAGCTCGAGACGCACTGTTCGCCACGCTGAGCGACGGTGCGGTAGTGCTCGACATCCAGACCAAGAAGTACTTCTCGCTCAACGACACCGGCGCTCGTGTCTGGGCGCTCATCCGCGAAGGCCTATCCGTCGAGGAGATCATCTCCATGCTCCTCGACGAGTACGACGTCTCTCGCACCGCAGCCTGCGAGGCAGTGACGTCGCTGGTGGAGTCGTTGGCGGCCGAGAATCTGATAGAGCCGGATGGGGTCGGGTCTTGACGAATCTACGGGGTCAGGTCTGGAATCGTGAATCGATACGGCCGGAGCAGCCGGCCGTATCGATT
>DASSNL010000227.1:0-81945 GCA_035688075.1 Gemmatimonadaceae bacterium
CATCGACTGGATCGCCGTGTAGCCCACCGTGAGGTCGACCATGACGATCACGCTGCCGAGCTCCTTCGCGAACGAGGCTCGCTCGTACATGTCCTCCATCGTCGCCGCGGTGACGTTGAGGTAGTGGCCCTTGATCTCCCCCGTCATCGACTCGGCCTTGTTCACCGCCTCCATGCAGAACAGGTAGCGGTCGCGCCAGCGCATGAAGGCCTGGCTGTTGACGTTCTCATCGTCCTTCACGAAGTCGAGGCCGCCCTTGAGCGCCTCGTACACGACGCGACCGTAGTTCCGCGCCGAGAGTCCGAGCTTCGGCTTGGTGGTCGCGCCGAGGAGCGGCCGGCCGTACTTGTTGAGGTACTCGCGCTCCATCACGATGCCGTGGGCCGGACCCTGGAAGGTCATCGTGTAATGCAGCGGGATGCGCATGTCCTCGAGGCGGAGCGACTTGAGCGGTTTGAAGCCGAACACGTTCCCGATGATCGATGAAGTGAGGTTCGCGATCGAACCCTCCTCGAACAGATCGAGAGCGTACGCGATGTAGGCGATGTACTGATCGCTGCCGGGAACCGGGACCACATTGTAGCACTTCGCCTGGAAGTGCTCGTGCGCGGTGAGGCGGTCGGTCCAGACCACTGTCCAGGTGGCGGTCGACGACTCGCCTGCGACGGCGGCGGCGGCCTCGGTTGGCTCCACCCCATCCTGAGGCACGAACCGGAAGGCGCAGAGGATGTCGGTTTCCTTCGGCTCGTAGTCGGGGTTGTAATACCCCATCTCCGCATAGGGCGCCACGCCGGCAGACCAGCGGCTCTTCTTGTTGTTCGATGTCGCGACCTTGTGCGGTATCGTGGCTGCGTTCGGTGTGATCAGGGCCATGTGTCTTCTCGTGTTCGACGGTGGCGGGAAGAATGGCCCGCCGCGCCCGCGGCGCAGCACACCCGTGCGGGTAGATCGATGGCTGTCCGTATGGATGGGCAGCTACCCGTTCGGGTGGGTGCGAGGAACAGGGAGGAACACGGAGGAGCACATGGGAGTTGCACGCATGGGACGCCGCCCTCGAGAGCGACACGGATCGCGCGTCGGTACCTCGACGCACTCTACCGAAGCTCGCGTAGCTTTGCGGCGGCCTCGGTTCGGTTGGTCACGCCCAGCTTCGCGAACAGGTTGCGAAGATGGAACTTCACCGTGTTCTCGCTGAGAAACACGGCCTCTGCGATCTGCGCGTTGGTGCGGCCCTCCGCTACCAGCTGCAGCACCGCCTCCTCACGATTGGTCAGCGCCGTGGGATCCGCGCCGCGAGGACCAGTCAGCCACCGGCGCATCGAGGCTGGGAAGACCAGCCGCCCACCAGCCACCTCGCGGATCGCACGCATAGTAGCCTGAGGCGGGTCGGTCTTCAGGGCATAGCCATCGGCGCCGCGGTCCACGGCAGCCCGCAACGACGCCGGATCCGCGAAGGCAGAGAGGAGGAGCACCTTCGTGGAAGGTACCTCGGCGCGAATCTTCGTCAGACACTCGAGCCCATCCATGTTCGGCATCTGCACGTCGAGCACCGCGACATCGGGGTGGAACCTTCGCACCGCCTCGAGCGCGCGCTCGCCGTCGGTGGCCGTCGCCACCACGTGCAAGTCGCCCTCGGTGTTGGCCATCATCCGGAGCCCGTCGAGCACGAGCGCGTGGTCGTCGGCCAGCACGAGCCGCAGCACGGGCTGCACGGCGTTCCGAGTGGCAGCGTCAGGCATTCAGCGGCACCTCCACGTGCACGCGAGTCCCGCCGCCGGGACGGCTCTCCACGCTGAGCATGCCGTTCACCAGCGCGACGCGCTCGCGCATACCGCGAAGCCCGATGTGTGCCGGGTGATTGGTGGCTTCGGGACCGTACAGCATCGGCGGCGTGAAGCCGCGCCCGGCGTCGACTATCTCGGCGCACAACCGGGCGCCCTCCGCCCAGAGGCGCACCTGCGCGTTCTTGACGCCGGCGTGCCGCTCGACGTTCGACAGAGCTTCCTGTACGATCCGGTACACGGCGACGGTCGCGGCGAGCGACACTGCCGGCAGCTCGGACTCGATGGTGAGCTCGACGTTGCTCGCCGTGCGCGCTTCGTGACCCGCCACCAGCTCCTCGACCACGGCAGCAAGACCACGCTGCCCCAGGTCGGGTGTGCGGAAAGTGCTCACTGTCCGGCGGATGTCGTCGAGCGCCGCCTCGACGCCCTCTACCGCCCGTGCTACAGGAGCGATGTAGTTGGTCGGAGCGCCATCGGCCTCGAGCCGTGCTCGCAGCGCGGTGAGCTGGGCGAGCGCGGCGAAGAGGTCCTGTACCGGGCCATCGTGCACGTCGAGCACGATGCGCTGCAGCTCTTCCTCGGTGACCGCGAGGAGCCGGGACCCGGGAAGTCCGCTCTCGGACATGACATCACGCGGGGGAGAATGGCTCCGGGACACCAGCTCATCAGGGCCGCTTGCAACAGACACTCTACCCGTCTCCACACTCGCGGCTGGCATCCCGGCGGTACGCCCGAGCGAATCCAGCTCCGTGAGGGTGACCATTCGATACCCACCTGCAATCAGCGCAGGGAGCACTCTCCGCAATACCTGCACCGCGCGGCGGCCACCGTTTCCTCCCTCGTGCAGTATGATTACCGTTCCCGGCCGGGTGTTCGCCACGAGGTAGGCTGCGGCCAGGCGGGCCGGCGCTACGTGTGCGTCGTAGGGGTATATGGAACCGAGGGCGCGGCGATACCACTCTCGCTCGCTCGTACCGATCATATACATACCAGCTGTCGAGCGCCCGCAGCGCAACCGATACCGGAGCTCCGGACGCCCATCGCGATCCCGTGTTGCCTTGGTCGGGAGAACGCAGATGCCGGACTATACCTATCTGATCGTCGGAGGCGGAATGGCGTCGGCCGCGGCCATCTCGGGCATCCGCGAAGTGGACCCGACCGGCTCCATCGGGGTGATCACCGCCGAGCCGTATCCGCCCTACGACCGACCGCCACTGTCCAAGTGGCTCTGGCGCGGCAAACCGTCGAGCAGCATCTGGCGGACGGCCGACAACAGTACGGTGACGTTCCACCAGGCGCGGACGGCCCGAGCGCTGGACGCTCAGCGCAAGCAGGTCACGGATGACCAGGGCACGGTGTACCGTTTCAGCAATTTGCTGCTGGCCACCGGCAGCACGCCGCGCCGCCTGCCGTTCGGTGGTGAGCACATCATCTACTTTCGCACGCTCGATGACTACAAGCGCGTGCGGGTACTGACGGAGCATGGGGATCACTTCGTCGTCATCGGAAGCGGGTTCATTGGGACGGAGATGGCGGCTGCCCTGGCGATGAATGGCAAGCAGGTCACGCTGGTCTTCCCGGACGACGCCATTGGCAGCCGCACGTATCCAGCCGACCTGGCGGGATCGCTGAACGCGTTCTTTCGAGCGAAGGGCATCGAGTTGGTGCCTGGAGCGAAGGTGATCGGCTGCGAGGCGCGCGCGGGGAACCCTGTGCTGACCGTTCACGACATCCACACTGGACACGAGCGAGCGATCGTCGCCGATGGGGTTATAGCGGGGATCGGCGTTCAACCCAACGTCGAGTTGGCACGGGCAGCGGGGCTGGATGTGGATGATGGCATCCGTGTCGACGCGTCCTTCCGCACGAGCCAGCCCGACATCTATGCGGCGGGAGACGTGGCCTCCATCTACAGCGCTGCCCTGGATCGGTGGCGCCGGGTCGAACACGAAGACAACGCCAACAGCACGGGGGCGTATGCGGGCGTCGCGATGGCGGGCCGGACCGTCTCGTACGAACACCTGCCATTCTTCTACTCCGACCTTTTCGAGACGAGTTACGAAGCCGTGGGGGAGCTGGATGCGCGGCTGGAGATGGTCGAGGACTGGAAGCACCCCTGTAGGGAAGGGGTCGTCTACTATCTCCGGGATGGACGTGTGCGCGGCGTATTGTTCTGGAACATTTACGGCCAGGTCGACGCGGGCCGGCGGCTGATCACGTCCGGCAAGCAGTTTCGTCTCCTCGATCGTGCGAGCTAAGCGCGCAGCGATACGCGGACCGCTTCGACGGTTAGCGCGACGATGCCACTACCTCATGTCGATCGTACTGATGTTCGACGGATTCTCGTCGTCGAATCCCGCGGTCACGATCAATGTCCCGTCATCGGAGATCCACAGCTGCAGCCCTCTGATCGGGTTGTGTGCCCGGTCGACAATGATACCGTCGCTCACGCGCGATCGCAGAACCCCCGTGCCCGATAGCAGTTGATAGAGCATCTGGCCATCCGGCGAGAGAACGGTCGGCACGGTTGCCGGAAGCACAGGTGAGTCCACGCCTCGAAGGTACTGCAGGGACTCGTCGTAGATGTCGAACCCCACCGCGACGTACTGCCCGGTTGCGTCGAGTACGGGCAGCCCACCTGCTTTCGGGGATCTGCCTGGACCGAAGTGGTCCGTGGCAATGTCGTAACGCTGGAATGCGCCAGCGCCACCGTTCACGACGAGCACCTTGTGATCGAGTGAGCGTCCCATCGCGGCGATGATCTGGCCGCCGTTCCCGGCGTCGGTGCGGAGATGCTGTTCACCCGTCGCGAGATCCACGTCGATTAGCTGGAAGGCGCTCTCGCCAAGCCCTTCGAGCGTCACGAATGCCTTCCCGTTGGAGAGCACTCGAACCTGCGAAGGCACCTGCTTCTTGTCTGGATTCAGCAGCTCGAGAGGAATGACGGTCGTCTGCGGGGACGACTCCCGCAGGTCGATGACACCGAGCGCGCCCGTCGCGGGGAGGACGACCACCAGCGAATCACCGCTGGCCGTGTTATCGAATCCAGTTGCGAAGTTGGAGGCGGGTAGGGGAATCGTCCCGGCTACCGTCATCGTCGCCAGCGACAGAACCGCGATGCGGTGCGCGTTCGACTGCAGGAGATATACGACACCACGCTTCGTATCGGCGATGGCGCCATAGGTTTGACCGTCAACGCGGGCCGACGCGGTCGGACGATCGAGGGTGGGGTAGACGTGAATGGCGCCAGGTGCAGTGCTTATGGCTTCGCTCTCCAGGCCGACGGCGTCGCGAGCGCGGAGTCGAATCTGGATTGCGCCGGATGCCTCGAGCGGAAGGTGGACGAGAATCGTCGGAGAGGCTCGCGATCCGGCGAGCGGCAGGGAGCCATTGAGGCCCACCTCTTCTGGCAACACCTCCCAGGAAAGCTCGTTGAGCGCGTGATTATCCGCTGCCAGGGGCCAGATCGGGATCGAGTCACCACCAAAAAAGTATCCGGAAGAATAGGCGGGTATACCCGTGCCGGCGGGCGGGAAATACAGAGCCGATAGCGCAGGCGGGGTTTCGTCCACGAGTACCGCGTTCGTCCGGAGCACGCGGCCGCTCGTTCGTAGCCCGGCATCCTCCGCGATCACCGTAACCACCAGTGGCACTCCGAGCTCGCACTCCGGCGGAATCGGAATGCGCGTGGAGCGGTTCACGTTCGGCTGCAACCGCTCGGCGAACAGCTGATGGACCTCACACGGCCCGGACAGTACGACGGCGGTCTGCCAGAGCCCCGCGGGACTGGCGGCGGCATATTCAACCGTCAGCGTGTCGCTCGGCTCCAGCACGTCGGGCATCGGTCCAGTGGCGAGCGTGGTGACCGTGGGGTCCGGAGTGCCAGCTGATGGAGCGGGTCCGCAGGTGAACTCCACGGTAGCTGTTTCCTCGTCTCCAGCTACGCCTCCATTCACGGGCTGGTAGCGGAACTCGAGAGACGTCGTGAAGGGCGCGCCAGCGTAGAAAGTCCATGTCGCCCGCTGCGTCTGGCCCGGGCCGATTCCCGTCTCGTCCCATGACGTTTGAATTTCTTTCGCGGACCAGGTGGCCGAGTCGAACGGTGTTGACCGGTCGATACCGGCGTACCACAGCCCCTTCGCGTCCAGCCACTTCGCGGAGCCGTCGCCGCCGCTCGCCGTCGCGCTGAACTCCACGTCACACGCTATGCGGGGCTGACTATCGTCCCCGAGGATGACCGGGGGGTCGACGCGCGTAACTGATATTGATACGGTGACCGCCTGCCGGGGAGCGGTGGAATCACCGCAGGCCGTGCCGACGATGACGAGCGCCGTGACCGAGAGGCGGGCTACCAGTCGGGTGGCCTGCGACTGCGATACTCGCATCGGGCGCTCGACACAGCACGCGGGAGCAGTTGGCAATGTCGCAAATGGAGAAGATGTCCGGGAGCGGACTGCGGTGGGTGAGCGGGGAGCATGCTCGTGCTGCGCCCTGCCCAGGGAGACGATACTTTTGTTTTCCTGTACGCGCAATCCTCATCGGGGGTGATGGAGTGCGCCGACCCAGCGACATATCGGCGCATGATGTGCGCGAGCGCATGGGTCGCAATGGGGCACATTTTCGTGCGATCAGAAGACTGCCTCAGGCTTGCCGCGCTCGCCGAATACGCGAGCCCGTGGTCACTCGGCTTCACGCGCGCAGAGCGCTTCCCAGCGCAGCGCGAAGCGGCGCCTTCTGCTGCCTTCGCACTGGACCCGGGTAACTCCTACCAAATTGTCGTAGGTCGGACCCCGACACCGAATCCGGCATTCCCCGAATGTGCAGAACCGGGCGGCTGGCTAATCTCCCAGGGCATACACCAGGAGGATGCCATGTCGCCGCGTCGCATTCTTATAGTCTACGCTAGCCACTACGGGCAGACGGCCAAGGTCGCCCAATCCATCGCCGACCGACTGCGTGCGGCGGGCGCCAGCGTGCTCGTCACCAACGTGGGCGACTTCCCCCGCCGAATCGCTCCCGCATCGTTCGATGGTGTGATCGTCGGCGCATCCGTCAACTTCGGGAAGCACCAGCGTTCGATCCGCCGCTTCGTTCGCGCCAATCGCGACGAGCTGCTGCGGATCCCCTCTGCGTTCTGCTCGGTGAGCGGAGCCGAGTGCAGCCCCGACGAAGCGCCGCGTACGATGGCAAAGCAGTACATCGCGAATTTCGTGCGGGAGGCCGGCTGGCAGCCGGCGATGACCGAGTCCGTGGCGGGCGCGATGGCCTACACGAAGTACCCGCTCCCCGTGCGCTGGCTGATCAAGCGGATCTCCCAGAAGGAGGGAGGCCCTGCGGATACCACGCGGGACTACGAGTACACGGACTGGGAGCAGGTCCGCCGGTTTGCTGATCGGTTCGCTGAGGCGCAACGAACGCCGGAGGCGGTCGCGGTAACCACTCTCTAAGACGCCGCGGGGAGCGTAAACCTGAAGGTGCTACCGCGACCCACCTCGCTCTCGGCGTCCATCGTTCCACCGTGCGCCTCCACGATTCCCTTCGAGATGGCCAGGCCCAGCCCGGTGCCGCGCTGGCTCGCGCCGCGGCGTGCCTGCCAGAAGCGGTCGAACACGTGCGGCAGCTGCTCCGGGGGAATGCCGCATCCGCTATCACGAACTACGAAGCGAACCAGTTTCGGATCGTCAGGGCATGCTTCGGCGTGTACTGCAACTTCGCCCCCGGAGGGAGTGAACTTGAGTGCATTCGCCAGGAGATTAGCGATTACCTGGATGATCCGCTCGCTGTCGGCCATGACAGTCGGCAGCGAATGCTCGGAGCCGATCGCCAGGCGCACGCCGGCGTTCTTCGCTGCCGGGGAGAACATTTTCTCCACCGGCGTGAGGATGTCATCGACGTCCACCGCGCTCCGCTCGATCGATAGGCGACCCGCTTCCACGCTTGCCATGTCGAGCAGATCCTGGATCAGACGGTTCATCCATCCTGCCGACTCGGCGATGGTGCTGACCATGTAACGGAGGCTCTCACCGGCAGCCGGCATTTCCTCCTCGAGCGCGCTGGCGCACATGCTGATGGCGCTGAGGGGGTTTCTCAAGTCGTGCGAGACGATGCCGAGTAGCTCGTCGCGCAGGCGAGTGGCGCGCTGCGCCTCGCCATAGAGCCGGGCGTTATCCACCGCCATCGCGGCACGACTCGCGAGCTGCTCGGCGAACGCGAGGTCGTTCTGCGTGTAGGCTCGTGACTCTCCGGCTGCGATGAAGGCCATGGCTCCGAGCGTACGCCCGCGCGCCCGAAGCGGCGTGGTCATGTACGAGCGCGCGCCCAGCGCGAGCAGCAGGCGCAGGTGATCCGGGTGCTGTGTGACCTTCGCGAGCGCGCTCTCCGTGGCCTGGCGCACCAGTACCGATCTGCCGAAGACGATGGACTCACGCGTGAGGTATGGCTCGTCCGAGTGGCGCGGGAACTGGTGGAGAGCGTGCGCGGTATGACTCAGCTCCAAGCTGGTCGCAGCCGACGCCAGGCGGCTCGCACCCTCGTGGTCGATCACGTCTATGAAGCAAACATCGGCCAGCTTGGGGACTACCAGGTCGGCCAGATTCTGCAGAGTAGTTTCGTAATCCAGCGATGCGTCGAGCAGCGCGGCCGCATCGGCCAGGAATGCGGATCGGCGTTCCGCCGTCTCGGCTGCGTCGCGCGCGACGCGCTCTCGATCAATTAGCCGCGCAAGCTCGGCCTCGGCGCGTCTGCGCTCGCTGATGTCGCGCAGCACAGCAGTGTAGATGCGGTGCCCTGCCACATCCAGCTTCGATATGGATGCCTCCGCCGGAAAGAGCTCGCCACTCTTCCGTCTCCCCTTGATCTCGCCACGCTCCCCCATGCGGCGGGCCCCTTCCGGCGACCTGCCAAACTGCTCGACATGCTTCGAGTGCAGCGAGCGAGTTTGATCAGGCAGCAGGATCCCCAGGGGTTCACCCATGACCTCCGAAGAGGCGTAGCCGAAGATACGTTCGGCGCTCTGATTGAAAAGGACGATGCGCTGCTCCTGATCCACGCAGATCACCGCTTCGGCCGCGATGGCGATGATCCCGGGGAAGAGTTCTTCCGGAAGCTTCGGCGCTTCCAGTGGCGTGTCCGAGCCGGGGGTTGCCGCACGATCCCGGTCCTCGGTCTGGGGGGTGGAGTCGGGCAATCGACCCTCACTCGCGAGCGGGGAAATTGCCGCGCTCGACGACGGTGGGAGCGCGGCGTCACCAGCATGCCAAAGATGCGGTGACTCGCACGGTCTGGTAAGCCCGTGCGCTCGCCGCTTCACACTCGGCGGACGGGCGCGCCGCTGCCAGGAGTGCACGCGGTGCTCCTGTCGTCGCTCCAGCGCGAAGCTCAGTCAACGAACGAAGGTGAGCAACGTGGATCCGCTGCCGCTCATCACACGGAGCGCGCGATCCCGCCCATCCGAATCGGCCAGGATCTCCACTGCAGTGACGTCCGGCACCACGTGACTCAGATATCTGCCCGCCAGACCAGCCGCACCGAACATGAGCTGGACCTCGTTGCCATGGTGATCGAACGCGGCGCCGATCAGCGGCAGCGAGTTGCCCTGCATCTGTGCACCGAGTTGCTGATCGTCGATTTCGGCCGAGCACTGCCGTCCTGCATTCTTTCGGGTGAAGGTGGTCAGCGCGCGGGACCACTCGTCGGCCGGCACGGAGCGCGTGTGGCCATGGCCGGCACGCTCGCGAGTCGCCGCGCGGGCGGCGGCGGACCCCGGTACGATCAGAACCGAGCACGGAGCACCGCGCACGAGCTGCGTTGCCACGCTGCCGAGGATGAGCCGATTGAAGAATCCGTAGCCATGAGTACCCGACACCACGAGGTCCGCATTGGAGCTCGCGGCAAAATCCACCAGCGCGCTTCCCGGATCGCCGCTCAGCACGACCGTCTGCACCTGCATGTGCTCGGCACCGATCTCGCGGCGGACACGCTCCAGCTCGGCCTCGAGGTGATCGTTCCTGGGCGCAGCATGCGCGAGGAGGACGGTGGCGTCGGGGTCTACCATGGAGAGTGCGACCCGCGCGGCATACACGCTGTACGAACTGAAGTCAGTGGCGATCAGGATGCGCCTGGGGAGGCCGGAGATCCCGGACTCGGCGGCGAACACCGGCACATCTGCGAGCTGGAGGACGCGGAGCACCGTCTCGCCCAGCAGCAGCCGATGGACAACTCCATGCCGCCCGCGTCCAAGTACCAGCGCGCGTGCGTGGCGGTCGTGTGCCTCGCGAGCCAGCACTTGCGCGGCGTTTCCATCGAGCGTGCTTACCTGGGTCTGGGTGCTCGCGGGAAGGAGGCGGCGGAGCTGGTCGTGGACCAACTCGCGCTGCAGCCTCCTCCGCGGCCCGTAGATCGTGGATTCCGCGGGTAGGCTGCCCATGTCGAAGCCGTAGACGGGGTCCGGCTCGAGCACCGTCACCAATTGCACCGGAGCCTGGGTACGAGACGCGAACAGCTGCGCCCCGATGATGGCGGAGTCCGAGTCCGGCGTGCCATCGGTCGCGACGATGATGGGGCCCGTAGGCAGTCGCAGCGTTTCAGCGCGTAGGTCCTGAATCGCCGGAGTCGGCGAAGTCGTTCGAGCGTACATGGGTAAACTCCTGACTGATGAGCCATCGTCTGGTCCATTCACATCCTGTGGATCACAGGACGCCCGGCGCCGCTTTCGCGCTTTGCCGGGGTACGTGGACCAATCTGACCGTCGTCGGAGCGCGTGTCTGTCAGTGAACCGCGAAGCACGCTGAGGAAAAGCCGTACAAGCAAACTTGCTCTGCTCGCCGACCAATGCGGCGAGCTCCGCGTGTACTCCGCCGTGCCGGCCTGCGGCATTCAAGGGGAGAATCCGTGTCCGTTGTCGGTGATCCCCGGACACTATTTCGGACAGCCGCCGACATTCCGCGCCGCGTGCCGGACTTACCGTCCATGCAACGAAGTGAATCACGGTATTGGCCCAGTGACTGGAGGAGACATGCGTGCATGGAAGGCAGTGTGGCCTCTGACCATCGCGCTGGTCGCGGGCGGAGCGACGGCACGCGTAGCGGACCGCGTCCGACTCCCCTTTTCGGTGGGTGAGCGTCTCTCGTACAAGGTGAACGCGAACGGGGTCGGCGGGCACGGAACGATGTCCGTGGACGGCCCCGTGGATGTGCGTGGTAGGGAGGCCTACCACCTCCGCTTCGATGTCAAGGCGGGAGTCGGGCCGATCAAGGGAAAGAACGTCACGGAGTCGTGGCTCGACCCCGATCGCATGGCCGCTCTGCGATTCCGTGCATCGGAGCGACGCCCCTTCTCGAAGCACGACGAGCAGGTGGAGCTCTACCCGGAGGAGCGGCGCTGGGAGACGGAGCACGGCAAGTCGGGTGAGAGCCCAACGGATGCGCCGCTCGACGAGCTGTCGTTCATCTATTTCGTCCGCTCGCTCGCGCTCGATACCGACTCGACGTACACCTTCGACCGTTACTACGACCCGCAGCGGAACCCCACCACGGTCCGCGTGATCTCCCGCGACGCGCTCTCCACCGCAGCCGGCGAGTTCCGTACCGTGCTGGTCGAGATGCGTGTCCGCGACCCGGAACACTACAAGGGTGAGGGAAGGCTCCGCTTCTACCTCAGCGACGACGCCTGCCGTATCCCGGTGCGCATCGAGAGTGCGATGCCGAACGTGGGACTCGTAACCTTCTCGCTCGAGTCGTACGAGCACCCATCGGCGTCGTGCACCGCGGAGAGGCAATGAGGCCGCGCGCCTCGTCGGAGTATCCCGTACAGCGGAGTCCGCGCTCTGGCGCATCTCGTTCCGTAGTGCGTCCGACAGCGAAGGGAGTCTGGTAGTCCGAAATTCATGCCCGAGTCGTGCGAGCTGCGCGACTCTTTGAAGGAACCTCAACGGAGCGCTTCCAGATGCGCATCACAAAGAATCGGACGATCGGCATCCTCCTGATGCTGAGCCCCGCGCTGGCCGCATTCGCCGGCCTGGCACCCGTGCTCACACTGCAGCCGGAGAGTCGCCTCTGGGTCGAGGGCACGTCCAACGTTCGCCCCTTCGCGTGCGAGGCGAAGGAGCTCGGCGTGCAAGTGGAGACCGAGCAGGGCCAGGTGGTGCAGCGCGTGGTCGCGGGGGAGAAGGCGGTGCGCACGGTGGTGGTCACCGTACCGTCGAAGAGTCTCGACTGCGACAACGACAACAGGAAGATGAACGAGCACATGCTGAAAGCGATCAAGGCGGAGGAGAATCCGTCGATCGAGTTCCGCCTCCAGTCGTACGAGCTGACGCACGAGGGCGACGGCGCGAGCGCGCTCCTGAACGGAACGCTGAAGCTCGGCGGCGTCGAAAAGCAGGTCGCCATCGACGCCACCACCAAGTCTGTCGCCGATGGCGTGCTGCAGGTGGCCGGTGCGTACGAACTGCGCATGACCGACTACGGCCTCAAGCCTCCGAAGCTCATGATGGGTGCGTTCAAGGTGAACGATCCGGTGAAGGTCAACTTCGACCTGTTGCTCAAGGAGTGAGGCATCTGCTGCACCACGAAATGGTGTCCCGCCGGAGCTGAAACCGGCGAATAGAGCAGGATCCAACTTTTACCACGACGTTCCATGCACACGACTCGCGTGATCATTGCCCTGACTTCCACGGCGTTGCTGGGTCTTGCACCCCTCCGGGCGCAACAGGGCGATGCGGCTGACACGGCCAGCGGCACGCCAAAGAGCACTATCGATTCGACGACGAAGGATTCGACCACGTTGACGACGCTCAGGCGGAAGCCCGAGACGCCCGCGAAGAAGCCGGAGGAGTCCGTGAGCAGCGCTCCGCCGATCGTCCACCAGCACATGCGTCCGGTGGACCAGCGCGGTATCAACATGTTCGAGACACCCAAGGAAGACACCGTCACGTATACCGGGTTCAAGCTCGGTTGGGGCGCCTCGTTCACACAGCAGTTCCAGGATCTTCACCACAGCAACAGCGCCCTGCCGAAGATGGCGGACACAGTCAACCTGAATCAGCTGGTCGGCATCGGTGCGGGATTCAACAATGCGGTCGCGAACCTGTACCTCAACGCGCAGATGGCGAAGGGAATCCGCGTCGCCGTCACCACGTACATGTCCTCGCGGCACCACGACGAGACCTGGGTGAAGGACGGCTACCTCCTGGTAGATGACCTCCCGTTCGACAACGACATGCTCGACCTGATCATGCACTTCGTGACTGTCAAGGCCGGGCACTTCGAGGTGAACTACGGCGACCAGCACTTCCGCCGCAGCGACAACGGGAACACGATCTACAACCCGTTCGTCGGCAACCTGATCATGGATGCGTTCACCACGGAGATCGGCGGTGAGGTATATCTGCGCGGCGGCGGGGTGCTGATGATGGGCGGCGTGACTGGCGGGGAGGTGCACGGCCAGGTGACTGCCCCCGAGAAGCGCTCGCCCAGCTACATCGCCAAGCTCGGCTACGACCGGCAGGTGAACCCCGACGTCCGCGTCCGCCTCACCGGCTCGATGTACTATACGAAGAAGTCGGTCAACAACACGCTCTACAGCGGCGACCGTGCCGGATCGCGTTACTACGACGTGATGGAGAACACGCAGTCGAGCGAGAGCTCGCAGGCGTGGTCGGGCTCCATACAGCCAGGCTTCCGTAGCAACGTGAGGGCGATGGTTCTCAACCCGTTCATCAAAATCCGTGGGCTCGAGCTCTTCGGGAACATCGAGACCGCCCGCGGTGCCGCGGCGAACGAGCCAAGGAACCGGACGTGGAACCAGTACGCGGGAGACGTGGTCTATCGCTTCCTTCCCAGAGAGCAGATGTACGTGGGTGCGCGCTACAACACCGCGAGCGGCCGGCTCGCCGGAATGGACAGCGATGTGAATGCCAAGCGCCTGCAGATCGCCGGTGGCTGGTTCATAATGCCCGGAGTGCTCACCAAGGTGGAGTACGTGCGGCAGACCTATGGCCGCTTCCCGACGAGCGACATCCGCCACGGCGGCAAGTTCGACGGTGTGATGGTGGAGGGCGCGGTGGCGTTCTGAGAGCGGAGCGTGCGCGGGCGAGCGACTGGTGCGGAGCAGCCGCTCGCAGGCGCAGCACGGACGATCGTGCGATGGGCAGCGCGATCGGCGCGGCGAGCGGCCTGGAGGGCATGATGATGACGATCGCGATCCCGCACGACAATGTCGTGCCGACGAATCGGCGGGTTCGGGGAGGGATGATGCAAAGAGTGTTACTCATCTGCGGCATACTCTCGTCGCTGCTTTACGTGGCAACCGACGTCCTCGGCGGCCTGCGGTACGAGGGCTACAGCTTCACATCGCAGGCGATAAGCGAATTGATGGCGATCAACGCCCCATCTGAACGCTTCGTCGATCCGCTCTTCATCGCGTACGGTGTACTGGTGCTGGCCTTCGGCGCCGGCGTGTTCCGGGAAGGAGCCGAGCGAAGCCGTGCATTGCGGATCACGGGAGCCTTGTTGATCGGGTACGCGGCGGTTGGCTTCGCGGGACCCGCTATCCTCGAGATGCACCAGCGCGGCGCGGGCACCGCGCGTGGCGACGCCCCGCACATAGTTCTCACGGGTGTGCTCGTCTTGCTCACGCTCCTCGCCATCGGCTTCGGGGCGTTCGCACTCGACAAGAAATTCCGAATCTATTCGTTCACTACGATTCTGCTGATGATCGTGCTGGGCGTGACGGCCGCGCCATACGGCGCCCGACTTGCCGCAGGGCAACCCACACCGGGATTTGGAATCGTCGAGCGCGTCAACATTTACTCATCCCTGCTCTGGGTGGCGGTACTGGCCATTCTACTGCTGCGGCGCTCGTCGATACGCGGTACGGCAAGCATAGACGCGAGCACTACAGCTCACATCGATGGATTCGTCGCCTCGGGCTTCGAGGAGGTGCGCGCCGAATTCGAGCGAAACTTCGCCGAACGAGGCGAGATCGGCGCTGCCGTTGCCGCGTACTGGCGCGGCGAGAAGGTCGTCGACCTCTGGGGCGGTCGGCGCACGCCCGACGGTGATGCTCCCTGGACCGAAGACACCATGATCGTAGTCATGTCCACGACGAAGGGCCTCGCGGCGATGACGCTCGCGGTGGCGAACGCGCGCGGATGGCTGGACTACGAGGCACCGGTCGCGCGCTACTGGCCCGAGTTCGCGCAGAACGGCAAGGGCGCGCTTACGGTACGTCAGCTCCTCGCTCACGAGGCCGGGCTGGTCTTGCTCGACGAGAAGGTGACCGTAGACAGGCTGCGCGACCTCGATGACCTGGCCCGGCTGCTCGCACGACAGAAGCCGGCATGGCCGCCGGGCACGCGTCATGGCTACCACACGATGACGATCGGGTTGTACATGCAGGAGCTCATTCGCCGCGCGGACCCCGCTCATCGCACGCTCGGCCGCTTCTTCCACGATGAGATCGCCGTGCCGCTCGGCCTGGAGTTCTACATCGGACTCCCAAGGGAGGTACCCGACGAGCGACTCGCCAAGGTCAAACCGATGTCGAGGATGCGGGCTCTGCTAGCGATACCGACGACGCCGCCTGTGCTGTTGCTGAAGGTGCTCCAACCGAACTCGCTTCTCCGGCGGTCGATGCTCGTTGCGGATCTGGACATGAACGAGCGCTCCTCTCTCGAGGTGGAACTGCCCGCGGGAAATGGTGTGGGGACCGCGCGCGCGATTGCGCGCGCCTACTCCGCTCTGGCAGAGGGCGGCGCCGAGCTCGGGGTTACACCGGACACGTTCGCCCGCATCACCGCGCCGCCCACGCTCGCAGGAGGCAGGGATGCAGTGCTGGGCGTGTCGAGCTACTTCTCGCTCGGCTTCCTGCGCCCGGGTCCCGAAGTCTCGTTCGGCTCGAGCCCACGGGCGTTCGGTGCGCCGGGTGCGGGCGGCTCGTTTGCCTTCGCCGACCCGGACGCGCGGCTCGGCTACGCGTACGTGATGAACAAGCTGGACTTCTGGCTGATCGACGATCCGCGCGAGAAGGCACTACGCGACGCGCTGTATCGCGCGACGACGCGGCTCGGCGATCGGCGCGGTGTCGCCCGAGCGCGCCTGCAGCCCCCCGTGAATGGTGGAGTCGCACCTCCGATGCACTTCCGCACGCCTATCGAAAATCGCCAGCCACGATCGTCCAACCCGTAATACGGGTGGACTGTCTCGAAGATGCGCCGGCTCCACGTGCGCGTCGGTCGTGCGTGCGCGTCGACATTTGCCCTTACCAGGCGCCCTGTTGCGCCGACTCGCGGCGACGTGCGAGGTGCTGGTCGAACCAGGTCCGTGCCAGGCTGGCGACCCGCTCCGGCGCACCGGGCTCCTCGAGCAGGTGCGTAGCGTGCGGGACGACCTGGAGCACCCGATGGCCGCCGATCTTCCAGACGGCGCCGTGGTTTAGCTCGAGGATCGGGATGTCGTCTTCACCGACGATGAGCAACGTCGGGCACCGGATCCGTGTGAGCGCGCGACTCGCGAAGTCCGGCCGGCCACCGCGAGAGACCGTAGCGCGCACTACCCCGGGGTGCCGCGCCGCGGCAATGATTCCTGCCGCCGCCCCCGTGCTACCCCCGAAGTACCCGATAGGGAGCGACCAGAGCGCAGGTTCGCAAATCGCCCAGTCCGTGACCGCGCCCAGCCGCGCCGCCAGTAGATCGACGTCGAAGCGGAAACGACCCGTGCGCGCGTCCTGCCGTTCCTCGTACGGCGTGAGGAGGTCGGGTATGATCGTGGCAAATCCAGCCCGCTGGAGCTCGCCAGCGACGAGCCGATTGCTGGGGCTCCTGCGATTGCTTCTACTCCCTTCGGCGAAGATCACGACCCCGCGTGGATGATCCGGTATGTAGAGATCCGCGTCGAGAGTGAGGCCTTCGATGGGAACGCGTACGGCGCGTTCGCGCGGTTGGTTGGTCCAGTCGCTTCTTGTGCCGGTCCACATACTCTCACCTCCGTTCTCCGAGGCGGCTGGTCGGCCACCTCGGGCGCTGTCGAGCCGTACCTTCCAGCCATCTCGCATGCGACGCCGCTCCTCCACTGCTTCGCTCACACGATCGAGCGTGGGTAAGAATGCAGATTGTCGCCATCGGCCGCAGTCGGGCGATGGAGGAATGTGCGTACGGGAAGCGGAGAGGTTCGCGAGAGGAAAGCCGGACAGCTCCTACACCTTCGGTTGAGCGCCCAGGATCCCGAGCTTGAGCGCGAACTGCACGTACGCGGTGCGGTGTGAGAGTCCGAGCTTCTGCTCGATGCGTTGCTTGTAGGTGTCCACTGTCTTGGGGCTGATCCCGAGCTGCTCGCCGATCTCCGGCCCAGAAAAGCCCTGCGCCACGAGGCGCACCACGTCGCGCTCGCGCTGCGTGAGCTGCTCATACCGCTCGCGCTCCACCTTTGCGGGATCCTTGCGCGTGAGCTCGCGCGCCAGGACTCGCCCAGCCGCGGGCTGCACGTAGGTATCACCGTGCGCTACCGAGCGCACGGCCGCGATGAGCTCGCGGTCTGCCGCGCTCTTGACGAGGTATCCGGAGGCGCCGGCCTCGAGGAGCGGGACGAGGTATTCCTCCTCGACGTGCATCGTCAGCACGAGAACGCGGCAGGGAAGCCCCTTGGCGATCACTTCCTTGGTCACTGCAGCGCCGTCGACGTCGGGCATCGCAAGGTCGGTGATGAGGATGTCCGGCTTGAGCCGTTCTACGAGCGCGATCGCCTCACGGCCGTTGCTCGCCTCCCCGACCACTTCGACATCGGGCGCCGTCCGCAAGACCGCCTTCAGCCCGGTTCGTACGACGGCGTGGTCGTCCGCGAGGACGACGCGAATCGTGTCTACGGTCATCCCTCTCGCTCCGGATCGTGGTCGGCCAGTGATGCGCTCTTCATGGTGCCCGAATGCCGTACGATAATAGTCTGCGCCGCGGGCGCCGTCGGGAGATTTCCCGACACGCTGTCAGCGAAATCCGGAGTCGTGAACACTCTCGAGCCGACGGTCTTCTGCGCACCAGGTCTGGGCGACCGCCGGACAGACGAAACCTCTCCCTGTTCGTAGCGTCGCGCTGTGACACGAATAACGATATCACCGATGCGGCGCAACGCTCGGACGAGAGGCGGCTATCACCGGTGAGTGAAGTGCCGTGTTCCATTTCACGACCACAGCGCGATTCGTGGTGACCTCACGGAACGTTGCGGCGCCGCTGATAGGCCGCGATTTCTATCGGGGGTTCCGTCGAAGCCGCGCGCGCGACTGTCACAGATCGACCGCGTATCTCGTCTCACCCTTCGAACCAGATCGTAGGGCAGTTCCAGCCACCCGATCGTCAGCAGGAGGAGATGCAATGGTCTTCAGCCCGAACGTCACCGACCCGGACGACAATCCGGGCCGCACCGACCGGCCGCCGGAACCACCCTGGAGCGGCGTGACGGCGCCGCGCGATCAGCTCCTCGAGGAGCTGCGCCCTCGCGCTTTCGACATCGCGTACGGGATGTTGGGCAGCGTCGCCGAGGCCGAGGACGTCGTGCAGGAGGCGCTCCTGCGCGTGCACACGGCACTCGAGAAGGGGGAGCAGATCGAGTCCCCGGTCGCGTACGCCGCAACGGTGACCTCGCGGCTCGCGATCGACGAGCTGCGCTCGGCTCGGGCGCGCCGAGAGAGCTACATCGGCGACCGGCTGCCGGAGCCTCTGGTCACCGGGCCGGCCGATGACGCGTCGCACTGGGCCGAGATGTCGAACTCGCTCTCGATCGCTCTCCTCGTTCTGCTCGAGAGCCTGTCGCCCGAGCAGCGTGCCGCCTTCCTGCTGCGCGACGTGTTCGACTACGCCTACGACGAGATTGCCGCGGTGATCGGCACGAGCGAGACGAACGCCCGCCAGCTCGCCACGTGGGCGCGCCGTCACGTCGCCGAGCGGCGGCCGCGCTTCGAGGTCTCGCGGGAGAAGCGTGACCAGCTGGCGCAGCGCTTCTTCGCCGCCGTTCGCGAGGGCGACCTCGCGGGTATCGAGTCGCTGCTCGCCGAGGATGTAGTGCTCCGCGGCGACGGCGGCGGGAAGGTCCCCATGCGCACACGCGCGGTGCACGGGCGCATCGATGTCGCGCGCGCCATGTACACCTGGGCCACGCAACGCATCGCGGGTACCAGAACCTCGATGCGCTACGTCGAGATCAACGGCGAGCCGGGCGCCCTTCTGCTCGACGGCAATGGAAGGTTGCTCAGCGTGACCGCGCTCGACATCGCCGGTGAGCATGTCCTGGGCGTGACCTTCGTCGTCAACCCGGACAAGCTCCGGCACATTGCCCCGCTGGGAGACGCGCGGGTGCTCGGGGCGCGGCACGATTCCACGACTTCAACCGAGGCGACGGATCCATGAGCTTGTACACGATCGTGCTGTTCCTCCACGTTATGGGTGCCCTGGGAATATTCGGCGCGTTGGGGATCGAATGGGCGGCCGCCGGGCCCCTGCAGCGCGCGACGGACGTCGCGCAGGCCCGCCCGTTGATCAGAGTGCTTCGCTCGTTGCGTTGGGTGGCCGCCCCGTCGGCAGCAACGCTCCTCGTCACCGGCATCTACATGGTGGCGACGACCTCCTCGGGCCGTCAGCCGTGGATCGGCTTGGGCCTCTTAGGCCTCGTCCTCCTGGCCCTGCTGGGAGGGGGAGTCACCGGGCGGCGTATGGCGGCGATCGCCCGTGACGTCGATGCCGCTTCGACGGAGGGCGAGTCGCTCCGCTTCCGCCTCGAAGACCCGGTGCTCGTCGTCTCCCTGCGTCTCAGGACGGCGGTGGCCACGGGAACAGTGTTCCTGATGACGGCCAAGCCCGCCGCCGGACTCGCCTTGGCAGTCATGGGCGCCGCGGTCGCGCTCGGCTTGGTCTGGTCGCTGCCCGCGCTCGGCCGAGGCCGGTCGGCCGGCGTCGAGCTTGCGCCGTGATGGGGCTCGTCTCCGTGCCAGGGGGCGCCTCCATCGCGATCGCCTACGAACCGGCGAGATCGCTCAAGTTGCTTTCGGTATTTCTTCGGCATACTTTCTGCACTCCTTCGTGCAGAGACGGGCGGGCCGGAATGGCGGCCCCCTGAGGACCCGATTCAACGAAGGAGTGCCAGATGGCGAAGAAGGACCGCGACCCGACAACGTCGGAGAACGTCCAGAAGGACCCGGACGAGTGGGTGACGGGCGACGAAAGTATGACGGCCGCCCAAGCCTCGTACCTGAAGACCCTCGCTCAGGAGGCGGACGAACCGGTCGACGAGAACCTCACGAAGGCGGACGCCTCCAAGCGCATCGACGAACTCCAGGAGCGTACCGGACGAGGGCGCGACCACTGACCTCCAGCTGAACTACAGGCGCCAGCGTGCCCCAGGCTATGAGAACGGCTTCATAGCCTGGGGCACGCTGGCGCCTTACGGCCTCGATCGCCCTTTGATCCGGGATAATACTTAGGTATTGACCTAAGTATTATCCCGTGTTACAATCTCCCCGTCAGATCTTGCAACCCAACCAATCGACTGGTGTGGCAATGGTCCAATCCGCAGTCGCTGACGATGTCTTTTATGCCCTCTCCAATTCGACCCGGCGGAAAGTCCTCGAGCGACTATCCGTCGGACCGGCCTCCGTCAGCGAGCTGGCGGAACCGTTCGACATGAAGCTCCCCTCGTTCGTGCAGCACCTATCGGTGCTCGAACGGAGCCGGCTGGTGAAGTCGAAGAAGCGGGGGCGCGTGCGGACGTACGAGATAGTGCCTGAACGGTTCGAGGTCGCCGAGGACTGGCTGGCCGAGCAGCGTCAGTTGTGGGAAGCCCGGCTGGACCGGTTCGACAGCTACGTCAAACAACTCAAGGAAAGGGAATCCAAACCATGAACAAGCACTTCGCCATAGACCCGAAGCTCGATCTCGTTTTCGAACGGTTCATCGACGCTCCCAAACATCTCGTCTGGGAGGCGCTGACGAAGCCGGAACACCTCAAGGAGTGGTACATGCCCAGGGACTGGGGCACTGTCGCGAAGTGCGAGCTGGAGGTGCGACCGGGCGGCATGTTCAGCATCGACATCGCCACGGAAGATGGTCAGGAGTTCCCCAACCTCGGCTGCTTTCTGGAGGTCGTTCCGATGGAGCGGCTCAGCTGGACCTCCATGTTGTTTCCCGGCTATCGGCCGGCAGTCTTCGACGACGTTCCGATAACCGCCATCGTCACGATGGAGTCCGTGGGAAGCGGCACTCGCTACGTCTTCACGGCGCTGCACCGGGATGAAGCCGACGTGGAAAAGAACAAAACGTCGGGTTGGCAGCAGGGGACCGAGATCGCCCTCGATCAGTTCGTGGAGCACGTGAACTCGATGAAATAGGGCAGGGCAGCGTGCGGCGCTCGGTCAGGTGGCCTCGCATATCGATGCAGGTAGGCGCGGGCCCATGGTGGGCCCGCGCGATCCCGGCCACGAGCTGCGGCCCCGTCGATTTCCCCGGATCTCGTTCGTCGTATGGCTAAAGCGTAGGTTTGCAGCCGGCCCGCACCGCGGGCCGTTCACCAATCCACCCCCCAGGGACATTCAATGCTCATCGCCGACCTGCGATACGCCGTTCGAAGTCTGCTGCGCGCCAGAGGCTTCGCGCTCGCCGTGGTGGTCACGCTCGGACTCGGCATCGGCGCCACCACCGCGATCTTCAGTGTGGTGCGCGGTGTCATGCTCAAGCCACTGCCACACCGGCAAGGCGACCGCCTGATGTACCTGAGGCAGTCCATCCGCGGCCCCGGCGGCGAGGACATCGGCTTCTCCGTTCCCGAGATCGAGGACTTCCGGTCCGGATCACATACGCTGGCCGGCATCGCCGAGTATTCGCCCATCACGTTCACGCTCGTCGGCAAGAACGACGCGGTGCGCGTCGACGTGGGGCTCGTGACGGGCAACTACTTCTCGGTGATGGGGCTTTCTCCCGTGCTCGGTCGGAGCTTCAACGAGGGCGATGACGGCAGGTCCGCGGCGCCGGTGATGATGCTGACATACGACTACTGGCAGAAGCGGTTCGGCGGCGACCCGTCGGTCGTCGGCCGCACCCTGCGCGTGGGCGGCCACGCAGTCACGGTGGTAGGCGTGCTGCAGCCGGCGCCCTTCTACCCGACGCACATCGACGCCCTCATGAACATGGTGAACAGCGAGCACCATCTGAGCGCGATGATGGTGACGGGACGCACGCATCGCATGACGGCGATGATAGCTCGACTCGCGCCCGGCGTGAGCGTCCAACAGGCGCGCGCGGAAGTGGCGGCGATAACGGCGCGCGCGCACGCCGACCATCCGGAAGCCTACGATGCCGGCTCCGGCTTCCAGGTGACGCTGACGCCCTTCCAGGAGATACTCGGCCAGCGGGCGCGCCTCACGATGCTGCTCCTGATGGGCGCGGCCGCCTTCGTGTTGATCATCGCGTGCGCGAATGTCGCCAACCTGACGCTCATGCGGGGGGTGCGCCGAGAGCAGGAGCTGGTCGTTCGCGCCGCGCTTGGTGCTGGCGCCCCGCGGCTGCGCCGGCTTCTGCTGGCGGAGAACCTCGTGCTGGCCGTCGCCGGCAGCCTCCTCGGCCTGCTCATCGCCTTCGGCGGTCTGCGCATGCTCACCATCTTCGCGGCGCGCTACAGCCCGCGCGCGGGCGAGATACGCATCGATGGCGCCGTGCTTGGATTCAGCCTCCTGCTGGCCGTCGTCGTGGCGGTGCTTCTCTCGTTCGCGCCCGGTCTCGCGAGCGAGCGAACGCTCAGCGCCTCGTTGGCCGGTGGCGGCAGGCGAACGACCGGGAGCGTTCGCCGGCAGCGACTGCAGCAGACGCTCGTCGTTGCGCAGATCGCCGTGTCGGTGATGTTGCTCACGGGCGCTGGACTGCTGACGAGAACCATGCAGCGCATCTCGCACGTCGACACCGGCATAGATACGGAGAACGTACTCACGATGGAAGTTCCGAAGGACTTCAACGGCGCGAGTGCCGCGGCAACCATCGCGCAGTACGAACAGATACGGAGCCAGCTCGCGGCGCTGCCCGGCGTTTCGGCGGTGGGGATCGGGTCCACCATGCCCCTCCGTGCAGCCGGCATCACGCTCGACATCAAGGCCGACGGCCACCCCGTCGCGCCGGGGCAGGCGCAGCCGCACTCCGAATATCGCACAGCGAGTCCCGACTACTTCAGTGCCTCGGGGATTCCGCTGCTGCAGGGACGCGCATTCACGTCCAGCGATCGCGCGGGAAGCGCGCGTGTCGTGATCCTGAACAAGACGCTCGCCGAGCAGTTATTTCCGAATCAGGATCCCATTGGCCAGCGCGTGGCTTGGACCGGCGAAGTGCTGAAGTTCATCGGTGTCTCGGGCGACTGGCGCACGGTGGTCGGTGTGGTGGGGGACACGAAGGACGGTGGGCTCGACGCAACGCCTATTCCGGCCACCTTCATTCCGTTCGCGCAGGGCGATTTCCCTTCTGGCGGCTTCGTCATACGCACCAGGTTGAAACCGTCGTCGCTTGCAGCGGCAGCGACCCGCGTCGTGCGAGAAGCGGCTCCGGAGCAACCCATCGAGAATGTGCTGACCGTGGACCAGATCCGCGATGAAAGCGTGGCGCCGAGGCGCCTGAACGCGATGCTCGTGTCGTCGTTCGGCATTCTTGCCATGATCGTCGCGGCGGTGGGGATCGCGGCCGTGCTGGCGTTCTCGGTGAGCGCCCGAACGACCGAGATCGGCGTTCGGATGAGTCTCGGTGCCGACAGCGGCCGGGTGCAGCGCATGGTGTTGTCGGAAGGCGGGCGGCTCGTCGTCATCGGGCTTGCGCTCGGCGTCGCGGGCGCATTGTCGCTGACGCGGCTCATGCAGGGGCTGTTGTTCGGAGTGCCTCCGCATGATCCGGTCACGCTCACCGTCGTGGCGCTGATAATGGCCGCCGTTGGAGTCGGCGCTTGCCTGATCCCGGCGATCAGAGCGGCGCGCATCGAACCGGCCGTCGCACTGCGCGCGGGCTGAGCATCGAACGATGGGATCCTCCCCTCGGGCGCCATGGTCGACAGGAGGCCGGACGACCCTGACACCCCTTGCCGGTCGGGTCGTGCTACTTGCAGAAGGGTGGTGAAGCGCATGTAGAGGTCATAACCACGGAGGTCGTACGACCATGTCACCCTTCTTCCACGGTGCTTCGCTGACGCTCCTCGTCGTTGGGCTGTCGAGCCCCGCCGCCACGCTGAGCACACCCGTTTCGCAATCGCTGGACGATCCCACTGCACTTGCCACCTTCGAAGCTCTCATCAACTACGACATCGAGACGGCCGGCATCGCCGAAAAGAAGGACGCGAATTCGGACGTACGTGAGGTTGCGAGCTCGTTCGTCGAGGGCCACAAGGGCCTGCTGAAACAGACTCAGGACCTCGCCAAGAAGTTGAACATGACACCGACGCCGCCGAAGGAAGCTCCCTTGGGACAGGCTCACTCCGATGCCCTGCGTCAGCTCAACGCTACGACGGGGGAGAAATTCAACAGCGTCTTCATCACGAACGAGGTCGCGTATCACGAGGGTGCGATCAAAATTCTCCGCGATACGCTGGCGCCCGCCATCAAGAATCCGGAATTGAAGGCTGCTGTGAACGCGGCGGTGCCGGCGTTCGAGGCTCACCTGGCCGCCTCGCAAAAGCTTGCGTCCAAGTACCTCTGACAGACTCGTTTGGTGATCAATGGGGAGGGTGGAGCCACTCGCCCTCCCCAAGTCCTCACGGACGAACGCGGATGATCGTCTTCCCCCTGCGTCGCTCGGTCGGGCTGAAGGCGGCGACCGCATCGTCGAGGGACGAGACGTAGCCGATGTTCGTCCGCAGCCGTCCGTCCCGGACGCGCTGGACGATCTCACCCAGTTGCGCACGGTCGGCCTCGACCACGAAGTCGACCGTCAAGCCGTCGGCTGGCCGCGCCTCGGGCGGCCCGACAATGGACACCAGTGTTCCTCCGGCGCGAATCATGGCTGCGGACCGCTTCCCGATGTCGCCGCCGATGAGATCGAACACGAGATCGACTCTGCCGACGTCTTCCAGCGCTTCGTTGTCGAGGTCGACGAACTCGTTCGCGCCGAAGTCGAGCGCAGGCTGCCGGTCGGCGGCGCGTCCGGTGCCGATGACATAGGCGCCGGCCTCACGCGCGAGCTGCGTCACCATCGAACCGACCGCGCCGCCAGCACCGTGCGCGAGGACACTCTGTCCGGCCTGAAGGCGGCCGTGCTCGAACAGTCCCTGCCACGCAGCCAGCCCCGAGATCGGCAAGCTCGCACCCACCGTGAAGTCGACGTCGCCCGGCAGCGGCGCGAGGTTGCGTGCCTCGACGGCCACGAACTCCGCCAGGGTCCCGCCACGATACCAGTCCGTGAGGCCGAACACCCGCTGCCCCACCGAGAGCCCCGCCGTGCCGTAGCCGAGGGCGGTGACCACTCCGGCCATCTCGTGCCCTGGAATCACCGGTGTTCGGTCACGGTCCAGGCGATCGGTCCAGGTCGAGGGCCACGTGAGCTCGGTCGGGACGAATCCCGACGCATGAACCTGAACGACGACGTCGTTTATCGCCGCCTGCGGCTCGGGCCGATCCACCAGCTTCATCCCGGCCGGTCCTGCGGCCTGGTCCGTCACAACGATCGCCTTCATGGTAGTGTTCTCCTTGGTCACTTGTCTCTTGCGTGGAAGTGTTGCAGCGATGGAAAATCCGTTGGACATCCAATGCCAGGGGCGGTGGTAGCCGTCGAAAACGAAATTTGGACGCCTTCGTCGGCGAGGGATATCGCCTGGACATGGGCGACATCGACGCACCAGGAATCCACTACAACCTCGCGGGCACCGGACGATTCGCGCTGCTGGGTGATCCACAGAGCGCCCGTGCCTTTATGGCGTTTCAACCACGACGCGGTACGGTCGATGCCCACACGCGCGTGGCTCGATCAGTCGAGTCCAGCGTGAGCCGCATCGGACTCGGCCTCGCCGCCCTCGGCCGACCGGGCTACATCACCCTCGGGCACGGCGCCGACCTCCCTGCCAGCCACGATGTAGCCGCGATGGAAGCGCACGCGCACCGGGTTCTGGATATTGCCTGGGCGAGCGGCGTACGCTACTTCGACGCGGCGCGCTCATACGGCCGCGCAGAGGACTTCCTTGGCTCCTGGCTACGACTGCGCGACATCGCCCCGGCCGACGTAGTAGTCGGTTCGAAGTGGGGCTACGTCTACACCGCTGGCTGGCGTACCGACGCCGACGTGCACGAGGTGAAGGACCACTCCCTCGCCACCCTCCGCCGCCAGATCCGAGAGTCCAGGGATCGACTCGGCGAGTATCTCGACCTCTACCAGATCCACTCCGCCACGCTCGAGAGCGGCGTCCTCGACGACGCCGCGGTCCTGGATGAGCTGGCGCTCCTGCGGCGTTCCGGACTCCGAATCGGACTCTCCGTCAGCGGCGCGCGACAGAGCGACACCGTCCGCCGCGCGCTGGAGGTCGAGCGCGACGGTCAGCGCCTGTTCTCGGCCGTCCAGGCTACCTGGAATCTTCTGGAGCGATCAGCTGAGGCGTCTCTGGACGAGGCACATCAGGCGGGGCTCACGGTGATCGTGAAGGAAGCTCTCGCGAACGGAGCTCTCACGGAGCGCAACGACGATCCTGCGATCGCGCCCCGACTCGATGTACTCCGAGAGGAAGGGGCGCGGCTGGGAGTGGGGATGGACGCGGTGGCGCTCGCCGCGGCGATTGCCCAGCCGTGGGCCGGCCTCGTGCTCAGCGGCGCCGCCACCGCGGACCAACTCCGCTCCAACCTCCGAGCACTCGCTTGCCCATGGGACGACGCGATCGACGCGCGGCTGGGCGCACTTGAGCTGGACCCGCGAGAGTACTGGGCGAGGCGGAGCCGCCTGCCCTGGACGTGAGGCCCGACGCGAAGCGGGCCGGCGTCGTGAAATGTCGCAGTCGCTGAAGTCATTCTCATCGTAGATCCGGCCGCTCGCCAATGGGGACGTGGAGCAGCTCGATCCAAAGCTGTAGACCTCATCCAGGCAGGGTATGCGGACGCTGCAGGCGAAAAGCATCATCCTCGCCACTGGCTCTGTCCCGGTCGAGCTCCCCTCCCTCGAGTTCGACAATGAGCGGATCATTGACTCCACCGGCACCCACTCCATCCCGGAGGTGCCGGAGCACCTGGTAGTGGATCACGCGCCGGCCTCGTCGCAGCTGCGCGCCCACGGGATAACGTCGAGCCGCGCGAACGGGATCGGGGCGCCGGTGTCCTGGCAGATCCCGAAGTGCTCCGGCGCACGGTAGAGGCGATCGAGCGCATCATCGATGGCGGTGAGCTCGTTCGAGAGCCGCGTAGTGTTCGACGCCGCGATCTCCGCCTCTAGCACGTCGCTGCCCAGGTCCGCGAAGTGAAGGGGCACTTTCGTCAAGTCACCCGCTCGGTCCTGTTCACTCTCCGCCGACTGGTCGGCCACCGACCGGTCGAGGAGCCGCATCACACGCGCACGCTCCTCCTTGAGCCGTCGCTCCAGATGCGCACGCTCCGCGTCGCTGAGTGCCATAGCTTTCATGTCCAATGTTGAAGGTTGTCGCCGTACCGGACGCTCTCATCCAACAACGGCGCGTCCAGGCGGCGGGCGGTCTCCCCGGGCCGCCACAGTCGCTCTCGAGTGAGCGTCGGGGTCGCGTGGATTCGGCGTGGCATCGCTCGTGCGACGATCCCTTCTGCGACGCTGGTGTCGCCGACCCGCATGAGCAGCATGATAGCTTGGCGGAGCGCGCGCGCCAGCCCGGCGGGAGGCGTTGTCGTAATTCCACATTGGAATGGCTTCGGCGCCTCGCCTGGTATCCCAACTGGGAATGATCACCATGCCATCTCAGCCGCTCCTCAAATGGCATCGGCTACTGGTCCCTCGTAGTCGGCCGATTCTGCCGTCGAAGGAAATCCACCAACGCGCGCACGCTCGGCGGGGTGTAGCGCTGCCTGGGATAGTAGAGGAACCAGCCGGGGAACGTTCCGCACCACTCCTCGAGGAGCGGGACGAGCTTTCCCGCGGCGATCCAGGGACGCACCAGCTCTTCCGCCCAGAACGCGATTCCCACGCCCTGCACGGCGGCGGCGATAGCCATGGAACGCTGTGAGACGACGAGCGGGCCATCGACCGCCACCGCGAACCATTCTCCATCCTTCAGAAATTCCCATTTGTAGACCCCTGCGCTTCCCGGCTGACGCCAGTTGATGCAGCGGTGCTGTAGCAGATCGGCCGGAGTCTCGGGGCGCCCGTGGCGAGCTATGTATGCCGGTGAGGCGACGGCGAGCTGGCGCTGTTCGCCGCCGAGCTTTACCGCAATCATGTCGGCTTCGAGAAACTCACCGAGCCGCGCGCCCACGTCGTAGCCGGATTTCACGATGTCGGTGACGGAGTCGTCGATCGTCACGTCGAGCACGATGTCCGGAAATCTTGCGTGGAACCGACCGAGCACCGGTTCGAGATACGCGGCGGCGGCGACGCTTGGCATGTGCACCCGCAGCCGCCCCGCCGGCGCGTCGCGCGAGCTCACGACATCCTGAACCGCGGCGTCCATCTCGAGCATTGCCGGTTTGAAGCGCGCGTGCAGACGCTCGCCCGCGTCGGTCAGCGAAACGCTGCGCGTCGTGCGATTCAGCAATCGCACGCCGAGCCGTGCTTCCAGAGTGCGAATCGTCTGACTGAGCGTCGACGCGGCCATGCCTAGCTCCGCGGCCGCGCGCGCGAAGTTGCCTTGCGCGACGACCGTCACGAATGCCCTCAGCTCGGCGTACTCGCTACCACGCATTATGCCCTCGAGGCCACACAGTGTATTCGCATTCTACCACATGATAAGCATGGCATCTCCTCCCATGTTGAGAGGGCGTTCGGCTCGGGACGGGAGAGCGCATTGGATCTCCATATTTTCGACGAAAGGAACAGGACGATGTATTCAGGAGAACTCACCGGCAAGGTCGCCCTGGTAGTGGGAGCCTCATCGGGCATCGGCGAAGCGACCGCGCTCGGGTTGGCGGCGGAAGGAGCGCGCGTTGCGATCGCCGCGAGACGAGTAAAGCGGCTGACCGATCTTGCGAAACGGATCCACCGCTGCGGTGGCGAGGCGCTGCCGATCGAAGCGGACGTTACGGACGAGGCGCAGGCGTCGGCCATGGTGCAGCGTACCGTGCGCGAGCTCGGGCGGCTGGACATGCTTTCGAATGTCGCGGGTGTCGGCGTAGCCGCGCCGTTCCAGAACACGACCGTTGCAGAGTATCGTCAGATGGTCGATGTCAATATCCTGGGACTGCTGTATGCGATCCACGCCGCGCTGCCGGTGATGAAGCGACAGGGGGCAGGCCACATCGTCATCGTCTCATCCGGCACGGGTCGCTACATTCACCCGTCGGTGGTCTACTCCGGTACCAAGCACGCGGCCAGTGCCATGGCCGAGTCGCTGCGCCGCGAAGTCGGCCAGGATGGCATTCGCGTGACGTGCATCGAGCCCGGTGCCGTGCGGACCGAGTTCACGACCCGGATGCGAGCGGACGTCCGCGAAGCGGTCGAGCGGCGACTCGGCGACATGGAACAGCTCGAGAGCGACGACGTGGCCGCCGCCATTCTCTACGCCGTCAAGCAGCCGCGCAGAGTGAACGTCAACATCCTCACGCTGTACCCGACGCAACAGGCGTGAGAAGCGCCACTTGATACAAGCCGGCGCTGCCACGCGCGTCGGCGATGGATGCAACGCAGCTACGTGCGATTCCGCTGATACCGGCTGTCGCAACAGGACGGGTAGCGAGCGCCGCTACCGGTGCCGTCGAAGCAAAGCGACTACGGCGTAGTATGTGCAAATAGCGCAGCGGATTTTGTACCACCTGCCGCGGCGCGCGGGAGTTTGTTGCGACGGTGGATGGCAGAGAAGTGGGGCCGGCTGAACGAGACCGCGGCGCCGGCTCGGGAGGGTAGTCCCATGCAGCACAGTCAACGTATTCCATCAAGTTGCGTCTTCAAGACCAGTGCGCGGACGCGGCGAACGGAAGCCTCGCTCCTGCTTGCCGCAGGAGTGGCGCTCACCTCTATGCTGGTCTCGTGCGATGACGACGACGGTCCTACGCGCCCGGACCCCGCGCTCGTGGCACAGGGAAAGGATGTCTTCCGGTTCAGCACCTTCGGTGACGAGACGTTCTGGACCGACACGCTGCGCATGCACGAAGTGATAGAGAGCGCTGTCGACCCGACTACCGCGCTCACGGTCGGACTCAAGGTCGATACCGACTCCCTTCCACCTGCGGTGGTCGATGGAATCCAGAACGGTACGATCAGTCTCACCGATCCCGCTACGACGGTGGCGCTCCTCAAGCTCAACGCCGTGGTAGGCATCAAGGGGACGGTGCAGACGGTGAACGGCACGGACACACTCGTCCAGGTTGGGGTCACGTGCGCGCTCTGCCACTCGACGGTCGACAACTCTTTCGACGAGGGGATCGGCAAGCGGCTCGACGGCTGGCCGAACCACGACCTCGACGTCGGGGCAATAATCGCCCTGTCGCCGGCGCTCTCGGCGGCGCAGAAAGCGGTCTACAATTCGTGGGGACCGGGAAAGTACGACCCACGATACAACTTCGACGGACAGAACGGGCCGCAGGTGATCCCACCTGCCTACGGCCTCCTCGGGCTCAACAGCATCACTGTGACGGGCGACGGGACGGACGTGGAATACTGGAACCGCTACGTCGGCGTCACGCAGATGCATGGGCATGGATCATTCGACGAACCCCGTACAGGGGTGAGCGTGCAGAACCCGCCCGACATCATCTCGGAGCAGCTCCCGCCGCTTCGTGAATACCAGCTCAGCCTATCGGCGCCGCCACCGCCAACCGGGAGCTTCGATCCCGCGGCGGCAGCGCGTGGACGGGAGGTATTCAACGGGGCGGGGCAGTGCGCGACCTGTCACAGCGGTCCGTTGCTCACCGATGCCAACGAGACGCTGCACCCGCCGTCCGACGTCGTCAGCGAGCCTGAACCGAACGGGACTCCCAGCTACGCGTCGCGCAGCGCCACTGGGATGTACCGAACGGCGCCGCTGCACGGGCTCTGGCAGCACCCGCCCTACTTCCACAACGGCATCGCTCCTACGCTGGAGGCAGTAGTCGAGCTCTACGATGCAAGGAAGAATCTCGGCCTGAGCGCGCAGCAGAAGGCCGATCTGGTGCAGTATCTGAAATCACTCTAGTGAACTGCCGCGAGTTTTCTGGCTCTCCGGCACTTTGCGTGAATCAGGCGGCGTGCAAAATACGGCTTCATGGCGTCGAGAGCGCGGTACGGTCGCCGGCGCGCGGAGGTGACTGCGGCGCGCCGGCGAGTGCTCACTTCGCCGCCGTACGCTTGACGGCCATCTGGTCGAGCGCGCTACGCAGTCCCTGCGCGAGCTTCACTGCGTCATCGTTCGCCCAGAAGTGCATGAAGAAGAGCCGTGGCTCCTCGTCCATCATGTGGCTGTGTAGCGCGGTGACCTCTATACCACTCTGCTGCAGAGCACGGATCACTCCGTTCACCTCGGAGGCGCGCATCACGAAGTCGCCCGTGATCGCCGCCTTTCCACCTCCGGTCGGCTGGAAGTTGATCCCCGTGGCAACGCCCATTGACGGCGGGACCTCGTGGCCGTTCTCGCGGATCGTCTCCTGCCGCGGGACGCTCACCTGGTAGACGCCGCCGCTCACCTTGCCGGTGACACCGAGCGCTCGCGCCACGCCGGCGGTGTCCAGGTCGAGGGGTGTCGCGGGTGCCGGTGGGGCCGGTGCGCTGAGCGGTGTCTTGCTCTGCTCGAGCGCCGAGCGTATCGCCTGCGCGATCTTCACCGGGTCACCCTGCGCCGCGATGTGCATGTACATGACGCGCGGCGACTCGTGCAGTATGTGGTTGTGCAGCGCGGTCTGCTGGACGCCGCCGTGCTGTAGCGCGCGCATCACGGGGCCGGCCTCCTCCTCGGTGAGCACGAGGTCCCCCATCGCCATGGCACGCCCGCCGCCGATATCCTCGAGCGCGACCCACGATCCCAGCGCCAGAGACGGCTTCACCTGGACGCCATTAGCCGTCACGTGGAGATCGCTGCGGGGAAAGTTGTACTTCATCACGCCACCTGGCTGTGCTGCTCCCTTGCGGCCGAATGCGCTGTCCACGGCCGACCAGTCGTGAGTGCCGCTGGCAGATTGCTGCCCTGCGGCAGTGTGGGACGTAAGCGTCGTCGCCAGCAGCAGGGCGGCGACGGTGAGTGTGGCCCGAGTACAATGACGGCGTATTTGCATGACTTTCTCCAGAAGGGAACGTAGGATTGGGACACGTGGCGCAGTGAATGGCCGGCGCCTGAGCCCAGGCATGTGCCTAGCCAGCATGTTCGGCATCGACGGTGCGGATGAATACCAGCGTTCCGAGCAAGCCTATGACCGCGGCAACGTAGAATGGCAGTGCCGGCGACGCGTGCCAGAGGAGCCCGCCGGCGAAGGCCGCGGGCGCGATCGCAAAGCTCCGGCCGAGGTAGTAGAGCCCGACCGTCCGCGCCCGTAGCGACGGCACCGCAAGGTCGATAATGAGCGCCTTGCGCGCCGGTTCCCCGATCTCCCTCAGCCCGCCGACGACGAACGCGACGACCAGCGTCGCGAAGCTGCTCGCCTGGACGACGGCCAGGGGAAAGAGCGCGAAGGCCGCGAACGTCGCGACGACGAACGGCTTCTTTCCCGTCCGCTCAGCGATCCGTGCCGCCGGGAAGTAGACGAGCATCGCTGTCGCCGCCTGCACCGCGATGAGTATGCCGAAGCGCGTCATGGAGATCTGGATGACGTTGACCGCGTAGAGGACGAGAAAGACGTCCACCATCGCGTCGCACGTGCGGATGAAGACGTCCGAGGTCAGCAGCCACCGGAGCTGCCGGGGAAACACCCGCCAAACGTGACCAATGTGCATCGGCGAGTCGTCGGGGACGACGGGGATACGCACGCGGGACACGACGGCGAGCGTGAGCATCGCCAGCGCGATCGACGCCACGAGCCCGAGCTGCACACCGCTGCGCAGGCCGAAATACGCAATGGCGAGTCCGCCGAGCGTCGGCGCGAGGATGATCGGCACGCGCCGGAGGATCGACTGCACGGTGAAGCCCATCGTGCGCTTCTCACTCGGAAGGGCGTCGCCGACCACGGCGAAGAGCGTGGGGCTCGCCATTGCATCCCACGCCATCACGAGAGCGAGTGCGGCGAACGCGAGCGGCCAGGCCGGCATCAGTGTGAACAGGACGTAACCGGCCGCGGTGAGCGAGACGAAGATGATGAGCGCCCGACGTCGCCCGTATCGGTCCGCGACCCAGCCACCAGGATATTGATAGACTCCGTCGAGGAAGTCTTCCGCAGTTCCGAAGAGACCGATGGCCGTGATCGGCGCGCCGAACGACTCGAGGTATTTCGGAAGGAATCGGCGCCAGAGGTTCTCACCGAGCCCCATCACGAAGATGGCCGTAGAGACAGCAACGATGTCCGGGGTGAGCCCCAGCAACTCCGCCGCCCTGCTGCGACCCGGTACGCCCCTGCCGTCTGCATCGGAGGGGTGAGCGGAGGGGACGGCGGAGTTGCCCGAGCGCATTATGGATGATACAGTTGTTACACTAAAAGCGATACACCTGCGAGTATTCAAGCCCGGAGAAGCGGATGGCCCAGTCCGGCGAGACGAGACGGCCGGAAGCCGTACGTGGGGAGCCCTGGCTACTCCTCATCCACCAGATCCCGCCCAAGCCAGACTATCTGCGGGTCAAGATCGGCCGGCGTCTCCAGCGCGTGGGGGCGGTGGCGATCAAGAACTCGGTGTACGTGCTCCCGCGTAACGCGGAGACGCAGGAGGATTTCCAGTGGATCGTGCGTGAGATCCGCGAGGGGGGCGGCGACGCACTGATCGCCGAGGCAGCGCTGGTGGAGGGACTGAGCGACGCCGAGATACGCGGACTCTTCGCCGCGGCGCGCGACGAGGACTACGCAGCCCTGCTCCGGGATGGGAAGTCGCTGCTGAGGGCGGCGGGTGCCAGGAAGTCGCGCTCGGCTGTGCAGCGCCGTCAGCGCGAGCAGGAGGCCGCGAAGCTCCGGCGCCGCTTCGACGCGATTACCGCGATCGACTTCTTCGGTGCGCCGAAGCGGGCGCTCGTGCATGACCTCCTGAACGACCTGCAGCGCCGACTCGCCCCCGTGGAGCAAGGCGCGGGAGCCAACGCATCGCGTAGCGGAACCGGCAGCTTCCGGAGCCGCATCTGGGTCACTCGTCGCGACGTGCACGTCGACCGCATCGCGAGCGCATGGCTCATCCGCCGCTTCATCGATCCCGAGGCGCGATTCCGCTTCGTCAATCCCGATGGTTACAGGCACCGTCGGGGCGAGCTCAGGCTCGACATGTTCGAGGCAGAGTTCACCCACGTAGGAGACGCATGCACGTTCGAGACGCTGTCCGCTCGGTTCGTCTCAGATGATGTCGCGGTCCGTGAGATCGGCGAGATCGTCCACGACGTCGATTGCAAAGACGGCAAGTTCCAGCGCGAAGAGGCCCCCGGACTCCGCCGGATGATCGCGGGGCTCGCGGCCGCACATGCGGCCGATGAAGCGCGGCTCGAGCGGGGTGCGGCGCTCTTCGATGATCTCTACGCGGCTTTCGCTTCGGCGAGCGGGGAGAGCGCATGACACTGCTTACGCCGATGGTACTCGTGCACTCGACGGTGTTACCGAACGTGAGGCTCGCACGCATCGGCCAGCATGCGACTCTGCTGGCTTCACTCGTGCTGCTCGCCGCGTGCACGGGTGCGCCGGCGAGGGGAGACGACACGGCGCAACGAGCAGCGCGCGGCGCCCGGGAGAATGTGCTGCCAGGCGAGGCGCCATCCTGCTACGCGGCGCCGACCTCCCTGACCCCGGCCGGGTGGCACGCATCCGTCTCCGTCCCACCGTCCGATACAGGGCGCGGCAAGCTGCGGATCGTGCGCGACGTACCGCTGCCCGGCCGCGCGGGCCGTTTCGATTACCAGAGCGTCGATAGCGCCGCGCACCGGCTCTACATCAGCCACATGAATGGCGACCATCTGGTGGTCGTCGACCTCGATTCCTCAGAGGTCATAGCGTATGTGGGGGCCATCGACCGTCCGACTGGTGTCTGGGCGGTGCCCGCGCGGCATGCCGTGTACGTCTCCGCGGCGGGAAAGCGTCAGGTGGCGGTCGTCGACGACCGCACGCTGAAGGTGACGGCACGCGTGGGCGGCATCCGCTTTCCCGATGGCATCGCCTACGCCCCGGCCGAGCAGAAGGTCTTCGTCTCCGACGAGAGCGGCGAGGCGGACGTCGTGATCGACGCGCGCACGAACGAGAAACGCAACGCCATCGCTCTCGGTGGTGAGGCAGGGAATACCCACTACGACTCGGTGTCGCATTGCGTGCTCGTGGCGGTGCAGACGCGGAACCAGCTCGTGGCGATCGATCCCGCCACCGAACGCATCGTGCAACGGTACGACCTTCCGGGGTCCGACCACCCTCATGGCTTCACGCTCGATGAGCCGGGGCGTCTCGCGTTCGTGTCGAGCGAGGAGAGCGGGAAGCTCCAGGTGGTGGATCTGCGCACGATGCGCGTGCTGGCCACGTACCGCGTGGGCGACGATCCAGACGTACTGGCCTGGGACCCGGGTTGGCGGCTGTTGTACGTCGCATCGGAGTCCGGAGTGGTGAGTACGTTCGCGGCCGACGGCCCGGCACTTCGCGCGATCGGCGAGCTCCGGATCCCCCACGCGCATACCGTGGCGGTCGATCCGAGGACGCATCTGGTTTACCTGCCGCTCCAGAGCGTGGATGGCGAGCCGGTGCTACGGATACTCACTCCCGCTCGATGATCGTTCGCGCCTCCCATTTTCTCACGCTGGCCCTCCTGGCGATGGTTCGCGCGTTCGTTCTGTCGGCCCCGTCCAGCGCGCAGAGTGGTCACAAACTGTCGAAGGAAGAAGCGCCTGCCAATGTGCGCCCGCATCTCCGGGTGAGCTCCGCGCCTCGTGGAATACGCCTCGATGGGCGACTCGATGACCCTGCCTGGGAAGCTGCCGACTCCGTGGAGCTCACGCAGGTCGAGCCACACGAACGTGCCGCGTCCACGGGGCGGACCGTGGTCCGCGTGCTGGCGACGCCCGAAGCCATCATCGTGGGTATCCGCGCGGCTGACCCTGAGCCCGGCCGCATCGTAGCGTTCGCACGTCAGCGTGATGCGTCGCTCTCGGACGAGGACAATGTGAAGATCGTGCTCGATACCTACGGCGATGGCCGCTCGGGCTACGTCTTCGCCGTGAATCCGAATGGCGCCCGGTACGACGCGCTCGTGAGCGATCGGGGAGAGAGCGAGAACGAGAACTGGGATGCGATCTGGGAAGCAGCGGCCGCGCGTACGCCGACGGGGTGGTCCACCGAAATCGAGATCCCCATCAAGAGCCTCATGTTCCGCCACGGGCTCCCAGCGTGGGGCTTCAACGTCGAGCGGCGCATCCAGCGCTTGCAGGAGACCGACCGCTGGGCCGGCGCCGTGCAGGACGCGGAGGTGACGAGTATGGGGCGCTCGGGGCTGCTCACCGATGTGCCACCATTCGACCTGGGGCTCGGGCTCACGGTGCGTCCCGCCGTGGTATTCGGCGGAGGCGTCGCGGCCCCCGGAGCGGGCTGGCGGAGCCACGATGAGGCGAGCCTCGACGCGACGCAGCGCATCGGTGCGAACACACTCGCGTCGCTGACCGTGAACACTGATTTCGCCGAGACCGAGGTGGATACGCGGCAGACGAATCTGACGCGCTTCCCGCTCTTCTTTCCCGAGAAGCGGACATTCTTCCTGCAGGGCGCCGACATCTTCGACTTCGGGCTCGGACTCAGCGAAGACGTGGTGCCCTTTTTCAGTCGTCGCATCGGGCTCCTGAACGGCCGACAGATCCCCATCGATGTAGGTGGCAAGGTGGATGGCAGAATCGGGGGGACGAACTTCGGCGCACTCGTGGTGCGGACCGAGAGGACGGACACGCTGCCCACTGGGAGTACGATGGGCGTGGTGCGCGTGAAGCAGAACGTGCTGCGTGAATCGTCGATCGGCATGATCGCCACCTTTGGCGATCCGCTCGGCCGCGGCAACGCGTGGCTGGCGGGCCCCGATCTCACGTACCAGACCTCGCACCTCTTCGGGGACAAGAATTTCCTTGCCGGAGTGTGGGGTCTCGCCATGGACCGCCAGGGGCTCGCGGGCGACCGCTCGGCGTGGGGCGGGAAGCTCGACTACCCGAACGACCTCTGGGACATTGCCGCGACGTACAAGCGATTGGGCGATGCCTTTCAGCCCTCGCTCGGCTTCGTGCCCCGACCCGGAGTGCAGATCGCGACGCTCAGCATCGACTACCAGCCCCGCCCCTCACACCCCATTGGACCGCTGCACGTTCGGCAGATGTTCCACGAGTTCGAGGCGGCCTATGTGGCGGGGCTCGATGGCGGCTGGCAGAGTTACGAGGTGTTCATGGCACCGGTGAACTGGCGACTCGAGAGCGGGGATCGGTTCGAGTTCAACGCCGTGCCGACCGGGGAGCGGCTCGGCGAGCCGTTCGAGATCGCGAACGGCGTGACGATCCCCACGGGATCGTACCACTGGAACCGCTTTCGACTCGAGGGCGAGCTCGCCAGCAAGCGGCGGTTCAGCGGTCAGCTCACCTGGTGGTTCGGTGGCTTCTATACCGGGAAACTCGACGAGCTCGAGCTCTCAGCGATCTGGAACGCGTCAGCGCTCGTCATCGTCGAGCTCACCGGAACGCGCAACGTCGGCCGGCTCCGCGAGGGGCGCTTCACGCAGGACCTCGTCGGCACGCGCCTTCGTCTGAACGTGTCGCCGGACCTGCAGCTGAACAGCTTCGTGCAATACGACAACGAGAGCCACGAGGTGGGGACGAACACGCGGCTGCGCTGGACGTTCGTGCCAGCGGGCGACCTGTTCCTCGTGTACAATCACATCGTGCGCACGGCCGACCCGATCACCGGCGCACGGCGGTGGGCATTCGAATCGAACCAGCTCCTCGTAAAGCTCCAGTACGCGCTGCGGTACTGACTGCGGCCGGAGAATCGGATACAGGTCGGTCGAAGGCGCCCGGCATCCTCTCCGAGCTGCAGGTCACCGGTTCGCCATGACTCGCTCCGGAATCCAAAGGAACCCTCCCTCTCGCTTCTCGATCCTTCCGATGCCGGGGAACGGCAAATGGACTGCGTAAAGGCGCTGTCCGCTCGCCGCGCTGCGCTCGAGCAAAGTGCGGCGACTAACGGCGGCGGACCTCGGATCCGAGTCGAAGCTGTTGGACCACCCCGGCCTCTGAACGGACACTACGTAGTGATGCAGCGCGTCGCCGATGTAGAACAGCGATTCCTGCCCGGAGGTGATCATGTAACCGGAGTGACCCGGAGAATGGCCCGGTATCTCGACTGCTTTCACGACACCGGGGATGATCTCCGAGCCCGGTGCGAACGTCACGACCTTCGGGGTGATCGCCGCGACGAGATCGCGGTACCTGGCGATCGCGACATTCCTGGCGGTCTCGGCGTTCATCCCTTTCAGGAAGGTCCATGCAGGCGCGGCAAGGTGGATCGTGGCATTCGGAAAGACCAACGTATGCTGGGCGTTCACCAGGCCACCCACGTGATCACCGTGGGCGTGCGAGATGAAAATGTCGGTGACGCTTCGAGGGTCGATGCCCGCTGCGGCTAGCGCAGTGGGGAGCCGCCCGGCACCCGGTCCCAGATTCGCCCCCGCTCCCGTATCGAAGAGCAGCACACGGTCATTGGTCTTCACCAGCAGCGGCTGGATACTCAGGTGCAGGCTGTCGCCAGGTGCACCGGCAGCTTCGAGGAGGGCGGCAACCTCCGCGGGCGTCCGCCCGACTCCGAATACCGCGTTGTCGTTGGGAAAATTCAGCGCGCCGTCGTGAAGTGCCACCGCGGCAAGGTTGCCGATCGTAAACCTCTCGATGTCCTCACTGCCAGTAGGCGCTGTACTCGGGGAGCGGGATATCGTGTCAGCGGCGATTGCGGGCGGTTGCGACCTTTCCTTTCCGCTCGAACACGCTGGCAGCAGGACAGCTGCGACGAGGGCGACCAGAAACCGCGGGACCCGGGCTGACGATTGCGACATGAGAATCCTCCGATAGTGAGCCGGCAGTACGGCCCTACTAACGGTTTGAACCGCTGCGCCGTTTCCGGAGACGTCAGCTCTCGAGAAGGGCGACATCTCCGAAATGGGCGGAGCGGTTCACCGGTGCCCACTTTCGGAGCTCACGGCACAACCAGGCAGCGCGATACCTCGAGCGTGAAATTCTGTCCGGTGAATTCGGAGAATTTCAGCGCGGTGCTACCAGCAGTCTCGCCTCTCCTCGACGACCGAGTCGCGGGGCAGTGTATGCTCGCGAGCGTGTGGTACCAGTCGCGGCATCCGGAAGCGACTCGTGTCGGGTCGCAGCGTCGGCATGTTGTCGCGCGGCAGGACAGCCCCCCGCGGGGCCCGAGGCGGAGCGGAATCGAGCGGAGTCCGGCGCGGAGCGCGCTTCCGAGGAATCGGCGTCATGCGGCTCGTGTCGGGCCGGTACACCGGCATGCTGTCGCGCGGTGGGCAGGGCGCGATCCCATCTGCGCGGTCCCGCTCGTGCTGTGCTCTGGCAGAGCGGGCGGAAACGGCAAGCAACAGGACGGCGCAGGCGAGAACGTGGTGAGCCGAGTAGTGCATGAGATCTCCTCGTGTAGCGGCACGGCGGTCCGCGGGTTGTCGCCAGATTCGACACGAGCGCGCGCACCACGGTTGCCGGCTGCATCTACCGCCGGGCCTCTCACCATTCGGAAGATGCCCGTGCGGAGGAGAGCTCACCTCGAGAGAGTAACCACCACGACGCCGTGCGGCAGCGATGATGATGGTGACGACCACGGCGACCATCACGAAAGCGGCGGTGACTGAGGCTGGAGGATAGGGGACTCCATGACCCCCGCATCATCATGGTGCTCGGGTGCCCAGGGGCAGGGAAGAACGAGCGGATTAATCGAGTGAGCGGATCGCGCGCCGAGGCGGCGCGCGATCCGGCGATACTGGCGCTAGTTCCTTCGGTGCTGGCCGGGCACGGGGCATACTTTCTCTTCGCAGCAGAAGGCGGAAAGCGATTCCGTGGGTGATCAACAGCAGCGGTACGAGCAGAGTAGGGATGAAGTAGGCGGCTCCCAACTGTCCCGGCAGGAGCCCGGACCTGGCGGCCTGGTAGAACGCGTCGAAGAGATCGGCCGAGCCCCAGAGATTGAAGATCCACATGCTGGCGGCGCCCAGGCCACTCTCGGGTGCCGCCAGCGACAGCAACGCGAGCGTTGCCGCGATGATGTCCCCGTATGCGGCGGAGCGCGCAAAGGTCGACGGCAGCTCCGCCGACACCACGCCGGGGACGAGGAACGCGAGGCCGATGAAGCGGAAGCTGTGGAGGATGAGAATCGGGCGCAAAGCCACCGGTCGCGGTAGCAGGCGAAGGCGCGGCCAGACGTAACGCGACGTGACGATCGCCCACGCGACGAAACTGAATCCGATGCTCGCGAAGAAGCAGAGTTGCGACGACATGCATCACTCCAGTCGTTGAGTGTTTCGTGATCGGGCGAGTTTCAGCGCCCGGCGAGCATGTAGAGCGCGGGCGCGACGGGCGGACGACCCTCGAGCCGGCTGGCGGCGTGCTCACGCCGCCAGATCGCCGACTCCGGCGCGAACCGGGGTCGCGAGGGGAACGGTCGACGCAACTCCTGGTCGTAGCGGTCGAGATCGAAGCCCCGACCGAGCGGAGTGACGAGAAAGCGCGCGAGCTCCCGCAGCCAGTTCGCGCGAGTCCGTCGATTATGCTGCATCGCCGCGTAGCGACGCGCGATGGTTTCGAAGTCCTCGGGAGGACGCGACGTGACCTCGAGCACGTCGTTCGTCGGCGCGCCGACCTCGAACGCTCCCTGCCTGTGATCGTCGATGTAGTATCGGACCTCGCTGATCTCTTCGATCGGCAAGCCGTTAAGCCGCAGCGCCTTCATGAATAACCAGGTTGGTGCCGGGACGACGCGCACCGGTCGTCCAACGGCTCGGCCGATCGAGTTCGCCATGTCCTCTGCACCAAGGAGCTGGGGCCCGGTCGGGCGGTAAACCTTCCCGGCGTGAAGAGCGGGATTCATGAGAGCCGCCGCGGCGACTCGTGCGATGTCTTCGTTCGAGGGCGGGGCGTTGCGGCTATCGCCGTAGACCCACGGGAAGATCCCGAGGTTCGCAGCGGAAGCAATCGTCGAGAGATACGCGTCGGCAAAGAAGCCCGGCCGCACGATCGTGTGGGAGATTCCGGGTATCATCGAGAACAACTGGTCGACCAGCCAGAGCTGCCGGGTCATGAGCGCCGGGTGCGAGGGGCTCGACAGCCACTGGGTGAGCCCTACGATGTGCTCGAGGCGTGATTCCCTGGCAGCGACGGCGAATGCAAGTGCGCCCTGGACCATGAAGGGGTGGAACGGCGGGCAGTAGTACGCGCGTTGCACGCCGCGGAGCGCGTCGGCGACGCGCTCGACGTCGGACAGATCGCCGACCGCGATTTCAACGCCCCGTGCCGCGAGCCGCGCGCTACGCTCGTCATCTCGGTGCACCAGCGCGCGCACGGGATAGCCGGCGTCCAGCAACTCGGTCATTACTACGCTTCCGGTCTTTCCGGTCGCGCCGGTGACCAGGACTTTTGGCTTGACCATGACAACCTCCTGGAAAGTGGTACCGAGTAGTACCAACTATTGCGCAACATGGTACTACGGAGTACCATCTGTCAAGGGGGTATCACTCGATGACTACAAGCTCACGCTCGACCGAATCGCACGAAGAGCCCGACACTTCGGACGTGCGCGCGCGCATCCTGGACGCGGCCTTCGACTCGTTCATAAAGAACGGCTACGCCGCCACCAGCACGCTCGAAATCGCGACCCGCGCGCACGTTTCGAAGCGCGACCTGTACGCCCTGGTGGGGAACAAGCAGGAGATGCTGGCGGCCTGCGTGAGCGCGCGCGCCAGCCGATTGCAGCTGCCAGTCGATCTGCCGGTGCCGCAGGATCGCGAGGGGCTCGCCGACGTCCTGGTGTCGTTCGGGTCGCAAGTGGTCCGCGAGGTTACCGATCCCGCCGTGGTCGCGGTATTCCGGCTGGCGATAGCCGAAGCCGTCGGCGCGCCTGAGGTTGCGCGAGCCCTCCATTCCCTCGGGCGCGAGACTACGCGCGCCGCTTTGCGTCAGATCATGACGCGAGCTCGGGCCTCGGGACTGCTCGACGGCCGCCCGAACGAGCTCGCCGAGCAGTTCGGCGCGTTATTGTGGGGTGACTTGATGATGGAGCTACTGCTTGGAGTCGCCGAGCAGCCGAGCCCACGCGACATCGCCGCGCGCGCCCGGCGCGCCACGACCGCGTTCCTGCAGCTGCATCCGCTCTAGCGCGATTGCGTTCCGAGGTTGCGCGAGTCCGGCGGGCGCTCAAGGACTCCCCTGGCCCGCCGAGTGTCCGAATCCAACGTCGCGCGACGTCGTGAGGCTGGCTCCCATCTTGCGGCGTTCCCGTCCTCCGCCGGCGTGACACCCCCGGTGCGGGCGGTGCGCCGACGGACTCGATGGTTCGCCACAAGGAGGGCATCATGCGGATGGATCGGGGCGGAACCGAGCCGAGAGGCACACCGGAGCGGAGCGTGCCGCTCGCGACTACGAAGGAAGGCGCGCCGCGAGGGCAGGGCGCTGCGGAGCGGAACAAGGAGCTGATGCAGACGCTCGACGACGCCTGGAACTCGCAAGACCTGGACACGTTCGCCAGCCGCCACCGGAAAGACGTCGTGGTGCGCTGGCCCGGCCAGCCCGAGACGCGCGGTGTCGATGCGCACCGGCAGGAAGCGATCGACTTCTACCGCGCGTTCCCTGATCAGCACGTCGGTAACCGGCCGTACAAGATGCTCATGGGCGAGGGCGAGTGGACCTGCTCGATCGCGCGCTTCACGGGGACGATGAGCGGACCGATGAAGGGCCCGGACGGGAAGGAGATCCAACCGACGGGCAAGTCGTTCGATGTGGACTTCTGCACAGTGGCCAGATGGGACGAGAACGGGCAGATCATCGAGGAGAATCTCTTCTACGATCTGGTCACCTTCATGAAGCAGATCGGCCTGAGCAAGTAGCACGCACACTGAGCGCGTATGGGGAGGGGCCGGGTTGTGCTTGGCACGGCCCGGCCTTCGATCGCGCGGCCGACGGAAACTGCGAGACTCACACCGGAGATCGACATGGCGAAGCCCACGAATCACGCACCCGCTACTCGAACCGATGAGAATGACGCGCCAATTCAGTATCCGGAGGGCAACGTCGTAGGCATTGTCGACACCGTCGGCCAGCTCGAGTCGGTGATCGACGCGCTGACCGACGGTGGATTCCTCCGATCGGAAATCGCGATCATATATGGCGAGGCCGCGGCGGAGCGCCTGAACGCGAGTACTGGTCGAACGGGATTCACCGATCTGGCAATGCGGCTCGCGGCCGCGCTTGGCATGCCCGACGACGAGACGATGCTGAAGGAAAGTTACGAGCAGGCTCTCCGCGACGGGCGCTTCGTGGTCCTGGTGCTGGCGCCGACAGAGGACCGGAAGAATTTGGCCGCGCGGTTGCTCGAGAACTATGGCGGGCACTTCGTGAACTTCCTGGGTCGCTTCACCATCGAGGCCCTCGTGCGCCGCTCTCCGGCGTCGTAAGGTCGAGTCGCGATGCGTAGCTGGTCCAGACGCCGGTCCGGCGTCTGGACCAGCTACGCACTTCCGCGCGCACCTCCCAGCCAGGCGCGTGCGTCGTCTACAGCTTTCGTGGTGGACTCTCCGTACACATTGTGTGCGGGCACCAGCTCCACAGCTCGATCGAGGTCCAGCTTCCCCGCGCGACGTAGTTGCGCAGCCAGCCGCTCATCAACGCCGCTCAGGTAGAGCCGGCCGCCCACCTCGGCCAGACCGTCGGCGTAGTCGTCGATCACCTCGATCAGTGTCGATCCCACGTTCGTTCGCCCGCGCAATCGGAGGACGACGGCCGGGCGCGTCGCGCCCACCGGACTCGGAAGCGCCTCGCCGAGCGTGCGTGCACCGGCGAAGAAGAGACTCCCGACTACCTCGAGCACGGTGACTTGGTCGCTCCGAAGCCGCGCGGGAGGATCGGACTGCGCGAAGCGCCCATCGCCGAGCTGGATCACCTCGTAGACTTTCACATCGCTCGCCGCGGAGGCCATCGTGAGCACGATGCTCAGCCCGACTCCCACAGCGACGGCGACTGGCACCGAGAGTATGAGCGTCGCGGTGAAGGTAGCGAGTATGGACCACCGCGCAGCACCACCGGTCTCCCAGATGGAGCGGGCCTCGGCGAGATCCAGCGCGCTGAGCCCGGCAATTATCATCAAAGCGGCCAGCACCGCCATAGGCACTCTCCCGACTAGCGTCGGCACGAGCAACACGATTACCAGCATCCACACTCCCGAGAGCACGCCCGCCCAGCGGCTGCGGGCACCCACGCTCACATTGAGCGCAGTCTGTCCCACCGAGCCGCCGGCGGGGATGCCCGATAGGAGACCGCTCGCGATGTTCGCCACGCCCTCGGCCAACATGTCGCGCGAGGGATTCGCTCTGCTGCCGTCGGGATTCTCGGCTACCTGGCTGACGCCCGCGCCCTGGACCGCTATGACGGCCGCCACCGAGAACGCCGAGCCGATGAGAGCCGGAGTGAGAAGCGAGAAGTCCGGCAGCGACGGCATAGGAATTCCGCGCGGGATCACGCTCACATCGGAAACGAGCGCCACGCTCCGCCACTCGAAGAGCGAGACCGCAAGCGACGGCACGATGAGCGCTACGATCGAGGAGAAAGTCCCGATCCTCGTCCGCGCGAGCCCCGCCGCGAGCGCGAGAGCCAGCGCGCCCGCGATGATCGTGTGCGGGTCGTACTGTCGGACTCGCGAGAGCAGATCGACGAACTCGAGTACGGCGTTCGAGCGTGTCGGTCTGGCACCGACGAGCGGCGCGAGCTGGTCGAGAATCAGTACGGCCGCCACGCCGCTCAGGAAGCCAGTCATGACTGCATGCGAGATGTAGCGCACGAGCCGCCCCACTCGTAGCAGGCCGAACACGGCGAGACAGATACCAGTGAGCAGGACGAGGAGGAACATTGCCTGTGCGCGCTGCGCCTCCTGGTACCCCGAGATCGCTTGCGCGGCCGCGAGTGCGGACGCGCTGGTGGTCGCGACCTGCATGAGCTGCGAGCTCGCGAGCAGGCTGCCACCGATCGGCGCGGCGATGCTGGTGTAGAGGCCGAACACCGGATTCACGCCTGCCAGGGCGGCCGATGCCAGGCCGTCGGGTACGCTGACGACGGCGTTGATCAGCGCCGCGGTGACGTCCTGCTTCAGGAGCGACCGCGAGAGCTTCATCCGAGCTCGATATGGACTATCTTCACGCCGTCCTCCACGGACACGTCCACCGCGTGCGTCGCACGCTGTGCGGGAACGACGCTGATCCTCCCGTTGCGCTCCATGCAGGCGAGGCGGACGCTCGAGATGTCGGTAGTACCGGCCTGCAGCCGGACATGCTCCTCGAGGTCGCGCCTCGAGAGTCCGGTGCTGCGCAGCCCCTCCTCCTGGATCTCCCCGTCGCGGACGAGCAGCGTCGGATGTCCCTTCACGAGCGGTCCGAACCAGTCGAGGCGCGATGTGAGATAGGCGAGCAGCCAGTGCGCCCCAACGAGCACCGCGCCGGCAACGATGGTCGGCACGAAGGGCGCCGACCCGTTGATGGCGCTGCTCATGATCGAGCCGAGCATGATGGCCACGATGACATCGAACGCCGTGGCTTCGCTCAGGAAGCGCTTGCTGCCGAGGCGGATGATGGCCAGCGCGGACACGTAGATGAGGATCGTACGCAGCGCCATCTGGAGCACGTTCACGTCGGCGATGTCGCGACCCAGCCCGAGGAGCTGGCGAGCAGTATCCAGTGCAGCGTCCATCATCCACTCTCCTGACGGGCAGCCAGCCATCCCCCCGCATCGGCAATCGCCGCGCGCGTGGACGCGCCGAGTATGGGAGTCGCCTCGTAGAGCCGCACCGGTCCGGAGAAATCGAGCTTACCGGTGCGGGCGACCTGTTCGAGCGCATCCTGGTTGATTCCACTCAGATAGAGCCGTCCGCCTGCCGCCTTCAGCTCATCCGCGTAATTGGCGAGAACGTCCACGAGGGTCGCTCCGAGAGTGGTCCGGCCGCGGAGGCGGAGGACCACCACCGGGTTCCGCTCACGCGGGCGTGGGAGCTGCTGCTCGAGTGTCCGCGCTCCAGCGTAGAACAGATGGCCGTACACGTCGAGCACCGTGACGGTGTTGCCGCGTAGTCGCGGTTCGGGCGAGCGCTCCTCCAGTCGACCGTCGGGCCGCTCCACGACCTCGACGATCGACACGTCGACCGACGACTCGTTCACGTAGAGCAGCGCGGCGAGTACCACTCCGATTCCAACCGCTGCCTGGATGGGCAGGAATAGCGTGCAAAGAAAGGTCGTGACTGCGGCGAGGCGCGATGGCCAACCTGTGTACCAGACCGCGCGGATCGAGCGCGGCCTGATGCTCCCCGAGCCGGCGAGGATGAGGAGCGCTCCGAGTGCCGGCATGGCGACGTACGACACCAGGCCGGGCACGCCGATCACGAGCACCCCCATCCACACTCCTGCGAGCACCGATGCCCAGCGCGTCTGCGCACCGCCTATGACGCCGAGCGCTGTCGCGCTGAGCGAGCCGCCAACGGGGAGCCCGCGGAAAGATCCCGACGCGATGTTCGCTGCACCCTGGGCGAGCATGTCGCGCTTCACGTTCGTGCGGGTGCCATCGGGATTCGGCACACTCTGGCTGACGCCGACGCCCTGGACGAGCACTACGATCGCGACCGAGATCGCCCCTGTTATCACTCCCGGTGCGAAATCCGACAACGATGGGAGATTGGGGAGGGGAATGCCCCGCGGGATCGCGCTCACGCCGCTGACGATGCGGACTGTGCTCATCCCGGCGATGGCCACGATGGCCGACGGAACCACTATGGCCACGAGCCGGCCAAAGGCGCCGAGCCGGGTGCGCGGAAGGAGAATCGCCAGGGCGAGCGTCAGCGCGGCCATGGCGAGCGTGGGCCAGTCCAGGCCATTGATGTGGGCCAGCACCTCCGCTGCCTCCTCCACCTTGTTGTTCCCGCTCGCATCGTAACCGGCGACGGTCGGGAACTGACTCAGGATCAGCAGTACGGAAATTCCTGTGAGCAGACCGGTAGTGACGGAAAAGGAGACGAAGCGAGTGAGCTTGCCGAATCCCAGCGCGGCGAAACCGACCTGGAAGACGCCGACGAGCATCACCAGCACGAAGAGCGCGGCGGTGCGCCGCTCGGGCGACAGCCCCGCCAGCGATTGACTGGTAGTCAGCGACGCCGCCGCGGTGGTGGTGATAACCATCAGTTGGGTGCTGGAGAAGAGACCGCCGACTATCGGCCCCAGCATCGTGGCATACAGACCGTAGATCGGACTCACTCCGACCAGGAAGCCGTTGGCCATTCCATCGGGTACGTTGGCGACGGCGAGACTCAGCCCTGCCACCGCATCCCCGCGCAGTGTGGAACGTCCCGGAAGGCGCTTGCGAAGATGGTTCGCGACGACTTCCCGCAGGTGACCGAGCCCCGGCTGGTCGATCTGGGACTCGACGTCGGACGCGGCGGGCACGTCGGATGTTGCAGCGGTCATCGCGGATTGCGGTCGTTCAGCGCCGGCCCGTCACTCGGCGGAGGAGGGTGCAGTCTCCTCTCTCCGCTTCACTCTCCTGCGCGTCTCCGCAGTCGATTCGCCATCGACTCTGCCGTACCGCACCTCGCGAGTACCGAACAGGTCGAGGTCGAACGGAGCGCGATCGACGCCGATCTCGCTTGCGACGAGCGCGTGCAACTTCGCGAGCATCCGCGCCACGAGCGCTCGGTCGTGCCTCGGGTGCTCGAGGCTCGCGAGGTTCTCCATCTCGCCGGGATCGTTGGCGAGGTCGTGCAACGTCACGTCGCCGTTGGCGTACAGCTCATCCACGGTGGCCGGGTTGCCGTACTCCTCCGGGCTGAACCAGCGCACCAGCTTGTACTGGCCGTCCACGACCGTGCGGAAGAAGGTGCGAAGGCTGAAGTCCGGCGCGCCGAACTTTCGTCCCGCCTCCAGCAGGCGTGTCCGGGAGTCCACTTGGGTCGGCGGCCCGCTGCTCATATCGGCGAGCGACTGCAGGGCGCCGCTGATCGACCACTCGATGTCGAGCGCGTGGAGTCCGTCCCAGCAGAAGAGCGCGCCATCTCCCGGAGCACGCGCGCTCCCCCGAGGCCCATCGGCGTCGGGATGGAGCACCGCTTCCCGTAGGCTGCGGCCCTTGAGACGCGGATACCGATTGCGTATCTCCTCGTCGCCAAGCCCCGCAAAGCTCAGGAGAGTAGGGGCCAGATCGAGATGCGACCCCACCGCGGCGGTCCGCCGGCCTCCCGGCCCGCCCGGTACGCAGACGGTGAAGTTCACGATGGCTGCCTCATCGAAGTGGATCGCGCCCTTCTGCGTCATGCGGTGAGCGGCGTTCATCTCGCCATGGTCGCTGGTGAAGATGACGATCGTATTCTTCCAGAGGTCGAGTCGGTCGAGCGCGTCGAGCACGCGGCCGAACTCGTGGTCCACGAGCCGCATGCAGTTGACGAGGTAGTTGCGGCGCTTGAGCCAGAGATCCTCGCGGTCATCCGGCACGCGCCCGTAGTTCATGTCTATGAACTTCTTGTAGCTCCGCACGCCGAAGGGCTGGAGCCGGTAGTCGTCGGCGAAGTTGTCGGGCAGCGTCACGCCCCACTCCGGATCGAACCAGCTGAGCCGCTGGGTGGTACTTTGCAGCCCGGTTATCGAGCCCGTCGGGAGTGGGGCCTCGATCGGATCCGACTGGTAGAACATGATGTCGTGCGGGTTGATGAGGCTGCACACGAGCAGCCACGGTCGATCGAGTCGTGGCGCGCGGTGCTCCAGCCAGTCGACCGTCTCGAACACTGCCGTGCCGTCGAGCTGCGCTCCCTGGAGAGGTGCTCCGTACATCTCCCCCCACTGCTGATAGTCGGCGAAGCCGTAGCGCTCGAGCGCGTCCTCGCTGCGCGGCACCGAGGAGAGGTGCCACTTCCCCTTGAAGGCCGTGTAGTAGCCCTGCTCGCGAAGCATGTGCCCGATGGTCGGGACTTCGGACGACAGCTCGGTGATCCAGGCGAAGTTGGTGTTGTCCCAGAGACCCGTCTCCTTGGCGTGCACGCCAGTCCACATCGTGGCGCGCGACGGTGTGCAGATCGGCACCGTGCAATACTGGTTGTCGAAGCTCACGCCCTGCGCCTCGAGCCGCTCCACGGCCGGGAAGTGCACTGCGTCGGGGAGCTGCATGTGTGTCTGCCACTGGTCCATGCAGAGGATCAGGATGTTGGGCTGCTGGGCTGGCCGCGTCTCGTTCGATTCCGGGGATCCGCTTTCCTTCATACTGCCTCCTGCTGCTGCGCGGGTGTCACGCGGTGGTCACACGGCGGCGACGTGGGCCGGGTTGTCGCGGCTGAGCAATCTCGCCAGGAAGATCAGCAGGACGAGTCCTACAGTGTTGGCGAGAGTGATGACGACGAGCACGTTCGGGTCGCGAAAGTCCTGCATCGCCACTATCAGGCCGGCGGCGGTATTGCGCTGGGCGGTGCCCAGCGCTCCGACGTCCTCCAGATGGTCCTTCCCGAGTCCAGCGGTGTAGCCCGAGCCGAAGGCGGCAAGTACGAAGACGACGGTGGCGAGAAGCGCGCCGGATCCGACGATGTCGCCGAGCCTCGGGAAGTAGCCGATGAAGGTGGCCGCGATGACGACGTACAGGAGGATGTTCGAGAGAATTGCCACCCATGGCTGGATCGCCCGCGCGAAACCGCTCACGAGCGCCGCTATCGCCATGCCGGCGATCATCGGCAGCAACATCTGTCGAAGCAGAGTGCCGGCTATGGTACCCGCGTCGACCGAGCTTCCTTCCCGGAAGAGCGGGATGACGAGTGGCATGTACGCGATCGTCACGAGCATGAGCAGCATCATTACCGCGGCGCCGAGCGAGACCCGGTGCTCCGCGATCTGCGTGAGCTTTATGAGAAACGGCGCGCCGGCACCCAGGCTGAATACCAGAAGACCTGCCTGCACCTCGGGGTCGAACGAGGTAATGCGCAGGATGAGAAGCATCACGAGCGGTACGGCTACGAAGTTTGCGACGAGCATGCGGATGACGAATCGCCAGTCGCGCAGGTAGCCGACCATGGTCGACGGCTTCTGCGTGAGTCCCACGTTCAGCATCGTCGAGATCACGAAGGCCGGAACGGTAATGGCGACGATGCTGCGGAAGAACTCGAACATTCACGTCCTCTCCCCGGTCGGGTCGCTCGGAGTCGCGCGGTCGCGCACAATGCAGCGAAAGCCAATGTGGCTGGCCGACGAGTCCTCGTCCTGTGGTTGCCGCGCCGCCGGCCTGCAGCGCAGGCAGTAGTTGGGAGCACAGAGGTGCGAGCCACCCTTGAGCACGCGTCGTGACGCGCGAGCGACGGGTGCCGGAACGGATTGGCTGATATCTGCGCGCACGATACGCGAGTGACGTGGCGCGCAGCACGCCTCTTCCGTCGCGCTCATCGGGTGGTGGTGATTCGGTGTGAAGACGTCGCACGTCCACTCCCACACGTTGCCCGCCATGTCGTACAGGCCGTAGCCGTTGGGCGGGAAGGCGCCTACGGGCGATGTGTCCTCGTACTCGTCGGTAGCGAGATTCTGCCAGGGGAACTCGCCCTGCCACGTGTTCGCCATCACGCGTCCGCCCAGGGTGAGCTCGTCTCCCCATACGAACGCCGCGCTCTCGATTCCGCCGCGCGCGGCCCGCTCCCACTCGGCCTCGCTCGGCAGCTCCTTGCCAGCCCAGCTCGCGTAGGACGTCGCATCTTCGTACGCCACGTGCGTCACGGGGTGGTGCTCACGGCCCGTCACCGTGCTGCCCGGTCCCTCGGGGCAGTGCCAGCAGGCGCCGGGGACGTAATACCACCACTGCCTGACGTCGTGCAGCGCCACGCGCCGCCGCGGCTTCCGGAAGACGAGTGAACCGGGCACGAGAAGCGAGTGATCCACGCCAGGGTACCGTGCAGGGTCCGGTGCACGCTCGGCGACGGTGATGTATCCGGTGGCCTCGACGAAGCTGCGGAACTCGGCCACGGTCACCGGATGAGAGTCCATCCAGAATCCTTCAACGGCCGCGCGATGGACCGGTCGCTCCTCGGGGTAGAAGTCATCCGAGCCCATGAGAAACGATCCGCCAGGGATAGGGACCATGCCGGTGGCCGGTGCAGAAGGCACTTCCAGCGCGATGCGGCGGCTATACATCACCCCCGCGCGGGGAGCAATACACGAGCCGATGTCAGTGACGGTGGGCGTCAATCCGCCGCCTCCGGGCAGGCAGTCGTGTAGTCAGTGGTGCTTACGTGCGGCGGAAGAGGTGGACGAGACGGTCAGAGAATGGGGCCACGGCGTTGAGGCGGCGCATGGTTGTCACTTTTCTGCTCCCGATACGTAGTCGCAATTGGGCTCGCTGCTGATCCTGCCGCGAAGCAGGTTGCCATGCGAGTCCGTGGTATACCAGAGGTAGGACCTCGCGGTGGGGCCGATGGAACGTTCCCTGGTCGGTCAATCGGCGTCAAACCACCGGCGCGCTTCAGGCATCCAACTGGGTTGTCGGCTCGCGTGTCCGGGTCGCCAACATCGTTCACCTGAACCCAGATCGGATGCACTCGAATCTGCTCGCCCGTAGTCGCGCGTGCCTCGTGCTCGCTGCAATCGCTCTCCCCTTGTCCGCCCGCGCGCAGGTTTCAGCCGCGTCGGTGCACCCAACCCCACCTCCAACAGCAAACGCGACGCGGCGGGAGGGCGCCGTCATCATCGATGGCCGGCTCGACGAAGCCGCATGGCGGGAGGCCGCTCCTGTCACCCGATTCCGTCAGTTCGAGCCCGACGAAGGCGCGCCCGGATCACTCCCGACCGAAGTACGCGTTCTCTACGACGATGACGCGCTCTACATCGGAGCGCGCATGAGCCAGCCGGGCGGCGTCGTGGCACCGCTCGCGCGGCGCGACCAGCTTCTGGACGCGAGCGGCAACAACGGCTCCTTCAACTCGCTCACCACCGACAAGCTGATCGTCGACCTCGATCCCTACCACAATCACCTCGACAATGCGTGGTTCGAGGTGAACCCCGCTGGCGTAAAGGGCGACCAGTTCGATGGTGATCCATCATGGGATCCGGTCTGGGAGGCTGCGGCGCACGTGGACTCGGCCGGCTGGACCGCCGAGCTGCGCATCCCGTTCAGCCAGCTCCGCTTCTCGCGTGCCAAGCAGCAGACCTGGGGAATGCAGGTCTGGCGCTACATCGACCGCCGCAATGAGCACGACATGTGGGCGTTCTGGCACCGCAACGCCCCCGGAGGACCGGCCTTTTACGGGCACCTCGGCGGGCTCATGATCGCGAGCAGGCCGCGCCAGCTCGAGCTGCTGCCTTACGTGGTCATGGGAAGCACCTTCCGGCCCGTCGACTCCGGCGACCCGTACCACGACGGACGCCAGATGCGCGTGGACGTCGGCGGCGATCTCAAGTATCTGCTCACGTCCAACCTGACGCTCGACGCGACGTTCAACCCGGACTTCGGCCAGGTCGAAGTCGACCCGGCTTCGCTCAACCTGACCGCGTACGAGACGTTCTACGACGAGAAGCGGCCTTTCTTCATCGCCGGCGCGAGTGCGTTCGACTTCGGTGGCTTCAGCTGTATGTTCTGCAGCAACAGCTCGAGCCTGAGCGCGTTCTACTCGCGTCGGATCGGCCGACCGCCGCAGCTCGCACCGTACGTGAGCGACGTTGCCGCGTTCGCCGATCTGCCCGACAACGCCGCCATCCTCGGCGCGGCGAAGATCACGGGGCGTACGCAAGGCGGCTACACGGTCGGGCTGCTCGACGCGGTAACGAACCGGGAGCGGGCCCGCTATCGCACTGCGCCGGGTGCGCCGGAGGCGACGCAGATAGTCGAGCCGCTCACCAACTACTTCGTCGGGCGCGTGAAGAAGGATCTGGGAAACGGCGCGACGACGATCGGCGGGATCCTCACGTCCACGTTCCGCCAGACGCGCGACAGCCTCGTGCGCGATCAGCTTCGCAGCCATGCCGAGGCGGGCGGCCTGGACTGGGACCACACCTGGCATCGGCGCGAGTACTCCTGGATGGGGAGCGCGCTGGTCTCCAGCGTCGCCGGTTCGCCCGCCGCTATCGCGAGCACGCAGCGTTCGAGCGCACGGTATTTCCAGCGTCCCGATCGGCACGTCGGTGGGGGAGGGCTCTTCGGCGCGCGCTACGACACCACCGCCACCGCGCTCCGTGGGTACGGCTTCTTTACGCGCGTGGCCAAGGATAACGGAACCTTTCTCTGGGAGGCGATGACGAACATCCGGAGCCCGGGGTTCGAGGTGAACGATCTCGCCTACCTCGATCGTGCGGACTATATGTGGTTCAACGGGAACGTGGGCGGACAGTGGACCACGCCCACCAGCTGGTACCGGAGCATCTTCACCACATTCGGCGGCGCCACGCAGTACAACTATGACGGTGATCGCACGGAGACGGAGCTGCAGGCCTTCTATTCCATGGAGTTTCAGAACTACTGGAACCTGAGGACGTTCGTGATCCACGACGTCCCTTCGTTCGACGATCGGCTCACACGTGGCGGACCCGTGGTGAAACGCGCTGGCTACGACCTGGTGGATGTCGAAGTGTCCACCGACGCCCGCTCGAGCGCGGTGTTCGACTTCGAGGCGCAGATGAGACGGGACATCGGCGATCCGACGCACGGTCTCACGCTGAGCCCGGGGTTGGCGCTGAAGCCGGCCGCCAACATCTTCATCCAGCTCTCTCCAACGTATCGGACCGACGAGGACGCGTCGCAGTACGTGATGGGGGTCGCCGATTCCACGGCGACCGCGTTCTACGGCACGCGCTACGTCTTCGGGTCGATCCGCACGAAGACCATCTCGCTGGACACGCGCATCAACTGGACCTTCACGCCGAATCTCACACTGCAGCTTTACGCGCAGCCGTTCATCGCCAGCGGCAACTACACGTCGTTCCGCGAGTTCGCCGCGCCACGCACCGATCGGAAACTGGTTTACGGCCGCGATGTCGGCACCATCGCCTACGATGGACCGTCGAACAGCTACGAGGTGGATCCCGACGGCACGGGGCCGGCGCGGTCGTTCACCATCTCGAACCCCGACTTCACCGATACATCGCTGCGCGGCACGGCAGTGCTCCGCTGGGAGTACCGCCCGGGCTCGACGCTCTACTTCGTCTGGACGCAGCAGCGCTCCGGCGAGAACCCGGACGGTAACCTGGGCTTCAGGAGCGCGCTCGGGGAGATAGGACGAGATAGAGCAACGAACGTGTTCCAGATCAAGGCGACGTACTGGATCGGGCGCTGAGAGCGTTCCGTTGACCGTAGCTGGTGTCCGGCCTCGCATGGCCGGACGCCATGGCCCGATCTTCGCATGAACCTCGCGGCGTGTTGACCATCTCCCCGTCACTCCGCGAGATCCCAGCCTCGTGAAGGAACCCCCGGATGCTGCAGCCTACGATCCCGACCTGTATAGGCTGCTCATCGAGAGAGTTCGGGACTACGCCATCTTCGCGCTCGATGCCACGGGCCATATTCGCACATGGAACCCGGCGGCCCAGCGAATGAAGGGATATTCCGCGGATGAGATCATCGGCCGCCACTTCTCGGTCTTCTACCCCGAGGAGGATCTCGCGTGGGACAAGCCGGGCTACGAACTGAAGGAGGCCGCGCGCGTTGGCCGCTTCGAGGATGAGGGGTGGCGGCTGCGCAAGGACGGATCGCGCTTCTGGGCGAACGTGGTGATCACGGCGCTGACTGACAGCGAGGGAAAGCTGGTCGGCTTCGGCAAGGTCACACGGGATCTCACGGAACGCCGCAGGAGAGAGGAGCAGGAGCGTGAGCTAGCGGCGGAGTCGGCGGCCCGCATGGCCGCTGAGCAGCGGCGCGCGGAGGTGGAGCAACTCAACACGCGACTGGAGCAACAGGCACTCGAGCTCGAGCAGCAGATCGAGGAGGCGCAGCAGCTGACCGAGGAGCTCGAGATGTCGAACGTCCAGTTGCAGGAGGCGACGGAGGCCGCGGAGCGGTCGCAGCGCGAAGCGATGGCGGCCAATGCGGCGAAGTCCAAGTTCCTGGCTGCCATGAGTCACGAGTTGCGAACTCCGCTCAACGCCATCGCGGGCTACCTCCAGCTCATCGAGCTGGGTGTGCATGGGCCGGTCACCGAGGCGCAGCACAAGGCACTGAACAGGGCGCGACATAGTCAGCAGCACCTGCTCGCTCTCATCAACGACGTACTGAACTTCGCCAAGCTCGAGGCCGGGCGTGTCGAGTATCACCTCGAGGACTTGCGCCTCGACGAGGTGATCTCGCAGATGATGCCGATGATCGAGCCGCAGCTGGCGGCCAAGGGGATCGCACGCGCGGCGCACGTTGCACCTGGCACCATGGTCCGCGCCGACCGCGACAAGCTGCAGCAGATCCTCCTCAACCTGCTCTCGAACGCCGCCAAGTTCACTGACGCTGGTGGCCGTGTGACGGTGCAGACGGCAACGTGCAACGACACGTCGTCAGATTGCGTGTGCCTCGAAGTGACCGACACCGGCTGCGGTATCCCTGCCGGAAAGCTGGAGGAGATCTTCGATCCTTTCGTCCAGGCGCACCGCCAGCTCACTCGCGTGACCGAAGGCGCGGGCCTGGGTCTGGCGATCAGTCGCGACCTGGCGCGGGGCATGGGCGGCGACATCCTCGTGCGAAGCATCGAAGGGAGGGGGGCGACGTTCACGCTGGTGCTGCCGGAGGCCACCCGGTCGGAGCAGCAGCCCCGGACCGAAGCTGATCACGCTATGTGAGGTTGGCGGAGGCTTGCGAAGCCGCAGCCGCCCTCACTGTACGACCAGCACACGGTTCAGCCGCCCGCTCATACGGATGCCATCGGAGGTGTAGGGAACGGCTCTCCCATTCAGGTAGTAGCTGGCACCGGGTGGCTCATCGCCCTCGAAGACGAAGTGCCATCCGTCGTCCCTCGCTTCGAATACATACTCGATCCCCTTGCCGGTCCTGGTGCGGGAGAAGGAGATGACGTTGGTACCCACCGGAAGGTTGCCGATGCTCACATCCTCCCACCCGGTGGGCATGTGAGGAGCAATGACGACGGTCTTCGCGATCGCGTCTGGATGAATGCCGAAGATGTGCTGGACCAGCGGAATCACGATACCGTAACTCGTCCAGGCAATGGTGAAGCATCCGTAATCGGGCATCATCTCCGAGATCGAACCGGGTGATCTTCGATTGAACGTCTGCGCGATCCTGTTCATGTACCAGAGTGCCTGATCGGTACGCCCGTAACTGGCTTCCGAAACCGCCTGCACGCCGGTGGAGATGGTCATCATCGCCTGTCGGTCCACAGCGGAGAGGAAGGGCCCGTACTTTCCGACGTGCTCGCTCCGGATCTTGTCGAGCAGCGGTATCGCTCTGGCACGCGGAGCGATCCCCGTCTCCATGGGCGTCGTGATGACCCAGTTCTCGTTGGTGATCCAACCTCTACTGCTGTCGGGCATCGCCGAGAATGTCTGCGCCAGTCGCCGGTAGTGCCTCTGAAGCGCCCTGTCTCTCGGGGTCAGCTTGTCTTCCCCCACGAGTCCTATCTGCCTCGCTGCCCCTTCGGCCGCACTGACTGCCTGCGATCTGGTGCCGTAGAAATCGGCGTACGTGCTCTCCGGTTCAATCCAGAAGCGTGCGTTGATCTTCTTCTCGAGCTGTGACGCCAGTCGCTGGTATCGCTCTGCCGCCTCTCGGTCGTGGAGTACGCGAGCGATGCGCTCCGTAGCCTCCAGCGCCTGCTGGGTGTAGACGGCAACATCGATCAGCTCCGCGTTCAGACCCGAGACCTCCATGATCCCGTAGCCTTCCGGGAACAGATCCCCGTTCCGGTCCTTATCGGTGAGAAGCCAGTGGATGCCGAGCTTCATTTCCGGGTACATCTCTCGTGCAAAGTCCGTATCTCCCGTCCACTCGAAGAGTTTTCCGACCGTCAGGATGAACTGAGCGGTCTCCTGAGTGTTGCCTGGATTGGACACCGCCCCATTCGTCGACAACTCGTGGATTATCCGGCCGTTGCCATCGGTCCTGGCCGACTGGTCTCTCAATAGCCGGAGCGTTTGCTTCGCGAGATCGAAGTTCCCCGTAGCGATGAGCGCCTGGAGGGAGTACGTCTCGGTCCCGAACCACCAGGGATATTCCATCAACCCGCCGCCGAGGCCGCGGCCAATGCCGGGGACCTCTCTCACGAGCCACTGCATGTTGATCTTCACCCAGTCGTAAACCTCTTGCAGGCGCTGATCGGGAATCTTTATGCTGGCCCGATCGATGATCGAGGCGTAGTGGGCCTTCTTGCGTCGCAGCAACGCCGCATGGTTGCTCGCCAGGTACCTGTAGCTACGGACCGCATCGTTCTGGCCTGTGGCTGATCCCGCGATGACGAACGTCAAGATGGAAGCGTCGTGCGCGGAGACGGTCAATCGATGCCGAGACCCGGCGGTGATCCCCTCGCCACGCGTGCCAATCGGCCGGGGATCGGTGATGGGTCGTGCATCCGCGGAATGGACTGCTCCCCAGACAGTGAACCAATCATTGCCGGTGTCCCATGCGACGAAGACCTCATCCCTCGCTCGCCAGGCAACAGCGTCGCGAGCATCTCTTATCCCGATCTGATCCGAGTACCACACGGGGCGCAGATCCGTCTTCACCGAGAGGCGAAACTCCAGCTGCTTCGCGTTATCGCTCGCGTTTGTGAAGGTGTACTGAACGACCACTCCCTGGCAGCTGTCGGGACTGAACTGAAAGCGCTCGACCTCCAGCTCATCCAACACCGCACCATACCTGAGGAGCGTGCCGTAAGGGTAAGTGACGAGCTCACTGCTCTCCGAGAGGGCGGACTCCCGCCCAGTTGCCAGATCCGTTACAGTCGCCCAGAAGCCGTCGATCAGTTTGATGGGGTGAAGCCACAGCCCACCCATCTCTCCCGGCACGTGCTGCCCCATATCCGGGAAGTCGCCATCCTGCGTTCCGATCAGGTACGCCCTGTCACCGGCAGTGACATAGGGCTGTCGCTCGTTCTGTCCGTGATTGCTCATGCCCGCGAAGACCGACCCGGATTCGTCGCTCTGGGACGGCAGCCAGCGGGCGCTCGATAGAGCGAACAGCAGTGACAGAAGAACGGGATGAATCACGCATCTCATTGGGGTGCTTCCGAATTGCACGCGGGTCTGCCCCGCAGGAACCGCGCGAGAGCTTGCTCGAAATCACGGCTTACCGGACTCTAGCGGGCCGAGCAAGAGCAGGAGGTGTCCGACCTGGCACTTCGAAGTGCGTCTCGTGTCGCGCGATCCCGTTTGAATTCCTCATTCCGCACGAAGCGGACGGTCCGTGGCTTGCTACGTCCTCCGCTCCAGCGTGGCTAACCTCCCGCGTAAGCGGGCGTTCGCGGCGAGCACAAGGGTGTGCGCTCGTCGGAAGCGCCATCGCAATGGTTCATCACCCTTCGCCCGCTGTCGAGCTCGCCCAACTTGATGCCTCGTACCAGGATCCTGGAGTTGGAACTGGCCCGCCCCCTGGCACCGATCCAGGGACTGGACGGCTACAGTGCGGTGCTGGCGCTGGTCCGCCTGGACGGAGAGCCACTGGGCTACGCGCGCGCCGCAGTATCGGACGGGCGCTGTAACATCGCTTCGCTCCTCGATCACTTCCTCGCCAGACACGAGCGCGAGCTGGTGCGGGCGCTCGCGCGCAGGTGGACGGGTCTTCCTCCGGCAGCGCGTGCACCGCTCACCGCCGAAGAGCTGCCCTTGCTCGCGCGTCAGCGCCAGGTGCACCAGCGAGGTCGCGTCCCGACGGTGAGCGTGGCGGTGTGCACGCGGGACCGGGTAGAGGACCTCGAGCAGTGCCTCGAGGCGTTACTGCGTCTCGATCCCGCGCCTCTCGAGATCCTGGTGGTGGACAATGCACCGTCCACGCATGAGACGAGGGATCTCGTGCAGACGCGGTTCCGGGATTCCGTGCGCTACGTACTCGAGCCTCGACCGGGGCTCGATTGGGCGCGCAATCGCGCAGTGCTCGAGGCCCGCGGCGAGATCATCGCGTTCACCGACGACGACGTGCTCGTGGATCGGGGATGGGCTGGGGTCATCGCCGAGACCTTCGGCGCCGCGCCCGACGCGATGGCGGTAACCGGACTGGTGGCGCCTGCCGAGTTGGAGAGCGAGGCCCAGCATCTTTTCGAGCAGTACGGTGGCTTCGGACGCGGCTTCGTGCGACGGTGGCATAGGCGCAGCGATCGGGCTGGCTCTCCAAGCCCGAAGACGCATGGCGCGGGCGCTTTCGGAACTGGTGCCAACATGTCTTTTCGTCGCACTCTATTCGAGCGAATCGGCGGCTTCGCGCACGAGCTGGACGTGGGCACTGCGACCAACGGCGGCGGCGATCTGGAGTACTTCTTCCGCGTACTGCGCGAGGGATTCACGCTGGTCTACGAGCCGCGCGCGGTGGTGTGGCACCGTCACCGCCGCACGATGTCAGCTCTCCTCGACCAGTTGCGGGCGTGGGGCACGGGCTTCTGGGCTTTCATGCACTACTCGCGGCGGCGCTACCCCGACGAGGCGGCGGCCTTTCGGCGCTTCGGTCGCTGGTGGTACCTCTCGTTCATCGGCAAGAAGCTATGGCGTGCCGTCGCCGCGAGCATCCCAGGCGATGCGCCAGCGGATCTGGCTCTCGCCGAGCTGCGCGGCTCGTTCGCTGGAGGCGCGGCGCTGCGCCGCGCCCGGCAGCAAGCGAGGGCCGCAGCGAATGCATTCCCCGATGAGCCATCGCTGCCTCCGGTGCTGCCGAACACGGGTGCTCCCGCGCCGGCGCAGGGAGTGCACGCACCGCGCACCGCAGTGCACAAGCTGGAGCTGACCGCTCCATTCGCGCCGATTACCGGCCTCGCCGGCTACCGCGTCGTGGAGCTTCACCTCACCCGCGATGGCGCTCCCGTGGGGCGCGCCTCCGCTTTCGCGGAGGGGAACACGCTCTCCGTCGCGCAACTGCGCGACGTGGTCGCCGACCATCTGGGGCGCGAGCTGCGCCTCGCCGAGAAAAATCGCGTGCGAGAGGTGCTGCGGAGATGGCTGCACGGGCTCGCCAATGAGGTGGAGCGTAGCGCGCCGCAACCTGCGCCGGTCGGGACGATCTCGGTGGTGATCGCCACGTACGATCGTCCCGACGACCTGCGGCGTTGCCTGCGCGCGCTCGGCGAGCAGCGCACCGAACATCGGTTCGAGGTGATCGTGGTGGACAATCACCCCGCATCCGGAATCACCGAGCTGGTGGCGGCAGAGTTCCCATTCACGCGGTACGTGACGGAGGCCAGGGCGGGGCTCTCCTACGCGCGTAACAGCGGGATCCGTGCAGCCACCGGGGAAATCGTGGCGTGCACGGACGATGACGCGCTACCGGATCCGAACTGGCTCGAGCGCCTCGTCGCTCCGTTCGCGCGGTCGGACGTGATGGTCGTTACCGGCAACGTTCTGCCGTTGGAGCTGGAGACCGACGCACAGCACCTCTTCGAGAGGTACGGCGGTCTGGGACGCGGGTTCAAGCCGCGCGAGTTCGGCCCGGAGTGGTTTCGCGGGTTCCGGCGTGCGGTGCGCACGTGGGACCTCGGCGCCACCGCGAACGCCGCGATTCGCGCCTCCGCGTTTCGCCATCCCGCTATCGGGCTCTTCGACGAGGCACTCGGCGCCGGTACCCCCGCCCCGGTGGGCGAGGATACGTATCTCTTCTATCGCGTGCTCGCCGCCGGCTTCCGCGTGGTGTACGAGCCGGCGGCGGTGGTATGGCATCGACACCGCCGCGAGATGTCGGAGCTGCACGCACAGATCTTCGGCTACAGCGCCGGCCACGTGGCGTACAACCTCACCACCTGGCGCCGCGACGGCGACCGCCGTGGCCTGCTGCGCGTGATCGTCGAGCTACCGCTGCACGACATGAAGCAGCTCGCGCGCGTCGTGGTGCGACGCGCTCCATACCCGGTGGGGATGGTGCTGGCGGAGGTGACCGGGCACATCGCGGGACCATTGGCTTACTGGCGGGCGGCGCGCCGGGTCAGTCGCCTGGGTCGCAGCCCGTCACTCGTCGCCGTCCCACCCGGCCACCGGGAGCACGATCACCCCGTTCCCCTTTCCGACGATGGCGAGTCCGCTGAGGAGGACGAGCGGGTGAGTGCAATCGCGGGCGGCGCGCAACGCTCTGCCGAGCCGCCCGTGAGCGGCTGAGCGGGGAGTGTAACGGCCTATGCTCTACGCGTGGAAGGTACGTCTGCTCAAGAGTCGACTCGGCAACCGGCTCTGGCGACGGTGGGTGGGACGACGCGGCCGCGCGGTGGGTGACTACGGCGATCTGCCCAGATACGTGGCGCGGTTTGCACCCGGCCGGTCGTTCGCCGACATTGGGTGCATGTGGGGCGTGAACGGCGAGTATGCATTCGTGGCCGAACGGGCCGGCGCAGCGCGCGTGGTGGGAGTCGACGTCTTCGGCCCCACTCCCGAGTTCGAGGAGCGGCGCACCCGCGACGCATCTCGGGTGGAGTTCGTGCTCGGCGACATCGTGAGCGAAGCGACGCTCGAGCGAGTGGGGGAGGTGGACGTGGTGCTGTGTGCGGGCGTCCTCTACCACCATCCGAGTCCGTTCGATCTCCTCGTGGCGCTCCGCCGCATCTGCCGCCAGACGCTGATCCTGCGCACCGCTACCATTCCGGAGATCCGCGGGCTTCCGCACGCGGCTGTGTTCTACCCCATGCTCGATGCGCGGGCGCGACGCGCCTGGAACCTCTCCAGTCTGGGGCTCGGGCGTCAGGTTGGGATCAGCGATGCGTTCCAGCCGGAGGCGGGGTACGGCAACTGGTTCTGGGGGATGTCGCCAAGCTGCGTGTCAGCCATGCTCGCCGCGGCGGGGTTCCGTGTGCGCGAGCAGGCCGAGGAAGGTTTTGCGCAGACTTTCGTGTGCGACGCGGTAGCGCCGCCGTTTCATCACCCGCTCCCTTCCACCGACCGTGCCCGCCAGCTCGGGGGCGAGGTGTCTGCGGCGGGCGTGGCGCGGCCGGCCTGAATGGCGCCGACAATCCCCGACGCGGGCGCTCCGCCGCTGCAGGCGCCTGGCCGCATCGAAGCCATCTGGTTGAAACGCGCCCATCGCGGCCCGATGGACGCGGTCGCGGAGGCGACGGTCGTTGCGGGGCAGGGGCTCGACGGGAGTGTCGATCGAAGTCGTCGCCGCCAGATCACTCTGCTGTCGCGCGAGGCGTGGACGCGGTGCATGCTGGAGCTCGATGGTGAGGCCGATCCCGCGAGACGTCGTGCCAACATACTCGTGAGCGGCCTGGAGCTCGCGCACACGCGGGGTCGAGTACTCGTCATCGGCGAAGTGCGATTGGCGGTGGGCGGGGAGCTCACACCGTGTGAGCGGATGGAAGAGGTGTTGCCGGGCCTCAAAGCGGCGATGCGCCCTGACTGGCGCGGCGGCATCTTCGCGCAGGCGCTCGAGGGCGGCGTGATTCGCGTGGGTGATCTGGTCCGGTGGGAGCCAGACGGCAAAGGGGCATGATGGTGCGTCATCGCCATGACACATGATCCTCCCCAAAGCATGCAACCATCGAACGCCTCGACAATCAGCATTCGCCCTGCGGTGCGCGCGGACATCCGGGCCATCGGGCGGCTCGGCGCGCTCCTCGTCCGGATGCACCACGATTTCGATCCGCAGCGCTTCATCGCTGCCACGCCGAATACCGATCACTTCTACGCGGAGTTCATCGAGTCGCAGCTCGGGGAGCCGAAGGTGGTGATCCTGGTGGCCGAGCGGAACGGCGAAGTGATCGGATACACGTACGCGGGAGTCGAGGGAACCGACTACATGGCGCTGCGTGGGCCGGCAGGCGCGGTGTACGACATAGCGGTCGACCCCGCGCATCGTGCGCAGGGCATCGGACGGATGCTACTCGACGCTACACTGGCGGAGCTGGCGGCGCTGGGCATGCCTCGCGTCGTGCTCTCGACCGCGGTGAAGAACGAGCCGGCGCAGCGCCTGTTCGCCGGTGCAGGATTCCGGCGGACGATGATCGAGATGACGCGTGAGCTTCCTCGACAGTAGGCTCGGCGGTCGACGGGGGCCAATCTGTTTCATGGCCCGACAAGCTCGAACGGCGGCGACGTCGCCTCGACCGACGGCGCGTCCGGGTCGTCGGGGTCGCTGCCGGCAGTGAGGGCCCAGCGGAGCCGGTAGGTTCCCGCAATCGAGTCCACCTCGAGCTGCGGGAGAAAGTTGGCGCCGCGCTCTGCCACTGAGACGTAGAGCGTGCCTCGGTACGCCTGCCCGGGTGCGAGACGAAAGGGCGGAATCGACAGGCACAACAGGGTGATCGGGTCGTACGCGCGGACCCAGCGCCCGCCAACCCGTTTCTCGAGCGCAGGCGGCCCGGGCACCTTGCAGTAGTTCGTAGAGACCGGCGTGTCCGTGCCGTTCGTGTACACGAAACCGATCTGGACGCGATAGACCGGCTTCGTGAAGCTGACCTCGTAGCGCGCCGAGTCGGTGCGGAGCGTCGCTCCCGGGCGTGGCGCTGGCGGCGCGGTCCGCCCCCGGGAACAAGCGCCAGACGATGTGACGAGCAGAAGCAGCGCGACGGTTCTACGGTTCATCACTCTCCTACGTACGCATCAGCCTCGATTTCGACAAGCAGCTCGGGCGAGATGAGCTTGCTGACCTCGACCATGCTGGTGGCCGGGCGGATCTCCGCGAAGAACTCCCCGTGCGCGCGGCCCACGTCTTCCCAGCGCGATATGTCAGTCACGTACATGCGCGTGCGTACCACGTCGGACAGTTTCGCGCCGGCCTTCGCCAATGCGGCTTCGATATTCCTGAGTGTCTGGACGGCCTGCTCGTACGGATTCCCTATGCCGGCGATTCCGTCCGGAGTCGTGGCGGTGGTTCCCGATACGTGGATGTACGGTCCGACCTTGACCGCTCGCGAGTACCCGACGACGGGCTCCCAGGGAGCGCCCGACGAGATGTTCTGGCGACGCATTGCTTCTCCTCCGAAGGTATGTCCGGGATGGGCTCCAATATGCGATTGTCAGAGCGACCGCTCTGCCCATCAAATATCGAGTGTCGTCCCCGGTTCCTCGGTTCCTCCCGCCGGATCGCGATAATCTGACAGAACTCCGACAGGATCACGCTGCCGTCTGACGCTCCGCGTACCACATTGCCGAACCATGACTCGTCAACTCGCAACGCTCCCGGTCATCATCCTCGGTGCGCTAGTACCGCACGCCCACGCCACCGCGCAGGCTCAGGGGGCGTCATCCGCCCGAGTTGTCGGGTCGAGTGCCACCGCCGTCTTCGCCGGTGGGTGTTACTGGACGATGGAGAACGTCTTCGAGCACGTGCGCGGCGTGACGGATGTGGTGGCCGGACTAGCCGGCGGTGATCCAGCCCTCGACAGCGCCGGGATCGCGGAAGCGGTCACAGTCAGCTACGACACTTCGCGGGTGAGCTACGTTGAACTGCTTCGCGTCTTCTTCACCGTGGCGCACGACCCGACGCAACTCGACAGGCAGGGGCCGGATATCGGCGCGCGCTACAGGTCGGAGCTGTTCTACGAGAACGACGATCAGCGCAGCGCTGCGGCCGAGCTCATCAGCATGCTCGAGCGCGAGCAGAGGTACTCGCGGCAGATCGTCACCAGGGTGGTCCCACTGTATCACTTCGAGCCTGTAGCCGCCGACCAGCAGGATTTTGCCGCGCGCCATCCGGACAATCCGTACATCCGGATGTACGATCCGCCTAAGCTGGCCCGCCTTCGTCACGAGCTTCCCATGCTGTACCAGGAGCGACTCGCCGCGCGGCTCGACGCAGACTCCACCATCTCGCGCGCGCACGCACGACCCTGACGAGGCCGAGTCCCGTACCTCAGTCGTCGTCCACGTGCTCCAACTCCGTACGTACTTCCGGATGCCAGCGCAGGATGTACCACGCCGTCGTCGCGAGCCCGAGGATGCTCCCTACGTAGATCGCCAGCCACGCGAACCAGCCGCCAAGCCCCTCGCTCGCGAAGATCATCGTGACGCCGACGAGGGCGAGAAGGAGCAGAATCGTCACGACAGCGGCCAGCAGCAGTACGGCCGGGGTGCGAACGGCGACCCGCAGCACTACCGTCATGACATCTGCGATGCCGATCCACACGACGAAGTGGAACACGGTGAACACCAGGACGGCGACCCACTCCGGCGTGGACGGCACGCGGACAATGTGCGTGAGGCCGCTGCCGATCATGGTAGCGAGTCGCAGTGGAGCGCCGTTGATGGCGCCAATCAGCAGAATCCAGAGCCACACGACGACCGCTCCCAGCGCACCAGCGCGAAGGGCTTCGTGCGCGTGCGCCCGCTCGGGAACGGCCATGAAGTGGCTCACGTTGTCATGAGCTCCCGAAATTGCCATGGCACGCCTCTTCAGGTTCCACTCCATCGGCGATGCAAGAATCCGGCGAGCGATGGACGCTTTCGGCGGCGTCAGCCGGGTGCTATCATTGGAGCATGACCAACCGACAGGCAGTCGCGCCCACGATCTGGTGGTGGCCCGCTTCACGAGCGGCCCACTAGCACGCGTTCGCCTGTCCGCGCTGACTACCGGGTTCGCTCGATACCGAGCGACCCCGTGGCGTTTTCTGCCGCGATTCGCTGCGACACGGCACGAGCGACGCCCGGTATCGAGTCGATCCTCCCACTTCACGAGGAGCATTGACGCATGCAGCACGACTCGGTACTCCAACAGTCTACCACGGACGCCGCTTCGCAACCGGCACCGGAGTCCACGGTAGAGCTGGATGCCGTAAGACCCAGTGACACGATTCTCACCGGAGATCGGCCAACCGGCACGCTCCACCTCGGACATTACGCCGGCTCGCTGCGGACTCGTGTCGCGCTCCAGGGGAGTTGCGCGCAGACGCTTCTGATCGCCGACCTCCAGGCGCTTACCGACACGAGCGGTCGAGCGGCGCACGTGGCGGAGCACGTGGAGGAAGTCGCACTCGATTATCTGGCCGCGGGGATCGACCCGGCGCTCACCGACATCGCGGTACAGTCGCGTCTCCCCGCGCTCGCGGAGCTGACGGTGCTCTACCTCAACCTGGTGACGGTGGCCCGCCTCGAGCGGAACCCGACGGTGAAGGCGGAGATCGAGCTGCGCGGCTTCGCGCGCGACATCCCGGCGGGCTTTCTCTGCTACCCGGTGAGCCAGGCGGCCGACATCACCGGGTTCCGCGCCACGCTCGTGCCGGTGGGCGACGATCAGGTTCCGATGATCGAGCAGACGAACGAGATCGTGCGGCGCGTGAACCGCATCGCCGGGAACGACATCCTCCCCGAGTGTCGCGCCCTCCTGTCGCGGACTCCGCGGCTGCCTGGTATCGATGGCCGCAAGGCGAGCAAGTCGCTGGGGAACGCCATCCCGCTGAGCGCCACGCCGGATGACATCCGCGGCATGGTGCGCGCCATGTACACGGACCCGGGGCATGTCCGGGCAACGGACCCTGGGCATGTCGAGGGGAACGTAGTGTTCGCGCATCTGGATGCATTCGACCCGGACACCCAGACCGTCGAGGAGCTGAAGGCGCACTACCGCCGCGGTGGACTGGGCGACGTCGCGCTCAAGCGTCGGCTCGAGGAGGTTTTGGAGAGCGTCATCGCGCCGATGCGAGCACGACGGGCCGAGCTCGCGGGCGATCGCGGGTACGTGCGCGAGGTGCTGCGCGAAGGGACCGCGCATGGGGATGCGGTGACGCGCTCCGTGCTTCGTGATGTGCGTCAGGCCTTCGCGCTCGGCGAGCCGCTCTGAGTCGGCGACTGCGCCAGCCGCTGATGCGTGGCGTGGCTCCTTCCCACCGGCGACGCCGCGCTCGGGCGGGGTCTGGAGCGCGATTCCGGCTCATTGCAGCTGGATCGTGCTCACGCCCGGCGTGAGGCCGTCGAATCTCGTGAAGATGACGAGCAGAGTTCCATCGTCGGAGATGCGTAGCTCGTCCCCACGGAACTGGTCGATGATCCGGTCGAGGATGGCACCGTCGCTCACCCGCGACCTCACGACTCCGGGTCGCGCGAACAGCTGGTACAGCACGTTGCCGTCGCCCGACAGCACGGTGTGCATGGTGCCGTACGACGGCGAGAGGGGAGTGCTGATCCGCCTCAGGAACTGCAATGACCCATCGTACACGTCCACCCCGACGGCGACGCGGGTTCCTGTGGCATCGAGCACGGGCGTCACGTAGCCGCTCACCGACTTCCGCTCTCCGAAGTGATCCGTAGCGACATCGTAGCGCTGGAAAAAGTCGGGGCCGCCGTTCACCACGACGACCGAATGGTCCAGCGACCGGCCCATCACATTTCCGTTGATATTCCCGTTCACGCCCGCGTCGGTGCGCACGCGCTGCACGCCGGTGGCAAGGTCGGCCTCGATCAGCACGTTCGAATAGCCCGACGGGTTGGTCGCCGCGATGAACACCTTGCCATTCGAGAGCGCCAGCACGTCCGAGGGCCGCTGGTCCGCCACGGGATCGAGGGCGGTGACGGGGACAAGCGCCGAATGCCACGCGGCTTCTCGCAGATCCACCACGCCGAGCGCGCGCTCGTCCGGTAGCGCGACAATCAGGCTGTCACCGCCGGCCGTGATGTCGAATCCGTTGGGCATCGATGACAGCGGAATCGTTCCCGTCACGGACATATTGGTCAGCGACACCACGAGAATACGCCGCTGGGCCTGCTGCAGCAGATATACCAGGCCGCGTCTCGGGTCGGGAATCGCGTCCCACGACGGGCCATCGACGGGCACGGAGTCAGTGGGGAGCTCCACCGACGGATGGGCCACCGTCGCCCCCGCGGAGGTCGTGATCGTATTGCTGGCGAGACCGACGGCGTCTTGCGCGGAGAGGCGCAGCTGGATCGGCCCCGATGCCTGAGGCGCCAGGTGAACGAAGACCGTTGGATCTGCGACCTGGCTGCTGACATCGAGCGAGCCGTCGATCCCGGCACCCGTGGGGAGAACCTCCCACTGCAACTCGCGCAGCCGGTGGTTGTCCTGGGCCAGGAATCTCACCTGGATCGAGTCGCCACCGAAGAAGATTCCCGATAGATCCGAGCCCGAGAAACCCTCGGGCGAAAAGAAGAACGCTCCGATGTTGGGTGGAGTTTCATCCACCAGCGAGATGTTCGTCGAGAGCAGCCGCGATCCGACCTGCAGCCCGGCATCGATGGCGGCCACTGCGACGCGCAGTGGAACTCCCAGCTCGCACTCCGGTGGAATCACGATGCTCACTGAGCGTGTGACGTTCTTCTCGAGCTTCTCCGCGAACAAGCGCTGATCGTCGCAAGGCCCGGAGAGCAGCACGACCGTCTGCCAGAGGCCGGCGGCGCTCGTCGCCGTGTACGCGATGGTCAGCGTGTCGGTCGGCTCCGGCCTCTCGGGCACCGACTGCAGAGCGAGCTCCGTGATGGCCGGCACAGGCGTGCCCGCTGCCACAGTGGAGCCGCAGCTGAACTCCGCGGTCGCGCTTCGCACATCGCTGTTCGCCGGCTTGTACTTGTATTCCACGGAGGCACCGAAGGGAGCGCCCGCGGTGAAAGTCCAGCGTGCTTCCTGGGTCTGACCTGCTCCGATCGCCGCAGCGCCCCAGGCAGAGCCGACATCAGCGGCGCCCAGTATGAGCGAGTCTATCGGAGTCGACCTGTCCGTGCCCGCGTACCAGTGAACCTTCGCGTCCAGCCACGTCGCGCGGCCGTCACCGGTCGCCACGGCGCGAAAGTAGACATCGCACGCGATGGTGCCGGTTCCATCCTCGGTTTCTCCGAGGATCGGCGGTGTGGTTCGCACGACCGACACCGCCACGTCCATGGAGGGCCCCGGCCCCGTCCCGTCGCCGCATGCAGCTGCGGCGAGAGCGAGCAACCCGATCGCAATGCCAGATAGAAACCGAACTGCACCCGCGGACGCGACATGCGGCTGGCGCGTCGAACGCACCTCCACATCGGTCGGCATTGTAGTACTGGAGAAGAGTGGAGGAGGGGAGTGCGGGGAGCTGGGAGGGAAACGAACGGTGTGCGGCGGTCACGACGTTACGTCGGCCGTGAAGTTCGCGCAATATCCGGCTTAATTGCCAGTGTCGCTGGGTCAGTCGCTCGCCGAGCGGAGAAAGAAGCCCCGAGCCGGCCTGACGATCTCCGGAGCGCCTCCCCCGACGGCCCCGGCGCACGAACCTCACGCGCTCTTCGCGCCCACCTCGAAGCAGCACTTCGGCCGATCGCTCCGATCGCAGCGCTCGTGCACCGGGACACCGATCACGTCGGAGAGCATCGCCTCCACGGCGTTGCACACTTCGGGGTGTCCCTGCACGGCCGCGCTGAGTGGACAGCTGAAACCACGAATCGCGATTGCGCCATCCTCGCGCCTCTCCACCTCCGTGGCGCCGCCCAGCGCATCGAGCAGTGCCGACGCTTTCCTGACGCGCGCCTCGAGCTCGCCGGGCGTCATGGCGCGACCCTCTGCCATGCGGCTTCCTACCGCGTGCATCACGCGCTCCAGCTCGTCCGGCGGGAGGCGTTCCCGCAATACCTCGAGCAACTGGGTGAGGACGGGGATGTACGCCTGCGAGAAGAGCGGTTCGGCGTCGGCCGCGATCCGGTACTCGAAGGCGGGCTTCCCCACGCCGCCGCGCTTCGCCACCCGCTGCTCCACGAGCCCGTCGCGTTCCAGGCTGGTGAGGTGCGAGCGGACCGCGTTGTCCGTGAGGCCGAGCGCCGTGGCGATCTGATCCACAGTGAGCGACGCCCGTCGGAGAAGCTCGACGATGCGGCCGCGCGTTGTCTGATAAAACTTATGGCTCCAACGGGTTAGGAGCATGGTATCCTCGTAGCGGGGCTCAACGCGAATATAGCGCGCTGGAGGCAATGGCGCAATTTGTCAAATAATACCTTGACTTATTGCATGTACGCCCCCTATACTCTCCGCCCGGCAGCACCGCTTCTCTCGATACACACAAAACTCGATCCAATCCCGGAGGCTTTCATGCGGAAGCTCACTCTCCCACTCGCCGCGGCGGCGCTCGTCGCTGCTGGCGCCTTCCCGGTCATCGCGCTCAGCGCGCCTCGCGAACAGCCCTCGACGGCAGCCACGGCAACCGCGCGCATCGCGCTCGACGATGCGACCATCGTAGCCATCTTCGACGCGGCCAACACCGCCGATGTAGAAACGGGCGACCTCGCCGCGCAGCGTGGGAGCTCGAAGGAGGTACGCGACATGGGCGCCATGTTTGCGCGCGACCACCGCATGGTGCGCCAGCAGGGGCGCGACCTCGCGAAGAAGCTCGGCGTGACTCCCACGCCGCCCAAGGATGACCAGAGCGCGAAGCAGCAGGCGGCGACGATGGCCACGCTGCGCTCCAAGCACGGGGCCGATTTCGACAAGGCGTATCTCGAGCACGAGGTGGCCTTCCACAAGGCGGTGATAGACGCCATTGAACAGCAGCTCCTCCCCGCTATCCAGAACGAGGAGCTGAAGGCGCTCGTGCAGAAGGTCGCTCCCGCTTTCAAGGCGCACATGATGGCGGCGCAGGCGCTGGACAAGAAGCTCTTCGGCGAGCAGGCGAGCTCGAAGTAACTTTCGGGGTCGGCGCGCGCGGCTACATTCAGGGCCGCGCGCGCTTCGCCTCTCACCTGCTCACGCCACTGTACCGAGCATCGCGAGCATTTGTCGCCTGAAGGATGGGTACGTCAGCGATTTTGCTCGCGCGTTGCTCTCCACGCGCCGCGACTCTTGTGCGGCGGCGAGCACGCTGCCTAATCTTCACCCGAGGGGCTCGAAGTAACTCCGCGGGGGCAGCACATGGCAGCACCGGACCTGCGCGAGCAACTGTTGTCCACTCTGGGCAGCGGCTACACCTTCGGCCGCGAGCTCGGCGGCGGAGGGATGAGCCGTGTGTTCATGGCCGACGATCTCCGCCTCGGCCGCAAAGTGGTAGTGAAGGTGCTCGCTCCCGATCTCGCCGCTGGAGTCTCGGTCGAGCGATTCGAGCGTGAGATTCGCCTGGCCGCAAGTCTGCAGCAGGCGAACATCGTCCCCCTGCTCTCCGCCGGTGAAGTCGACGGCCTGCCGTACTACACGATGCCCTTCGTGGACGGCGAGTCGCTGCGCGCGCGGATCGCTCGCGGGCCGCTTTCCATCTCCGAGACGGTGGGGATCCTGCGCGACGTGGCGCGCGCTCTGGCGTACGCGCACCGGCACGGTGTGGTGCATCGCGACGTGAAGCCCGACAACGTTCTCCTCTCGGAGGGTGCCGCAGTCGTCACGGACTTCGGAATCGCGAAGGCGCTGGCCGCGTCGATGCACGAGCTTCCGGGCGAGTCGCTCACCCAACTCGGCTCCTCGCTCGGTACGCCGGCCTACATGGCGCCCGAGCAGGTGGCGGGCGATCCCGACGTCGATCATCGCGCCGACATCTACGCTTTGGGGGTAACGGCCTACGAGCTGCTCGCCGGCCGCCCTCCCTTCCACGGCCGCTCACCGCAGAAGGTGCTGGCCGCGCACCTGGGTGAATCGCCCGACTCCATCGGTTCGATTCGCCCCGACGCGCCGTCGTCGCTGGCCAGGCTCGTGATGCGCTGTCTCGAGAAGGAACCGGCGAATCGACCGCAGTCGGCAGCGGAGGTGGTGCACGCCCTGGATGAGGTGGCGACCAGCGGCTCGCGCGAGGCGGCCCCGGCGATCGCACTGGCTTCGCGGCATGCACTCGGCCGCGCGCTGGCGCTCTATGCGGCGGCGTTCCTCGTCGTGGCGATACTCGCGCGCGTCGCGATAACAGCGGTCGGACTGCCCGACTGGGTGTTCGCCGGTGCGCTGATCGTGATGGCGCTGGGGCTGCCGGTGATACTCACCACCGCGCTCGTGCACCACCAGGCGCGCCTGGCCAGGACGATTCCTCTCACTACGCCGCGTGGCACGCAGGTGCGCCGCGCCACGCTCACCAGACTCGCGGTCAGGGCGCGCCCGCATCTCACCTGGCGACGCGCCGCGCTGGGCGGCGTTCTGGCAGTGGGGACCTTCGCGCTTCTCGTGGCCGGCTACATGGCGCTGCGCGCGCTCGGTGTGGGGCCTGCGGGCTCGCTCCTGGCCTCGGGGAAGATCGACAAGTCGGAGCGCGTGCTCGTGACCGACTTCCACGGCAACGGCGCCGACACTTCGCTCGCCGGTGTGCTTGCCGAAGCGGTGCGTACCGACCTCGGTCAGTCGGCGGTGATCTCGGTTGTCCCGCAGGCAAGCGTCGCGTCGGCGCTGGAGCGGATGCAGCGGCCGCCCGCCAGTCGGATAGATCTCGGGCTCGCTCGGGAGATCGCGGCACGCGAAGGTATCAAGGCGATCGTCGACGGCGAGCTCACTCCGCTCGCGGGCGGATACATAGTCACCCTGCGGCTCGTGGCCGCCGAGTCGGGTGACGAGCTGGCATCGTATCGCGACGCGATCGACGGGCCGAAGGAGCTCCTCCCGGGCGTGGACGCCCTCACCCGCAAGCTTCGCGGCCGAATCGGCGAGTCGTTGCGGGCGGTGCACGCCTCACCGCCGCTCGAACAGGTCACCACGTCGTCGCTGGAGGCGCTGCGCAAGTACGCAGACGGCGCGCGCGCCAACGAGCTCGAGGTGAATTACCCGAAGGCGATCCAGCTGCTCGAGGAAGCGATCTCGCTGGACACCTCCTTCGCCATGGCGTACCGGAAGCTCGGGGCAGTCCTGAGCAACGCTGGAATGCCGCCCTCTCGCGTCAACGCTGCACTGGCCAAAGCGTACGAGTACCGCGACCGGCTTCCCGAGCGCGAGCGGCACCTCGCGATCGCCACCTACTTCGACCTGGGCCCGGGGCGCGACCGCGTGCGCGCCATCGCCTCGTACAAGGCGGTGCTCGAGCGCGACTCGCTGGACGGCGTAGCGCTGAACAATCTGGCGCAGCTCCTCTGGGACCGGAGGGAGTTCGCGGCTGCCGACTCGCTCTACACCCGTCAGCTGCGCCACGACAGGAACGAGCCATTCGCGCTGCTCAACCTGATTCCCATAAGGATCGACGACGACCGTCTGGCGGCTGCCGACTCCGCGCTGGCCGAGGCGCGCAGCGTGCTCGGCGAGAGCCCGGATATCCTTCTCAACGCAATCACGGTTGACTACGCGCGCGGCCAGGTCGACGACGCTTCGCTTTCCCGCCTGGAGCAACTGCGTACGCGCGACGGCGACCCGATACGCCGGGCGAAGGCCACCGCCATCCTCGGCGATCGCGCTCTGCTGCAGGGCCGGATAGCGGAAGGCGCGCGTCTCATCGACGACGCGCGAGCACAGGACAGCGCTCGCGGCGCGGCACCGCCTCTGGCGGGCGCGCAGGACGCGGCGCAGCTCGAGATCTTCTTCCGCGAGCGACCCGAGCGCGCCGCGCAGATTCTCGACTCCGCACTCGCGCTAACCTCGCTCGCGACGATGGATCCATTCGAGCGTCCAGACGCCAAGCTGGCCAGGCTGTACGCACTCGCCGGCCGCCCTGATCGCGCGCGCGAATTGCTGGCGAAGTACGCGAACGAGGTGAGGGACTCGGCGGCGCTACGAAGCAACGAGCCCGCTCGACACCGCGCGCTCGGTGAGATCGCGCTCGCCGAGCGGCGGCCGCTTGCTGCCGTGGAGGAGTTCCGGCTCGCCGACCGGCTTCCCGACGGTCCGGCCAGCGATTGCACTATCTGTCTGCCGGCCGCGCTGGGACGCGCGTACGATCAGGCGAACATTCCAGACTCGGCGATCGCGTCGTACGAGCGCTACATAGCCACGCCTTTCGCGTTTCGGCACGGACGGCCGCTCGATCCGATCCTCCTTCCGGGAATGCACGAGCGCCTCGCGGAGCTGTACGAGGCGAGGGGCGATTTCGCACGTGCGGCGCCGCACTACGCGCGGTTCATCGCCATGTGGAAGGACGCGGATCCCGAGCTACAGCCCCGTGTAGCTCAGGCAAGACGGCGGCTCGCGCAGCTCCGGGAGGCGGAAAGACGCAGCTGACCGCGGTTGATGATTTCACGGGCCGGATGAATCCGGCGGCGCGATGGCCGCAGCCTTCCGCCGTGCGTCGGCCACTAGCGAATCGGCTCGCTCGCCCGCCTCGCGGATGATGTTGTTGGCCTGGTCATCCGCCTCCTGCCGCAGCTTGTTGGCGCCCGCCTGAGCGGCGATGCGCAGCGCGGGGTTGTTGGCCTTCTCCACGAGTGCCTTGGCCTTCTCATCCGCCTCGCTGCGTACGCGCGCCGCGGCCGTATCGGCAGCTGCACGGATCTGGGCAGCCCGCTGCTCCGCTTCATTGACGATCTGTTCTGCCTGAGCGCTCGCACGGCGACGCGCCTCGATCGCCGCGGAGTCCACCTTCTCCTTCGCTTCGGTGACGCGGCTCTCCACCTGAGTCTCCACTGCCTGCTGCACCCCCTCCTTGAGGGAGCTAGCCGTGCCGGTGAAGGATGGACGCACTGTGGGATCGGTGACCGTGCCGGTCACGTTCACACCAATCGAGACGGCCGCCGCGCTCCCCAGATCGATGCCGGCGCGGCCGGCGTTCGAAGCGAGCTTGCTGATGGCCTGGCTGGCACTCGTGCCCAGAATCGAGGTCGGTACGGCAAGCGCCAGATCATAATCGAGCGTCTGGTCTATGCCGTTAGAGCCGGAGACCGTCATCGCTATGTTACCGATGCTCAGGTCGAAGGGCTTCACGAAGAGCCGGCCCTTCTGGATGGTGAATGCGGCCTTCAACGCTCGCATGGTGGGATCGCGCAGCTGCTCCACGTTGATCGCATCGGCCAGCTTCGCGAGCGGCGGGAAGCCCTCGATGGCCACACCCGCGGTCGCGAACGAGCCCTTTCCGCTGAGCACGTCGAACACGGGGGTCATGTTCTCCGCGAGTGGACCGTTCAGCGCGAGCTTCGACGAGAAGGTGCCCCGAGCGTAGCGCGCAATCGGAACGAGGCGCTGCACCGTGACCAGGGAGGAGAACGCCGTGGGGATGTCGACCGAATCGACGTCGACGTCGAACGCGAAGGTGGGCTTGGCGGGTGTGGTGGTCTCGTAGTAGCCGTTTGCCAGCACATCGCCGCCGAGCATGTTCATGCGGAAGCCGTCGAGTGTCACCCGCTGGTCCTTCACCAGCACCCGTCCTCGTGCGTTGGCAATGTCGAGCTTCCCGTAGAGCACCTGCTTCGCCGAGAAGCCGAGCGTGAAGTCCACGTTGCGCGGGACCGGGATGATCTCGGACTCTTCGTCCGAGCGCCACTCGTTGAGGTCGAATTTGTTGCTGGCCACGGTCGCCTGGCCGCGTAGAACTTCGTCGCCGAGCGCGAAGCCGATGACGTTCTCGAGCGAGCCGTTCGCGCGGACGTCGCTGCTTCCAATCTTCGCTACGAATGTGGGGAGCTCGGCACGGCGCGGCGTGAAGCGGAGCTGCGCGGTGTCCACCGCAACAGGGTGAGGCAAAGCGTCGCCGCTCGCCGCGACGTGCGATGCTGCAAGACTGCCGGAGGCGGAAACTCTGTCGTACTGGCCGGCGTCGACCCACGATTTCTTTGTATGCACCGAGAAATCGGCGCTGACGAGTCCCGCCAGCTGCTTCACGTTCTCGAGCTTCACGGTGCGGCCCACGTCTCGCAGGTCCACGGAACCCTTCATCGCGAGCTGTACTTCGGGATCGCTCACCGGCGTGCGCAGCACGAGTTGCGCGTCCATGGGGCGCTGGCCCAGAACAACGTGGAAGCGGTCCAGCTTCACGACCGTGTTGTCCACCTCACCGCCCGGATTGTCCACCGCGAGATCTACGGCGATGTCGCGCGCGGGGAGTGGGAGGTCGGGGTAGCGGAAACTCCCATTTTCCACGGTCGCGCGGAGCGCGAGGGTGGGGAAGGCGTCGGGCCCGTAGTTGCCCTTCACCTTGCCGGATACGGACATCTTGCCGGATGTCTGGACATTCTCGAAGTCCTTCGAGTAGACCGCGGGTACCAGGGAGAGGATCTCTCCGAAGTCGGTGCTTGGCGTGGCGAAGGTGAGGTCGAGCGCGGTGTTCTCTTCGCCGATTCCCACTGAGCCGTCGAAGGCGAGCGTGAGATCGTTGAGTCGAAGACGATCGTCGTCGAAGGTGAAGCGCTTCGCGCGCATGTCGGCGCCGATGTCGGTATCGAGGCCGACTGCCACGTCATCCAGGTAAGTCATCCCCGCGAAGCGAACAGTCACGGCGTCCGCCTTCACGCGGGTACCGAGGTCGAAGCGGTCCTGGGTGAAGTCGCCGTTCAGCTCCAAGTTCAGCCCCGCGAGCGCCGCAGCGAGATCTGACTGCCGGTTGTCGAAGACGATATCCGCGTCGTCCACGGCGAGGTGGCGGAGCGAGACAGCCAACGCCTTGCTCGTGTCGGCCTGCTCGGCGGGGCGCTCCTTCATGATGTCCCAGTTCGCGGTGCCGTCCTTCAGCACGCGCAGGCGCGCCACCGGTTGCTGCACGCTCACCTCGCGCACCACGATCGCTCCGCCGCTCGTAACGTTGCGAACGACGCTCGCAAGGTCGAGCACCACGCGGAGCTGCTGCATCGCGACGAGCGTGTCGCCTTCGAACGGCTTCTGGTTGATCACGGCGAAGTCGTTGAGCCGAAAGGTGACGTTCGGGAAGTCGCGGAGCAGACCGATACCCACGCTGCTCCAGCGCACGTCGGCGTTCACCGACTTCGCGATCTCCGAGCGCACCCTCGCCGCGATGCGGTCGCGGAAGAGGTAGGGGAGGAGAATCAGGAGAAGCAGTATGACGCCGATCGTTGCGGCGATACCGATTACGAGCTTGCGATGAGAGCGCATGACGCTAGCCGGGCTTGGGCGAGAGAGTTCTGAGCGGAGCGACGGCTCGGCTCTACGCTGCGGTGCGACGACGCCGCACCGAGAAAAGTAAGTCCGGCGGCCGCGTGTGGTTGCACGGGTCCCGAGAGCCGGCTCGGCGGTGTCCGGGATTGCTGGGGCAGACGAGCTTATCGGGCAATCCGGATTGCTTTTGTCGGGATTATCCTATAACTTCCGCGCCGTCGTTCGTTGTTGAGAACAATTCTCAACCGCTGCGGCCGGCGAAAGTTGCCGGCGGAGCGCAGCGATCGCTCGAAAATCCCGACTTTCTTCTTGCCACCCGTCATGAAGCAACTCTGCCGGTCGCTCGTCACGCCGCTCCTCTTCAACGTAGCGCTCGCCGCCCTCCTTTCGACCGTCCCGCGTTCCGCCGCGGCTCAGGGGAACTCACAAGCTTCCGGCGTACGGGGACAGGTGGTGGACGCCGCCGGCGCGCCGATCGCTCACGCACAGATCGTGGCCCGCGCGGAGAGCGGGGCGGAGCGTGGGGCGTCCGTGGATCCCTCCGGCCGGTACGTCATCGGCGCGCTGCCGCCGGGAAGTTACACCATCCAGGCGCGCGCGCTCGGGTTCGAGCCCGCACTGCAGCGCGTTAGCCTGACCGAGGGCACGACCACGCTGACGGTGGACTTCCGTCTCACGGAAGTAGCTACTTCACTCACCCGGCAGGTGGTCACCGCCACGCGAAGCCCGGTCTCGATGGCAGCCGTACCGGGCGCCGTGACGGTCGTGACGCAGCAGCAGATCGAGGAGCAGACGAAGACGAACCCGCAACTCGGACCTCTCCTCGCCCAGCTCGTACCCGGGCTCGGTGCCGCGACTGAGAATCTCAGCAACTACGGGCAGAACATCAGGGGGCGCGATCTGCTGCTCCTCATCGACGGCGTTCCCCAGTCCACCTCGCGAAACGTTTCGCGCGACTTCATCAACATCGACCCGGCGATGATCGAGCGCGTCGAGGTGGTTCGCGGCGCGACGTCCATCTATGGGAACGGCGCGACCGGAGGCGTGATCAACATCATCACGAAGAGCGGAACCCCGGGTGACGTCCGCTTCTCGACGAGCATCAGCACCCAGGCATCGCTGAGCAAGCTCGGCGACGGTCTGGGGCCGCGCGTGACCCAGCAGCTTTCAGGGAGCACCGGACCGGTGGACTTCATGGCGAGCGGAGCGTTCGGTCACACCGGCGCACTCTTCGACGCGGAGGGCGACCGGATTCCGCCCGACCCCACGGGGCAGGGCGGCTTCGCGGAGACCGACAGCTACGATCTCTTCGGCAAGATGGGGTACAGCTTTGGCGTGCACCGGCTGCAGCTCTCCGCGAACTGGCTGCACACGAAGCAGTCTACCGACTTCGCATCCGACTACTCCATCAACGCGCTGCCGCCGTACGACCAGAAGGCGCGCGCGCTCCCGGGGCTGGAGCTGGACAAGGGGCAGGGGACCGACAACACGATGCTGAACCTGGAGTACAGCGCCGACGCGCCCTTCGGGAATCGCCTCCGCGCGCAGGCGTTCTATCGCGACTATGAGACGGTCTTCCGCCCATTCGATCGTCGCAGCTATCAAGTCGTGACGGATACGCTGGGCGACGGCACCATGACTACCACGCGCGAGTTCGTGGACGGCCAGGTGATGCAGACGTACGTGAAGTCGGAGAAGGGAGGCGGCCGGCTCGACATCGAGACGCCGCTCTCGAGCCGGTTCGACGCTTCGGTGCTCTGGGGCGCCGATTACACGGACGAGACCACCTCGCAGCCCGCATACGTCTTCGATTCTCTGGCATTCGACCAGAGCGACGGTCGGGTGTTTCGCAGGACGGGGGATGCCATGTTCGTGCCGCCGCTCGATCTGCGCACGCTCGGTCTCTTCGCGCAGCTCTCGGCCACTCCCGTGAAGCGCCTGGTGCTGCGTGCCGGGATCCGCCACGAGCGGGCTTCCATCTCGCTGGACGATTTCTCGGCGATCAACGGCGTGAGCGTGGAAGGGGGCGAGATGCGCTTCACCCCGACGCTCTTCAACGCCGGTGCGGTGGTCACGATCACCGACGCGATCAACGTGTTCGGCGGCTACAGCGAGGGCTTCTCGCTCGCGGACGTGGGTCGCGTGATCCGGGAGCCGGCCGCCGGCTTCACCCTCGGCTCGCGCGAGGCGGAGCCGCAGCGAGTGAAGCAGTTCGAGGGCGGTGTGCGCGGTTCGTGGCGCGCGATTCAGACTTCGCTCACCGCGTTCCGCAACACTTCGGAGCTGGGAACATCGCTGGGTGCCAACCTCACCGTCGTTCGCGCACCCGAGCGGGTGTACGGCCTCGAGCTCACTCTCGACGCGCAGCCCACGCGCACGCTGAACGTAGGCGGCACGGCCACGTGGACGGAGGGAGACTATTTCACGAAGGTGGGGAGCGATAGCGTGTGGCAGCCGCTCAACTCCTTCCGCATCCAGCCGCTCAAGCTCACCGCGTATGCGGAGCACCAGACGCTTCCCGGCTGGACGAACCGCGTGCAGCTCCTCCACTCCGGCAGCCGCGGCCGGGCATACGATGCCGTGGTCGGCAATCCGGGAGTAGACCCGGTGAACCCGCCGTTCGGGAACCGGCCCGTGAACAGCTACACGGTCGTTGACCTTCTGAGCACGGTGAGCACCGGGCCGGGCCAGCTCAGCGTGGGGATTCGGAATCTCTTCAACGAGGAATACTTCCCCATCGTCTCGCAGCTGATGCCCGTGGGTAATGTGAGCTACAGCGCCGCGCCCGGAGCCACGCTCACCCTCGGCTACACGGTAGCGTATTGAGCACCGCGCTGCGAGAGCGGCGCGCAGTGCCCCGCGCGCGGACTGCCGCGGGAGCGGTGCCGCGCGCGGGGCGTCTCGGTGTCCGCCCCGCGCTCCGCTGGCTGCACGGCGTGCTCGGCCTGGTTGCCGCCGTGGGAATGTTCATCTCAGGGGCGAGCGGGAGTGCGCTCGTCTTCCGCAGTGAGATCGACCGCGCGCTCGACCCCGAGCTGCTGAGGGTCGTACCCGGTGAAACGCGCGCGCCGCTCCAGGCGATCGTGGATGATGTCGGGCGCGAGTTCCCGGAGGATACCATCGCGCGCATCCGGATGCCCCATTCGCGCGATGGCAGCTACGAGATCTGGCTCGGAGCAGCACCGTCGAGGTACGTGTACGCCGATCCTTACACTGGCGCGATACTTGGCTCGCGCGCGCCCACGGATTTCCTCACGGGCTGGCTCTTTCTGCTGCACAGCCAACTGCTGGCGGGACAGGTAGGGAAGTGGGTGGCGGGTGTCGGGGCATTGATCCTCGTGCTGCTCGCCGCGACCGGGCTGGTAGTCTGGTGGCCGCGTCGCGCACCGTGGCGGGCGTGGCGGCAGTGGCGCGCTTCGCTCACGGTGGAACATCGCTTCGGCGTCACGCGAGCCACGCACGACCTGCACCGCGCGTTGGGTTTTTACAGCTCGGTCTTTCTCCTGCTGGCTGGTGTGACCGGTGCGTCGCTCATCTTCTATCGCGCCTTCGAGCGGGCCGCCTACTGGGTGACTTTCTCGAAGCCAGCGAGCGCGGAGGAGCAGGTGGCCGCTCCGCCCTCGCCTGCAGCCGGGCGGAGTTCCCTGCCACTCGATTCGTTGCTGCACATCGCCGAACGTTCACAACCCGGCGGGGCGATCTCGTACCTCTACTTCCCGTCCGTCTCCAATGGGGCATTCGGAGTGCGCAAGCGGCTTCCTGGCGAGGAGCACCCGAACGGTAAGAGCTTCGTCTATCTCGATCCGACAGATGGTGGCGTCCTCTCGGTGGAGGATGGCTCACGCGCGCCGAGAGGAGCGAGGTTGTACAGCATCCTCTATCCGATCCACATCGGCGTAATCGGCGGCGTCTGGACGCGTGTCCTCGCGGTTCTGGTGGGCCTCTCGCTCGCCACGCTGCCTGTGACGGGGGTGGCCATGTGGTGGCGCAGGAAGAGGCGCGGCGCGAGACGCTAGCCCGCTTCCGGCGCGGCTGCACAGCTCGACGCTCACGCGGTCCCTCGGGAACGCATCCTGCGACGGTCGTCGGTCGATGGTCGCAGGAGGGATGCATGGCGAGGAACGAGGATAGAGTGGACGTGCCGCGCGACGATGAATTCCGCACGGCAGACGAAGGTGGTGACATGCGCGGACCGTACGGCGGCGCAGGTGACTACGGCGGGAGTTACACGGCTGGCGGCCTCTCGGGCGCGGGCTTCGGCGGCGGTTACGCTGGCTACGGGCGCGACAGTCTGTACGGTGGGTACGCGGGCGGCTACGGCCACGACTACGGATATGGAGGTGGCGCGTACCGTGGCCGTCGGCGTTACGGACGAGGAGCCGCTACCGGCGTCTCCGCCGGGCCCGCGTTTCCGCCAGCCAATCGTGTCGGCTTCGAGTACGATCGGGATATACCCATTCCGGTCCCGGGCTTCGAGAGCGGGAGGAACTTTGCCGGTCGCAGCCCCCGCGGCTACAGGCGCTCGGACGAGCGGATCCACGAGGACATTTGCGAGATCCTGACTCGCCACCCCGAGATCGACGCGACCGAGATCGACATTGCCGTGGAGAACGGAGTAGTCACGCTCAGCGGTACCGTCGAGGATCGCTACACCAAGCGCCTTGCGGAAGATGTCGCCGAGCTCACCTTGGGCGTGCACGAGGTAGAAAACCGATTACGGCTTGCGTGACGCGGCTCGTTCGGATCCGCCGCCCTTCGCCGGGTGCATTTTCTTCGCGGCTCGCGGACGCGCCGTTCCCTTCTCTCCTCCTGATCGCACGTGAAGTCTGGTCGGGCACCGC
>DASSNL010000002.1:0-22134 GCA_035688075.1 Gemmatimonadaceae bacterium
TACAGGTTCGAATCCTGTGCCCTCCGCCTGACAAGGGAGTGGTGGCCGAGAGGCTGAAGGCGACGGTTTGCTAAACCGTTATAGGGTCTTAAAGCCCTATCGAGGGTTCGAATCCCTCCCACTCCGTGAGCAGGTCCGCCCGCGAGGGCGGGCCTGTTCTTGCTTTCGCCACCGGAGTCTCGCGATGACCAACGCTGCAAACGAGTCCGATCCAACCCCGACGCGCGTTAGGTTCGCGCCGTCGCCCACCGGCTTCCTCCACGTGGGCGGCGCCCGCACCGCGCTCTTCAACTGGCTGTACGCACGCAAGCATGGCGGCCACTTCCTTCTTCGAATAGAGGACACCGACCGTGCGCGGAGCACCGAGGAGAGCACGGCAGCGATCTTCGAGGGACTCGAGTGGCTCGGCCTCGACTGGGACGAAGAGGTGGTCTACCAGTCGGAGGGACTCGCTCGGCACCGCGCCGACGCCGAGCAGCTCCTGGAGGAGGGCCTCGCCTATCGCTGCTTCTGTACGCCCGACGAGTTGCGCGAGCAGCGCGCCACCGCGGAGGCGCGCAAGGAGAGCTTCAAGTACGACCGGCGCTGCGACCGACTCGCCCCAGCCGAGGTGGAGCGACGGATCGCCGAGGGGGTGCCGTACGCGGTACGCTTCCGCGTCCCCGAAGGCACCACCGAGTGGGACGACCTGGTTCACGAGCGGATCGCCTTCCCGAACAAGGACATCGAGGACTTCGTGATCCTTCGTTCCGACGGGACTCCGATCTACAACATGGCCGTCGTGTCCGACGACATCGCCATGCGCATCACGCTGGTGATGCGTGGCGACGACCACATATCGAACACTCCCAAGCAGATCCTGCTCTACCGCGCACTTGGCGCCGAGCCGCCGCGCTTCGCGCACGTCCCCATGATCCACGGGCTCGACGGCAAGAAGCTGAGCAAGCGGCACGGCGCCACCGCCGTAGCCGATTACCAGAAGGAGGGGATCCTCCCCAGCGCGATGGTGAACTTCCTGGCGCTCCTGGGCTGGTCGCCCGGCGGCGACCGCGAGGTGATGACGCTCGCCGAAATGGTCGATCTATTCTCCAGCGACGGGTTGCAGAAGAAGGCGGCCATCTTCGACCCGAAGAAGCTCGAGTGGATGAACGGCCAGCACCTGAGCCTTCTGAGCGCAGCGCTGCTGGAGCCGAAGGTCACCCCCGAGCTGATCGCTACCGGGCTGGTGACGAGCGAGGAGCTGGATCGTCGCCGGAATTGGTATATGGCGTTGATAGACCTGCTCAAGGTGCGAGCGCGCACCGTGCACGACATCGTGCGGCAGGCGGTCCCCTACTTCCCGGGCCCCATCGAGTACGACCAGGCTGCGGTGGCCAAGCAGTGGAAGGATCGGGGTGCGACAGCCGAGTTGCTGGGGGCGGTGCGAGAGCGTCTCGCCGATCTGCCGCAGTGGGAGGCTCAGGCGCTCGAGGATGCGCTCCGACAGCTCGCGGAGGAGCGCGGTGTGGCCGCGGGGAAGATTTTTCAGCCGCTGCGGCTCGCGCTCACCGGAGCGAGCGTCAGTCCAGGGATTTTCGATGTGCTGCTGGCCGCCGGACGCGAGCTCGCGTTAGCGCGACTCGATCAGGCGGTGGAGTTTCTAGTGTCAAAAGATGACCGTTGACCATTAACGCCTTCTAATGAATATTAGGGCTCGATTGAAGGCGCCGGGGATCCACACAAACTGATAGGGTTCCCGGTTTCTTATCCTACCGCGCGAGGGACTCATGCTCGAGCCGCTCACGAACGTCGAACGCAAGGTCTACCACTATCTGATCGACTTCCTTTCGGAGAACACGTACCAGCCGAGCGTACGTGACATCGGCGCGAAGTTCCGGATCAAGTCCACCAAGACCGTTTCCGAGCTTCTCCAGTCGATCGCGGACAAGGGCTACATCGAACGAAATCCCTCCCGTTCGCGCGGCGTCCATCTGCGGGGGTACGCGGGTGCTCGAAAGACGCAGCCAGTGCCCTTCTACGGGAAGATCGCGGCCGGCGAGCCGGCGCTCCTCGAGGAGAACCTGGAGAGCTTCATCACCATGGACCGGCGCTTCCTCCCCAATGAACGGGTGTTCTTCCTGGAGGCGTGCGGCGACAGCATGTGCGGCCGGGGGATCTTCGACGGCGATTACATCCTCGTAGACCCCGACGGTACGCCGCGCGACGGCGACGTGGTGGCGGCGCGGCTCGGCGACGACGGCACGGTGAAGACGCTGGCGCACCATGGGGGGCGGGTGGTGCTCGAGTCTGCCAATGCGGCGGACAGAGACATCACGGTGGATCCTGACCAGCGCTTCACGCTTCTTGGAGTGGTCTGCGGTGTATTCAGACCGTTCCAGGAAATGGAACCGGCGCCCGAAAACGGAAACGCAGCCGAGGAATAAGGCGCCCTCGACAGGGGCGCCGAGCTCATACGGGTACTAGGGGATCGGCCGCTCGCCGTCGGCCTTGGCCTGCTCGGCCGCCTTCTTCCGGGCGAGCTCGGCCTGGTGCTCGCGCTCCTTCCGCTCGCGGATGCGCTTCACCGCCTCGCGGAATTCCTCCTCGTTCATGGCGCGCTGGGCCTGCTCCATGATCTCCACGCGCTGAGCGTTGAGCGCGCGCTCCTCACGGTTCTTGATCGGGTTGCTGCCTGAGTTGAGCGGCAGGAGCGCCAGGATGGCGGTGGGGATGGAGTGATCGCCAATGTAGATCTTGTTGCGATCCATCCCCCACTTCTTCCCACCCTTTTCGAAGGTCCAGTCGCCCGGCTCCCTCCCCTGCGCCCTGGCGATGGCATTGAGCGAGTCCTGGTGCGTGCGAAGCACCGAGACCAGAGCGCTGTCGAGCCGCTCCGCGGGCGACCTGGGGGTCCCCTGGACCTCCCCAGGCGGGAGCCAGACCCTGGGGTCCTCGAAGGAGGGGCTTACCCCCTGCCTGAGGCCGTTGCCCCCCGTCCCCTCACCACCGGCTCCGCCGGAAGGCTGGTCTGGTTGGTCCTGCGCTGACGGCGAGGGGACCGCGCTGGGCATCGTCGTCGGCGCCCTCAGCGGGCGAGTGGGGCGTGGAACTGTGGCTGGGCCGGGCTGCGGCTGCGCACCAGCTCCGCCCCCACCGGCGCCCGGCAGTGTGACATAACTGATCTGCTCAGGCGGCTCCTCGGGCGGGGGCGTCAGATGCATCCAGTCGTGGAACGGGTACGGAATGCTCAGAACCCAGAGCAGCCCCGCACCCAGCACGATGTGCAGGGCGATGGATACCAGCAGCGAGCCGCTGGGACGCCTCATTACACACCGGCGGCGAACGAGGCTAACACCCGTCCTGCCCGAACCGCCGCCTCGGCTATCCGCTCCGGCGACGTGATGAAGGAAATACGGAGGAATCCCTCTCCCCCGGAACCGAACGACGAACCCGGCATCACCACGACCCCCTCCTCCTGCAACAGCCGATCCGCGAAGGCAGCGCTCGGGATGCTCTCCGGGAGCGGGAGCCAGAGATACATCGTCGCGCACGGCGCCTCGCAGGCGAACCCGGCAGAGCTGAAGGCCGCTACCGCCGCATCACGTCGCTGCTCGAATACCGCGAGGTTACCAGGCAGAAATTCCTCCCACGAATCGAGGGCCGCGACTCCGGCCGCCTGCACCGCCATGAAGGTCCCCGTGTCGGCGAACGACTTGATCTTCGCCAGAGCACCGGCGATCTCCGGACGAGCCACCGCCCAGCCGCAACGCCACCCGGTCATATTGTACGTCTTGGACAGCGAGTGGAACTCGATCGCTACCTCTCTCGCTCCGTCTATCTCGAAGATGCTCGGCGCCCGATACCCACCGTAGGTCAGCTCCGAGTACGCGTTGTCGTACACCAGCAGGATGTCGAGTTCCCGGCAGCGCGCCACCGTGCGCTCAAGGTACTCCCGCGGCGCGATTGCCGAGGTCGGGTTGTTGGGGTAGTTGAGATAGACGAGCTTGGCGCGCCGGAGGATCTCTTCGTCCACGTCCTCCAGCTCGAGGAGGAAGTTCGTCCGCGGCCGTAGCGGATAGACGCACGGCGAACCGTCGGAGAGGAGCGTACCGCCAAGGTAGGCGAGGTAACCGGGCTCCGGGATGATGCCGACGTCGCCCGCGTTCATATACGCGAGCGCCAGGTGCGCGATCCCCTCCTTGGAGCCGATGAGCGGCACGACCTCGCTGTACGGATCGAAGCCGAGCCCGAAGCGCCGGTCCATCCAGCGCGCGATCGCCTCACGAAACGCGGGAAGCCCGAGACCGAAACCGTAACGGCTCATCTTCGGGTCGCGCGCCGCCTTCTCGAGCGCCTCGACCGCCTTCGGCGGCGGCGCCAGATCGGCGTCACCCGCGCCGAGATCTATGACGTCCACACCCCTCGCGATGAGCTCCCGCTTCTTCTGCGGAATGGAGGCGAGGGGATAGGCGGGAAGCCGAGCGAATCTGTTCGAGTGTGTGGGCATGAATGAAGTTAATTGCGCGGGGGAGAGAGCAGAAAGCAGAGAGCAGAGAGCAGGAACTGCTAGAGGGTTCAGAACTACAGGGTTCAGGGTTCAGGAACTGCCCATGAAGCCGTCATCCCCGCGAAAGCGGGGATCCATTTTCAGGCCGGCTAACATGGATCCCCGCTTTCGCGGGGATGACTGTTCTTGGTATGCAGTACCTGAACCCTGAACCCTGCCTCCTGAACCCTGGCCGTCACTGCTTTCTGCTCTCTGCTGTCTGCTTTCTCATCTCTCATCTCACCTCATTCCTGACCACGCTCCCCCCGACCATCACCTCCACCACATCCCCCGGTACCAGGGCTCCGACTCCCGATGGGGTGCCCGTTGCCACGTAGTCGCCGGGCTCGAGGGTCATGATGCGGGAGATGTAGGAGAGGAGAAAAGGGACGGGGAAGACCATCTCTGAGGCGCGGCCGGATTGGCGGAGGGCGCCGTTGACGTGGGTGATGACAGTGAGAGTGGAGAGGTCGGACGGTGGATCTACCTCGGGGCCGACGGGGCAGAAGGTGTCGAAGCCCTTGGCGCGGGTCCACTGGCCATCGGAGCGCTGGAGATCGCGGGCGGTGACATCGTTGAGCGCGATCACGGAGGCGATGGCGGAGCGGGATTCGTCTTCGGTTGCATCCCTCAGGCGGGCGCCGATCACGATGCCGATCTCGCCCTCGTATTCCACCTGCTTCGATACTTCCGGCAGGACTATGGCGTCGCCGTCGTGGATCACGCTCGATGGCGGCTTGAGGAAAATCAGCGGCTCGCGCGGGACTTCGTTCCCCAGCTCGGCGGCGTGCGCGCGGTAGTTGCGGCCCACGCACACGATCTTTCCCGGACGTGCCGGGCGCTCTCGCGTCATTCCCTTCCCTCGCTGGCGATCGTCATTCGGCTCCCTCGTAGATGTCTTCCGGCGCTTCGTAGAGATAGTCGGGCGGGGTGTCGTAGAGATCTTCAGGTGGCGCGTGAAGCCCTCCCGTTCCTCCCGCGTAGAACGCTTCCACCTCGCGGCGGACGTCGTTCCACCGGCCCACTACGCGGCTGGCGGGGGGGAGCGTTGCGAGAAGCGAGCGGCCGTACGCCTTCGTCAGCACGCGCGGGTCGCAAAGCGTCACCACGCCGCGGTCGGTGGAGCTGCGGATCAGGCGGCCGAAGCCCTGCTTCAGTCGCAGCGCGGCGTGCGGGAGCATGAACTCGCGAAACGAGTCGCCGCCCTTCTCCTCTATCGCCTCGCAGCGCGCGGCGGTGAGCGGCTCGGTGGGAACGCGGAACGGAAGGCGTGCGAGCACGATTCCCCTGAGCGCGCTACCCGCCACGTCCACGCCTTCCCAGAAGGAGGCAGTGCCGAGGAGGATGGCGCGGCCCGACTCGCGGAAGCGACGAAGCAGTGCGTCGCGCGACTCGTCACCGTGCACGAGCAGCGGCCAGCGTCCGTCCACGCCGCTCGAGCGGAGCGCGGTGGCGGTGGCGCGCACATCGCGATGGCTGGTGAAGAGGACGAAGATGCCGCCGTCCGAAGCCGCGGCCATGTCGCGCACTATACGGATCACTGCCTGCGAGTGCGCGGCCGCATCGACGTTGGGTGCGGGAACGTCGGAGGGCACCACGAGGAGCGCCTGCCTGGTGTAGTCGAAGGGCGACGGGAAGATCGCCGTTACCGGCTCGACCTCCGGCTCATCGAGCCCCAGACGCTCGGCGAGGAAGTCGAAGCGCTCGCCCGTGGCGAGCGTGGCGCTCGTCACCACGGTGGTCTCCGCGCGCTCGAAGAGATCCTCGCGCAGGATCGGAGCAATGTCGAGCGGCACCGAGGTAGCGGCGACGTTGCGATCGCGGCCGCGCACTTCTATCCAGCGCACCTCCTTCGCTCCGCCACCGGCGGGGCGGAGCGCACGCTGCAATCCGTCGCCCAGCCCCTCGAGACGTCGCGTGACGCCTCGGATCTCGCCAAGGAGAGGCGCCACCGCCTCGTGTCTCGATGAATCCACCTCGAGGCGGTTCTTCACCAGCTCGAGCCCTTCACGCAGGAGCGCGACTTCGCGCAGCGTGTCGGTGAGCGCGGTGTCGAGCCCGTGCTTCCACACCGGATGCCCGGCGAAGGAATCGGTGAGGCGCAATACCTGCGCGCCCTCCTCCGCGAGGAGCGTGTCGAGCAGGTCGAACACGAGCGCGCCCTTCTCGCGCGCGGCGCGGGTTGCGGGCGCGAGGCGCGCCTGCACCAGGTCCACGCTCGCAACGCTCAGGAGATCGTCGTAGCTCCCGAGCTTCACCATCAGCGCGTTGAGCAGACCTCTCCCGCGCCGGTCGAGGCGCGAGAGGAGGCGCAGGAGCGAGCGGCGCGTCACCGTGATCCCGAGATGCGCGGCGGCAGCGTCTTCCAGGTGATGCCCCTCGTCGAGCACGAGCCGCTTGTACGCCGGGAGCACCGCCGCCTCTCCCCAGTTCTGCTGCGCGCGCCGCACTGCGAGATCCGATAGGAGAAGGTGATGGTTCACGACTATCACATCCGCCTGCGCAGCGCGCTTCCGCGCCTTGAAGAGGAAGCACTCGTCGAAGTGCGGACACTTGAGTCGCGCACAGAGATCGGGCTCGGCGGCAACTTCGTCCCACACCTCGGCGCGCGGCTGAATGGGAAGATCGGAGAGCGAGCCATCCGAAGTGCGCTCGGCCCATTCGCGCACCGCGTCGAGCTCCTGCATCACGCCGTCGTCGAAGAGGTCGTGCCCGGCGGAGCCGGCCTGTTCGAGGCGATTCAGACAGAGGTAGTTCCGCCACCCCTTGAGGAGTGCGAAGCGCACCTGCTGATCGTCCATCGCGCGGCGCAGGAACGGGAGATCCTTCCCCACCAGCTGCTCCTGCAGGTTGATCGTGTTGGTGGAGACGATCGTGCGCTCGCCGTTCGCCGCCGCCCAACGCAGCGCGGGCACGAGGTAGCCGAGCGACTTGCCGACGCCGGTTCCCGCCTCGAGAAGACCGATGCCGCCATCGTTGTAGAGCCGCGCGATGGCGCCAGCCATCGTCTGCTGGCTCGGGCGATCCTCGTAGCTCTGCAACCGTGCGGCTATCGGGCCGTCCGCTCCGAGCACTTCTTCGACGTCGCAGGGATCGATGCGCGTGTGCTTCGCCGCGCGCGGAACTTCCACCACCACGTAGAGCTCGCGCGCGTCGTTATCGATGATCCCGAAGCCGATCCCATCGTCGTGCAGTCGCGCGGCGATGGCGAGGTCGGCATCGGAAGGCTCGAGGAGTCCGGAGGGATGGTTGTGCAGTAGCATCTCCCCCGGCGCGGCGAAGCCGGGGAGCGCGAGGACGCTCCCCACATCGCCGCGCGCCACGACGCGCGCGGAGCGCACGGTTCCCTCTTCGTCTACCGTGGCGACGAAGCAGACCTCGCGCCCGCCCGCGAGGGCGATGGCCGAGCGCATGGCGGCAGAGGGCGCCGCGGCGATCACGTCTTCAACGGCTTCTTCTTGGCCGCGGGGAAGAGAACGTTGTTGAGGATCAGCCGGTAGCCCGCCGAATTGGTGTGCAGCGAAAGGTCCGTGGGCGGGTTGCCGATGGCGTGCTGCGGGTCTTCCGGATCGTGGCCGCCGAGGTAAGTCCAGCTCCCCTTCCCGTAGTCGCCGTGGATGTACTTCACCCAGGGCGCGCCCGGCTCCTCGGCGAGCACGGTGACGCCCGGCTTCAGGCGGTTGCGCATGAAGCTGGTGGTCACCCCGTAGAAATCGGGGATCACGGAGCGGTGGTCCTGCACGAGCATCGATGCCACCGGATCGAACTTCGCGCTGAAGGCGAAGAGCGTGAAAGTACCGAGCGGCTGACGGCGTCCGGGAACGTTGGCCTGGTGGCCGTCTATGTCGCTCATCGCGTTCACGAAAGGCGACTGCTCGAGGTGCACGTCGCGGAAAGCGAAGCTGCGCGACCAATCCATCTTCGCGTCGGCGTCGGGATCCATCGGCGTGCCGTCGGCAAACTCGGATGCGATGTCCACCTTGTAGCCTGCTATCGCCAGTTCGAGCGTCTCGGTGGCGCCGCACATCGCGAAGAGAAAGCCGCCGTTCGACACGTACTCGCGGATCTTCTCCGCCACGTCCTTCTTGAGCGCGGGGATGTTGGGGAAGCCCAGCTTGCGCGCCATGTCCATGTTGGTCTTCTGCATCTCCTCGAACCAGGGCGCGCCACGATATGCAAGATAGAACTTTCCGAGCTGTCCGGTGAAGTCCTCGTGGAAGAGGTGGACCCAATCGTATTTCTTCAGGTCGCCGCGCTCCACTTCCTCGTCCCAGATCGGCGTGTACGGGATGCCCGCGTAGCGGAGCGCGAGAATGACGGCGTCGTCCCAGGGCGCGGTATAAGGGGCCGTGTAGACCGCGATCTTCGGCGCCTTCTCGAGGGGAATCGACTCCATGTTGGCGCCCGACATCTCGCCGCGCACGTCGGAGAGCGCGGCATCGTCGAGCGGCTCCACCGTCACGCCATCGAGCCCCGCCTCGCGGCGCAGCGCCGGCGTGTCGGGGAGGAGGAAGGAGCCGCCGCGGTAGTTGAGGAGCCACTCGCCCTTCCCTCCGGCGAGGAGCGCGTTGTAGGTGAGCCCATACGCCTTGAGGTGGTTGGACTGGTCGTCGTCCATGGGGACGAGCAGATGCTGCGCGCGAACCGCCTGGCTCGTGGCGAGGAGGAGGAACGCGACGAGGGTGTATATCGATCGCATGTATCTGTGCACTTAGCTGGCTAACGCTTGAGATGCGAGCTCGAGTCAGCGCCGCTGGGGACCGCACGCCGCGCGAGCTCCATCTCGCGACGCGCCTGCGGTACCATGGCGCTCTCGGGATAGGTGAGGATCAGGTGCTCCAGGTGCTTCACGCTCCCCTGTGAATCGCCCGTGCGACGAAGTGCGCGCGCCAGTTCCAGCTCGGCCTCCGGCGCTTCAGGGGCCTGAGGGATGGAATCCACGATCGTCTTCCAGATGGTCATCGCCTGCGTGAGTGAGTCGCGCGCCGCGTACAGGCGCGCGGCGGTGGACAGTAGGAGCGACCTCGCTTCCGGGAGAGCACCCGCGGCCGACTCGAAGTCAGCGGCCGCAGCGAGAGTGTCGCCCCGCGCCAGCGTGAGGAACGCACGCCCAGCTTCCGGAGAGCGCTCCGTCTTCGTGCGCTCCAGCAACGCGAGCACCGTGAGCAGCTCCGGCTGCGCATTCGTAGTCGGCGAGAGAAGCTCGCGCGCGTTGGCGAGATCGCCCTGGTAGAGCGCGAGCCAGCCGTCTATCTGATCGTCGTCGCCGCCGGCGTCCTCGAGTAGCCGCCTCGCCCGGTCTATCCTACCGTTGCGCACCCACCCCCAGGCGACGAGTCGCGCGTAGCGATCGCGCGCATCCGGGGAGAGATACGGAGAGTAGAGGGAGAGGAAGCGCTCCCCCTCGTTAGGCTGACCGAGCGCCGCCAGCGCGCGCAGGTGCGCCTCGAGCACGGTACGCGCTGCACTCGCCGAATCGAGCTTCGCCTCCGCGCGCGCCGCGAGCTCCACGGCGCCCGCGGCGTCGCCACCCTCGAGCGCGGCCGTGGCGGCGCGCGCCACCAGATCCGGGCTCGGGCTCGCCTCGTTTGCGGCCACCAGCGCGTCGCGCGCCACGAGCCACGCACGCGCGTCGGCAGCGCGCTGCGCGAAGTCGGTCCACGCCGCTATCACGGCGCTGTCGGGGTGAAGTACTCGCAGCGCATCCCAGCCGTCCCGCGGCGATCCCCAGAGCAGCTCGAGCTGAGAGAGCGCCTGGAGCGGACCGAGCGATGGCGGCGGCGCCTTCAGCGCGCCGCGTACCGCGTCGCGCGATGCCGCCGGCGTGGGCGCCAGAGAGAAGAGCGCCGCCTGACCGAGAAAGGCGTTGTCGGTAAGTGCCGCGCGCCACGCGCGCGCGGATGCCACCCACTGGCCGTCCGCGGCGCGGAGCTGCGCCAGCTCGTAAGCGAAGCCGCGCGCCGAGCCGAGATCCGTCTGCGCCGCCTTCAGCACCGTGTCGGCGGAGGCGGTGCGGCCGTCGGCAATGAGCATGCGCGAATAAGTGCGATACGGCGCAGGATCGTGGGGGGCGGCGCGCACCCAGCGCTGGAACACGGCGCGCGCGCTGTCCGCCTGGCCGAGCGACCGGAAGGTGCGGAGCTGCGCCATGCGGAAACTCGACTCCCGCGGCGCGATGGCTATGGCGCTATCGAGGAGGGGGAGGATCTCGCTCGAGCGTCCGAGCTCCGCCAACACCCGCTCGAGCCCGAGCATCGCTGGCACCGACGCCGGAGAGCGCGCGAGCGCCGCCCGATACGCCTGCGCCGCGCCCTCGAAATCGTTGCCATCCTCGAGAGTCTGGCCACGGATGTACGCGTCGCTGTCAGCCGCCTGCGCGCGCGCGGCGTGCGGCGCGAGCGCGCCCGCCGCGCACGCGAGTATCAGCACCAGCTCAAGGATTCTCGGGCGGCTGCTCGGCATTGATTCGCCTGAAGTACTCCAGCACCGCACGCCGCTCGTCGGCGGTGAGCCCCTTCAGCTCGCGCCAACCCGGCTCGCGATAGCGCTCCACCGTGCGGCCGCTCGACTGCGTGCCGGTGGTGATCGACTGATCGTGAACCGCGGTCTGCGACTCCCGCTCGCCGTTGTCCTCGCGCTCATCCTTCTGCAGAGTGAGACCCGCGTCGAGGAGCTTGTGAAAGAGTCCCTGCTGCCGCTCGAGAAGCTGCTGATCCACGCGCCCACGATCGAGCGAGCGAGCGATGTCGCGCATCTCCTTCGCGAGCTGCGCGGCGCGCGAGCCGCTCTCCCCTTCTCCGCCGCCCTCGAGCTGACGCGCGATCTCGCGCTGCTGCCGCGCAAGCTGACGCGCCTGCGCCATCATCTGCTGCGAGGGCTGCGCCCCGGGGATCGGGAGGAGTCCCGCCGACTGCTGGTTCACGCCGCCCTGCTGCTTCGCGGCCTCGCGCATCCGCTCCACCATCTCGGCGAAGCCCGACGCGGATTGACCGCTCGCCGCGCGCGAGCGGTCCTGCATCATCGCGGCCGCGGCGCGCTCCAGCGCCTGCGCCGCATCGGCCATCGCTTCCACGGTCTCCTGCCTGCCGAGGCCGCGCTGGCCCGAAGAGCCGGGTGTCTCACCCTCGGCCACCTGCCTGGTGGCTTCCTGCACGCTGCGCCGCGCGGAGCTGAGCGCTCCCTGCGACTGCGCGGAGATGTGCGCGGACTGCCGTGCTGCCTTCTGCAGCCGCTCCTGCACCTTCTCCACACCCTGCTGCACGGCGCTCTGGTCGGCCTTGAGCGCCTGCTCCTGCCCCTGCGGCTGCTGCGCGCGCTGTGAGATCTCCTTCTGCGTGCGCGCGAGCTGCATCGTTTCCTGGATCGAGCGGTCGAGCTCGGTGGTGATCTGGTTCTTCCACTCGTCTATCTGGGACTTGCGCGCCTGGCCGAGCTGCTGCGCGACCTGCTCCATCTGCTGTGCCGCCTCGGCGGCGGCCTGGGCGCGCTGGGATTGCTGCGATGGCGATCCCTGGCGCTGTGCCAGCTGCTGCTGTTGCTGCGACTCCCCGCTCTGCGACTGCGATTGCTGCTGTTGCTGTTGCGCGCCCCGTTGTCCCTGCTGCGACTGCGCCTGCTGTTGCTGCGCAGAATCCTGCCGCGACTGTGCGCCACGCGCCTGCTGCTGCTCCGTCTGTCGCTGGCCAGACCGCTGCGACTCGTCCGCGCGCTGCGACTGGTCGCTCGCGCGCGGATCCCCCGCGCGCCTCATCGCCGCCGCCGAGGAGTCGGCACGTTCCGGGGCGCCGCGCAGATCGCGCGGTCCCGACTCGGCCTGCTCCTTCTTCAGGCGCTGTGAGAGCTGCGCTACATCGTCCGACAGCTTCTCCGAGCGCTGGCTCAGCTCCTGCGCGCGGCGGGCAGCGGCGGAGTCGGTGCGCGACTGCCCTCGCGCCAGCGAATCGCCGGTGGTGCGCTCCTGCCGCGCGATCTCGCGCGCCTCATCGTGAAGTGTCTGAAGCGACCCCTCGAGCGCCGCGCGCTTGAGCATCTCCGCGCTCCGCTCCAGCTGCTCGCGGAGCTGCTCCTGCTGCCGCGCGAGGTTGGCGAGGGCACGGCGAGTGTCCTCCGCGGAGAGCTTGTTGGTGGCGCTCATCAGCTCGGAGAGCTGCTTCTGCAACTCTGGCGTCAGCGCGTCCTGGAGGAGGCGCTGTACGTCGCGCAGCTGCTGCGTGAGCGACGAGTCGAGCACACCCGCGGCGCGAAGCTGGTCGCGCAGAGCGCCAGCATCGCGCTGCGCCTGCTGCACCCGCTGCTGCAGGTCGCGCTGCTCCTCGGCGAGTGTCTTCGCCTGCTCCGCGCTCTGGTACGACATGGACCGCGGCTGCGATGCCTCCGCGTCGCTGCTGGACCAGTCGGACGACGAAGAGCGAGTCGAGGCGCGATCGGCGCGCGAGCGCGCCGCCTCATCGGTACGCTGCGCGAGGTCGCGCTCCGTCTTCGCGGCCGCGTCGAGCCGCGCCACGGTGGAATCGGCGAGCGCGCGCACCCGCTCGCGCTGCTCGCTGAGCGACGGTACGCGCAGCACCAGCTCCCTGCTCGCTCCGCTCTGCTTCCACGGCGAGTTGTCGGTAGCCACCACGCGCACGACCAGCTCATCGCCCGGCTGCAGTCCGCGCGGCGCCAGCTCGAGCGACGGCGCTCCGCTCCACGCGGGCGTGCGCGGAGCGCCGAGCGATTGAATCACTTCCGGCATCTCACGGCCATTCGCGAGGCGCCTCTTGCTCATCAGCTCTATCGATGCGATGCCGTGATCGTCGGTCGCCGCCGCGCGGATCGGAACGCTCGCATCGGCGAGCACCACCGTGTCGCTCGCGGGCGCGAGGATCTCCACGTGAGGGATCGAGTCAGGAATCACCTCGAGCTCGAGCGGCGCGGGGAGATCGGCGATCGGTCCCTGCACTCCGGCGGCGTACCACTTCCACCGTCCGCTCCGCAGCGCGCGGAGCCGGCCGGAGAAGGAGTGGCCGTCGGGATCGAGGGTGAGAGTGTCGCGCTCGTTCACGAGGCCCACCATGGAAAGCGTCGTCGAAGCGCGTCCCGAGACTGCGAGCGCGGTGCCGCGCGGCACCGGAACCGACTCGCCGATCGGGATAGTCTCGGCGGGTCGTCCGAGATAAGCGGGGTAGGTGGCGCGGATCGCCACGTCACCGACGAAGGGACGGTCGGTGACTCGGATGGTGACCGTGTCGCTCGAAACCCGGCCGTCGGTCGCGACGACCGCCACGTCGGCATCCATCGGACCAAGGAGCGTCGCGGCCGAGCCGCCCTTCACCGGGAGTGCCACGGTACTCCACGGCTTGCCTGTAGCGCGCAGGTGCAGCGTGACGTTCCGCCGCTCCGGCGCGCTCACGGTCACGCGCAGCTTCTCGCCGCGCATCACCGATCGCGGCACGTCCACTATCCGGAGCGGCGCAAGGATCCCGCCGGTGAGCGCGCCCACCGGATGACGGATGGCGCGCCAGCCATCCGGTGCACGCGAGCGTGCGGCACCGAGGAAGACGAACGCCGCCAGTGCGGCGATCAGCGCGAGCGCTCCCCGCTCGAGCGCGCGTCTGTGGAGCGCGGGGGCGAGGAGCGCACCCGATGCACCGAGTCGCGCAGCGAGCGAACTGGCAGCGTGCGCACCCAGCTCACCGCTCTGCGCCGCCTCGAGCACACCGCGCAGCGAGCCCGCGCGGAGCGCGCGCTCGCTCTCTATCGCGCGCGCGATGCTCCCCTCCCCAGCGCTGCGTCGCGTTTCGCGCTGCGTCCACCAGAGCACGGCGGCCACGCCGAGGAGCGCGAGCACCCACGCGAGCAGCGGCACGGCCGGTAGCCGGATCCACCGCGCGTCGCCCAGGAGGAACACTCCCGCCGCGATCACCAGCGCGAGGAGCGCGAGCGCCAGCGCGACGCCGCGTGCGGCCAGCGCGATCCCGAGCCGCGAGCGCTCGCGGCCAACGAGCTGCGCGAGCGTCACGACACCGGGCGGCTCGTGACCGCGTATACGAACAGATTCACGCCCATGCGAAGCGCCGCCTCGTGCTTGGCCGGGGGATCGTGGTGCACATCGGGATCCTCCCAGCCGTCACCCAAGTCGCACTGGTAGTCGTAGAACACTGCGAGTCGATCGCCAAGAAAGACGCCGAGCCCCTCGGCAGGTTTGCCATCGTGCTCGTGGATCTTGGGAAGTCCCTTCGGGAAGTCGTACACCACGTGGTAGATCGGGTGCGAAAGTGGCACGTCTACCAGCGGCCGGTCGGGGAAGACGCGCTTGATCTCGCGGCGAAAGCTCGCGTCCATCCCGTAGTTGTCGCTGAAGTGGATGAAGCCGCCGCGCTCCAGGTACTCGCGCAGCCGCTGGACTTCGGCGTCGCTGAAGTGGATGTTGCCGTGCCCCGTGACGTGGATGAACGGGTAGTCCCAGAGCTTGTCGTCCATGAGCGTAACACGCGCCTCGGTGCGCTCCACGTGGAGCGAGGTACGCGTGGCGATCGCCTCGAGGAGGTTGGGGAGACTCGACGGGTTGGCGTACCAGTCGCCTCCGCCATCGTACTGGAGGCGCGCAATGGTCATGCGCAAGCCATCTTCGGAGGGCGCCGACGCGGGGCTAGCGCCGGGTAGTACGACGAGCGCTATGGCGAGAAGGGCGGTACGTAGCATCTGGCCTGCCTGTGCGCTGAGCTGCTTCACCTGGAATACTACTCCGATTCGCTTTCGCTGGCCGTCGCTGCGGGCCCGGCCTCCTGGGCGAGGCGATACGCATCGTTGCGCGAAAGGCCGTGCTCCGCCGCGAGGGTGCGAGCCACGTCGCGTGCACTCTTCCCCGCGACGAGGAGCTCGCCCGCACGGGCGCGCAGAGCGTCTTCGTCGAGCTCCGTCTCGCTTTCCCCGCCTCCAGCTACGATAATCACGACCTCGCCGCGCGGCGGCGAGTCCTGGTAATACCGTGCCAGCTCCGCCACCGTTCCCCTGCGAAACTCCTCGAACTGCTTGGTGAGCTCGCGTGCCACGGTGGCGCTGCGCCCCCCCGCCCCCGTCGCGGCAAGCTCCTCGAGCGTGGCCGCGACCCGGCCGGGCGCCTCGTAGAGCACGGCCGTGTGCGGCAGCCGGGCCACCTCGGCCAGAAAGCTACCCCGCTCGCGCCCCTTGCGTGGGGGAAACCCGAAGAAAGTGAAGCGCCTGGCGTCCACCCCCGAGGCGACGAGCGCCGCGAGGAGAGCGGAGGGGCCGGGGATGGGGACGATCCGGATGCCCGCTTCGATGGCCGCCTTCACCAGGCGCTCGCCGGGATCGGAGAGAAGCGGAGTACCGGCGTCGGAGATGAGGGCGACGCTCTCGCCGGCGAGGAGTCGCTCCACGATGCGGGGGGCTGTGCGCGCCTCGTTGTGCTCGTGGTACGACGAAGTAGCGGTGCGGATCGAGTAGCGGTCGAGGAGACGCCGCGAGTGGCGCGTGTCCTCGGCGAGGATGAGGGATACGTTCAAGAGCGTCTCGACCGCACGCGGCGAGAAGTCGTCGAGATTGCCGATCGGGGTGGAGACGAGGTAGAGGTGGCCGGGAGGGTGGGCCATGCGAAGCGCGGTGAGTTGGGAGTGCCGGGCGTCGGTGTGAAGCGATCGTACTTCAGTCTAACAGCGCGAAGGGGGTCCAACATCACACGGGGCCTCGGGCAATTGAATTGCCCGAGGCCCCGTGTGATGTTGGACCCCCGTCCCGAACAGAGGACGGGCGAGCGCCCTTAGCCGGCGTGCTCCTGGAACTTGGACTCCAGCTTCGCCTTCGGAACCGCACCGATCACCGTGTCCACGAGCTTCCCCTCCTTGAAGAAGAGGATCGTCGGGATCGAGCGCACGTTGAAGCGCGTGGACGTGGACGGATTCGAGTCCACGTCGAGCTTCGCGACCTTCGCCTTACCGTTGTAGTCGGCGGCGAGCTGGTCGAGGATCGGAGCGACGAGACGGCACGGACCGCACCAGGTGGCCCAGAAGTCCACTACCGCCAGCCCGTCGTGCTTCTCGATCTCCTGCTCGAAGGTCTCGTCCGTCACCGCAACCGCATTCGACATTTCAATCACTCCCTGTCTGACCCTGCCCTTCGCGGGGCCACTGTTAAGTTTCCTGCTACTACTCTATGAACGGGGCGACTTCCGCCGCCCTCGATAAAACGCGGGCGGCTTCGAGTCGCCCCAAACGGCAATGCAAATGTCTCCACCGACTCGCCGCGGCACCCGCATCGCCCATATCGGCGTTGCCGTACGCGCCCTCGACGAGCTTCTTCCCTTCTACCGCGACGTGCTCGGCCTTACCGAGGTTCCCCTCGACGATTCCGACGGTGCCCGGATTGCGGGGCTCGCCGCCGGCGAATCGCTCGTAGAGCTCCTGGAGCCTGCCGAGCCCGGCTCGCCGATAGACAAGTATATCACGAAGCGCGGTCCTGGCATCCACCACATCTGCTTCACGGTAGACGACCTGGACGCTACGCTCGAGCGCTGCCGTGAGGCCGGCGTGAGACTGATAGACGAGAGGCCGCGGATTGGAGCGGAGGGAAAGCGGATCGCCTTTCTCCACCCGAGTGCAACCGGCGGTGTCCTCATCGAGCTCACGGAAAGTTAACGCTCGGAAGCGCTTGAACGTTCCCGGCCAGGCCTTCGCTCAGGGCGTGGCGCAGAGGTCTCTGACGGGTTCCAGCGGCACGTCCTGCACGTACCAGCGCTCGGACGGACCCTGCACCGTGATGAAGTTGGTCTCGCGGGTGAGGTTGCCCTTGGTGAGGGAGACGCCGAGCTTGTGGAGACCATCGCCGGTGCGCGTGTCGCTCCTGATGTCGAACTTGTCGTGCGTGAGGTAGCACTGCATGATCAGCTCACGCTGCTCGAGCTGCGCGCGCTCCATCTGATCGCGTGCGGGCCCCTTGGAAGTGCCCCAGATCACCGACATCGCCTGCAAATCCTGGGACTTTACCGCTCCGAGGAACGACTGCACCGCCTCGCGCGGCGACGCAGCACCCGTGAGCTGCACCGCTCCAGTGGTGGGGTTGGTGCGCGTGGGCGTGCTCCGGCAGGCAACGGCTACCAGAAGGAGTAGGGCGATACGTTTCACGTGGATGACTCCCAGTGTTGTCGGGTGCGAACCTAACTTCGAGGGTGAATGCCAGCAAGCCACCAGCGTCTCTACATCAACATCGACCATGTCGCCACGCTTCGCCAGGCGCGTCGCACCGACGAACCGGATCCGGTAGCGGCAGCGGCGCTCTGTGAGGACGCGGGCGCCGAAGGAATCACCGCTCACCTCCGCGAAGACCGCCGGCATATACAGGACGAAGATGCGATCCGGTTGTCCCGCGACATACGCACCGTTTTCAATCTCGAGATGGCGCTCACCGAGGAAATGCTCGACATAGCCGAACGTCTCCGGCCCTACCAGATTACCCTGGTACCCGAGCGTCGCGAGGAGGTTACCACCGAGGGTGGTCTCGACGTCTCGCGCGACCCGGTGCGGCTGGCGAGCGGGATCGAACGGCTGAAACGCTCGGGGCTCCATATCAGTCTGTTCATAGATCCTGCCACCGAAGCGGTGGAGCGCTCGCGCGACCTGGGGGCCGACGCCATAGAGCTGCACACGGGCGCCTACGCCAACTCGCGAGGAGCGGATCATACGTTGGCCGCGATCCGCGACGCGGCTACACTGGGCGCGGGTCTGGGGCTCGCCGTGCACGCGGGACATGGGCTAACGGTACGTAACGTGGGGCCGGTGGCGGCGATCCCGGAGATCGAGGAGCTCAACATAGGCCACTCGATCATCAGCCGGGCTATCTTCGTGGGACTTGCGGAGTCGGTTCGCGAGATGCGCGCGGCGATGGATGCGGCGCGAGCGCGGTGACCGGGTTGGCGAGCGGTTGTAACCTGAGAGATACGGAGTGGTGATGAGCTCGTCGGCGGGCGTCCTGGACTTCTTCATCGCGGAAGCGAACGAATACATAGAGCGGCTTGATTCGCTCATCGCCACTGGCGCCACGAACGGCCCCGAGGCGACGGCGTTCGCGCGCAACGCGCGCATGCTGCGCGGGAGCGCCACCATGTCGCGGCGCGATGGAATCGCGTCGGTGGCAGCGGCTCTCGAACGGGTGGCCCGCGCGCTGGGCGAGGACAGGCTCGCGTGGGATCCAGCCGTCGCAGCGGCAGTCACCGGCTCGGTAGACGATCTCCGCATCCTCCTCCGCAACGCCCGCACCTGGTCGGCGCTCGACGAGCAGCGCGCATCGGCGCGAAGCTCCGAGCTGGCCCGCTTCGCTCCGGAAAGTGCCGCGCCGGCGATCGCCGCACCGTCCACGCGCAACGTTTTCCTCGCCGGCGAGACGAGCGAACTGGCGAGTGTTCTGGACCGCTTCGCGGCGGCGCCCACGGCCGACTCGCTCGCGAAGGCGCTGCACCGGCTGCGCGCCCTGCGCGGCGTGGCCGACGTGCGCGACATGGTACCCGTGAGTGAGGTGATGGAGACCGTGGAAGATGCGCTGCGGCCGCTCGAGACCCACCCCGGCACCTCGGCCACGGAAGCGGAGCGCGCATTGGCCCGAACGGCGGCCGCGTTCCTGCGCCGGGCATCGCGCGACATCGGAGTTCGCGGGAGCCCCGACGCCGGCTCCGCCGAACTGGCTGACTTCCACGGCGCCGCTGCGGCGATGCCGCAGCATTCGGGGAAGGGCGATCGCATCGTTCCTATCTCTCAGCTCTTTCACAACGACGAGGGGCCGCACATCGTGAGTGCCGCGGCGCACCCACCCACCACCGCGGCCGAGCGCTTCCGCCTCGAGGTGGTAAGTCTCGCGGAGCATCTGCGCGGGGTTGTGGCGGAGGCACGCTCGGCGGCGGGAGGAGCACCTCGCGACAAGTCGGGGCGCGAGCTGCGCAACGCGCTCCGCGCCCTCGGAAGTGCGGCACACAGCTTCGGCGAGCGCGCCGTGGCGCGCTTCGCGGCCGAGTGGAGCACGCGTGCTTCGTCGCTCGACGAGCACGGCCTCGACCAGCTCGACGAAGTTGCCCGACTACTCGCCGATCCGTCGAGCAGCTCCGCGGACATCGAGAGCGGTGTGGAGCTCCTCACCTCGGGCGGAGACATGCGGCGGGAGTCCGCGCGACAGCCCTCTCGCACGCCGCTGCGCACCCCAACGGGCCGCGAGCTGCACGAGCTTCTCGAGAACGGGATAGCGAGCTTCCTGGAGTTGGACGAGAGGCCGTTGAGCCCCCCCGCCGCGCTCGACGACGAACGGGTAGTGCCGATCGATGATCTGCTCTATCGTGGCCGCGCGGCTCTGGAGAGGGCCGCCGCGCTCCGCGCGGAGCTGCTCTACGTCGATACGGCCCCGCCGCGCGAAGTCGTGGAAGAGCTCTTCGATCTCATCGAGCTGGCGCTGGCCGAGTAGCGCGGGATGAAGAACACCGTCCGCAACACGCTCGGTATCATCCTGAGCGTAGCCCTGCTCGCGTGGGCGCTGCACAACGTGGAGTTCGGCCTCGTGGTGGAGCACCTGCGCGAGGCAAATCCCTGGCTCTTCGCGCTCGCCGTGGTGCTGGGGACGCTCATCTTCCCCGTGCGCGCCTTGCGCTGGCGCATCATCCTGGATCCGGTAGCGCAGCGCGTCCCCTTCGGCCCGCTCTGGAGAGCAACGGCGATCGGCTTCGGGATCAACAACGTCACCCCCCGCGTGGGAGAGATCGCGCGCGCCTACGCGCTCACGCGCGAAACGAGCCGCGTGAGCTTCTCCGCTTCGTTCGCATCGCTCGCCGTGGATCGCGTATTCGACGCGCTCTCCATCCTCCTGCTGATGCTCGTGGCGATGTTCGACCCCGCCTTCCCCAGCGACCGGCTGGTGGCCGGAGAGCCGATTGGGGGCTGGCTGGCGAGCTTCGTCATCGTGCTCTCGCTCGCGATGGTGGCGCTGTATCTGATAGTGCTCTTCCCGCGATTCATGATTCGCCTCTACGAGGCGCTGGCGCGCCGGGTGGCACCCCGCTTCGAGGCGCGCGGACGGGAGATGCTCCTCTCCTTCGCTTCGGGACTCGGCGTGCTCCGTCACCCGGGACGCTTCGCCGCCGTACTTGCGTGGGCACTGACCCACTGGCTCCTGAACGCGTTCGCATACTGGGTGGCGTTCAAGGCCGTAGGTATCACCGCTCCCTTCACCGCCGCGCTTCTAGTGCAGGGGCTCGTAGGAATGGGTGTGGCGCTCCCGAGCGCACCGGGCTTCTTCGGCGTCTTCGAGTACATCGGTCAGCAGGGGCTCGGCATCTACGGCGTTGACGCCGCGCGCGCCACTAGCTGGGCGATCGGCTACCACATACTCACGTTGATCCCGATCACCGCGATCGGGATCTACTACTTCGTGCGACTGGGTCTTCGCTTCCGTGACTTGCGGAAAACCGAAGCCGAGTCAATTGACGGCGAAGCGGGCAGCGCACCAGAATCGTCGGCCCCGAACACAGTGGTGGCGCCCGAGGAGCGCGCGTGACCGCTCGCGTCGCGCGGGTGACGGCGCACGCGAAAGTCAATCTCATCCTGCGAGTGCTCGCCCGCGAGGCGAGCGGCTTCCACACCCTCGAGACGCTCTTCGCGCGCCTGGCACTCGGAGACCTCGTCACCGTACGCATCACGGACGCGGACCGCTCCGTGAATTGCGACGTCGCCGTCCCTGGCGCTCCCGAACACAACCTCGCCTACCGGGCCGCACAGGCGTTTGCCGACTCCACCGGCTGGCCCGGCGGCTTCGCCATAGAGATCGAGAAGCGAATCCCGATTGGCGGCGGCCTCGGCGGAGGGAGCGCAGACGCCGGCGCGGTGCTCCGCGCTCTTTCCGCGCTCTCCCCCGAGCCGGTGAGGGAAGCGCAGCTCCTCGAGATCGCTGCCACCCTCGGCAGCGACGTCCCATACCTCACCACAGCCGCCCCACTCGCGCTCGCCTGGAGCCGCGGCGAGCGCATGCTCGCCCTCCCCCCGCTCCCCGAGCGCGAGGTAGCGCTGATTCTCCCCGCTTTCACCGTCTCTACCGCCGCCGCCTACTCCTGGCTCGCCGCCTCACGCGCTGGTGGAAACGCGCCCCCTGCCGGAGATGTGCGCGCCGAGGAGCGCACTGGAGCTCACCCCGCCTCCCGCCGCTCCAGTCCCGCCTCTCCGCAGCTCCTCTCCCTTGCCGACCTCGCCACCTGGCGCTCCGTGGCCTCGCTCGCCACGAACGACTTCGAGCCCGTCGTCTCCGCCCGCCACCCCGACATCGCGACCTCCCTCTCGTCTCTCCGCGCCGCCGGCGCCACGATCACCCTGATGTCCGGCTCCGGCTCCACGGTGTTCGGCGTCTTCGTCGCTCACCCGGATGCGCTTCCTATCCCGGCTGGCGCCCGCGTACTCCACACGCGAACCCTGACGAGTGTCTCGCCGGTCGAGATAGGGTAGGAGCCGGTAGGGAGAAGAAAGCGGAGAGCAGAAGGCAGAAAGCAGTGCCGACCTCCGGGGCCGACGGGGGCAGGTCTTTAATTTCGAGCCGTATGGGCCGCGGCCCATACGGCTCGAAATTAAAGACCTGCCCCCGTCGGCCCC
>DASSNL010000004.1:0-5397 GCA_035688075.1 Gemmatimonadaceae bacterium
GAAGCTGCCGGTGGTGGCGGTGGGACTCATCACCGAGTACGACCAGGCGGAGGCCATCGTGGGTACGGGCGACGCCGATCTCGTGGCGCTGGCGCGCGCGATACTGTACGACCCCCGCTGGCCATGGCACGCGGCCGCGCACTTCGGTGCGCGAGTGAGGGCCCCCGACCAGTATCTGCGCTCGCAGCCGCGGAGGCATCGAGACCTGTTCGACACGGGGCAGTGAGCGGGACGCGCGTGCGTATCGCGCCGACCCCCACACCAGCATCGGTGCAGCTGGAAGCGGCCAGGGCGCTCGTGGAGAGGGTAGTTCCCGGTACGGCGAGCCACTTCGTGCTCGAGGAGATCCCGCGGGTCGATGGACTCGACAACTTCGAGGTGGAGAGCCGCGGCGGGAAGGTGATCCTGCGCGGCTCCGGCGGAGTCGCAATCGCCTCGGCGCTCAACTGGTATCTCGAGCACGTGGTGGGCGTGAACGTGAGCAATCCGCTCGAGCCGGTCCAGCTTCCGTCGCCCCTCCCGCGCGTACGACGGCGCGCTCGCGTCACCACGCCGTATCGCCACCGCTACTTCCTGAACTACTGCACCTTCTCCTACAGCATGGCGTGGTGGGGATGGAGCGAGTGGGAGAAGCTCATAGACTGGATGGCGCTCAAGGGGGTGAACCTTCCGCTCGCGATCACGGGGCAGGAAGCCACCTGGCAGCTCGTGCTGCGCGACATCGGCTTCAGCGATGAGCAGATCCGGAATTTTCTCGTGGGGCCCGCCTATCTCCCGTGGGGATGGATGGGGAATATCGATCTGCTCGGCGGCCCGCTTCCAGAGAGCTGGATCGAGACGCACATAGAGCTGGAGCGGAAGATTCTCGCGCGTGAGCGCGCCCTGGGGATGACGCCGGTGCTGCAGGGATTCACAGGTCACGTGCCGGAGTCGATCACGGAGGTCGTACCATCGGCCACCATCCACCAGACGGGCAACTGGTGCGCGGGATTCGGCGGAACGTGGTTCCTCGATCCTCACGATCCGCTCTTTCTACGGATGGGTATCGCGTTCATCGAGCGACAGCGCGAGCTGTACGGCACCGATCACCACTACGCGGCCGATCCCTTCAACGAGATCGATCCGCCGACCCGGGATCCCGAATTCCTGGAAGCGATGGGGCGCGCCATCTACGAGCCGATGCGAGTCGCCGATCCGGAAGCGGTGTGGGTAGTGCAGGGGTGGTTTCTCTTCTACAAGTCGCACTTCTGGAGAGAGCCCGAGACGCGCGCCCTTCTCCGGGGCGTTCCGGACGACAGGATGCTGGTGCTCGACCTGTACGGCGACGCCCACCCGGTGTGGGTGGAGCACGAGGCGTTCTACGGGAAGCCGTGGGTCTGGAACGTGCTCTACAACTTCGGCGATCAGGTGAGCGCACACGGCGACCTTCGGGGGATAGCGCGCAATCTTCAGATGGCCATCGCGAGCCCGTATCACGGTCGTCTCGAGGGGATCGGGATGGCCATGGAGGGGATGGGCTACAATCCAGTGATCCCCGACTTCGTGCTCGACATGGTCTGGCGGAGGCGCGCTCCGGTCGTGGGCCCGTGGCTGCACGAGTACATTCGCCGGCGCTACGGCGAGCCGAGCGAGCTGGCGTGGCGCGCGTGGCAGATGCTCCTGTCCGCCGTGTACCGCACAGCTTCGCAGACGGGGAACTTCCTGGTGGAGCGCCCGGGCTTCTACAGGGAGGGCGTGCACTACCGCTCGTACCCTGTCGCGCCGTACGACGAGGGGAAGGTGGTGCGCGCGGTGGCCATGCTGCTCGAGGCAGCACCCCGCCTGGGCCACAGCGACACCTTCCGCTACGATGTCGTCAACCTCACTCGCCAGGTGCTCGGCCAGCTCGGACTTCCGTTGGTGAGGGGAGTGGAAGACGCGTTCACGCGTAGGGATATCGCGGCGCTCGCGCGCGCGGAGGAGCGAATCGTCGGCCTGCTCGTGGACCTCGACACACTCGTTGGAACGCGGCGAGAATTTCTCCTCGGCCCGTGGCTCGAGGCAGCGAAGAGCTGGGGGACGACCGACGCCGAGCGGCGGCTGTACGAGTGGAATGCGCGCAACATCATCACGATGTGGGGGACTAGCTGCACGGAGGGGCAGTGGGAGGACCTCAACCTGTACGCGCACAAACAGTGGAAGGGGATGTTCGCCGACTACTATCTGCCGCGGTGGAAGGAATTCATGGCGCGGCTGCGGATATCGCTCGAGGAGGGCACGCAGTTCGATCGCGGGCCCTTCCTCGAGGAAGTGTGCGCATGGGAGCAGGCGTGGTGCGAGCGGACGGACAGCTATCCCGTGAAGCCGAGTGGCGACGAGCTGGAGGTAGCACGGGAGCTGTTCGCGAAGTACTTCCCGGCACAATTCTGAAATGAAACGAGGGGCGAACCGATCGGTTCGCCCCTCGTTCAATCAGGTGCTGGCGGCGAATGGCCGCGCTGCAGTGTTCAGCTCTTCGCCATCCGCTGCACCACATCCTGCAGCGCTCGTACCCGCTCCGCATCGCTCGCGCCCTTCGCGTCGTTCGCGAGCTCACCGGCCAGCTTGGTGAGTGCGGCCGAGCGCGCCGAGCCCGTCGCCTTCTCGGCGGCATCGAGCGCGCTCGCGATCGCGGTGGTGCGATCCTTCGGGAGACCGTTGTCGCGCACGAGCTGGTCGAGGTAGGCGCGCGCCACCGGGAATGCGGCGGGCCAGGTGATTTTCGGCTGGCTCTGCGGATTGAGGACGGCGAAGTGGACCAGCTTCGCGGCGTCGATCTCGTTCTGGGTGAGGTCGGGCGTGGGCGTCAGCTGGAAGACATCGAGCCCGCGCGCGATCTCGGAAGCGTAGATGTAGCCGTTGTAGTAGTAGCTGCCCCAGTAACCACCGAGCACCATCTCGGTAGAGTCGATCGGGCCGCGGTCGAAGTACGCGATCTCCTTCGGGTGCTGCGGGTCGGTCCAGTCGAACACCGATGTGCCACCCTGATACCACGCCTGCACCATGATCGTGCGGCCGGGGACGGGGATCAGGTTCCCGTTGTGCGCGACGCAGTTCTCCTCCGGCGTCTGCGCGGCGGGCATCTTGAAGTAGCCGGCCTGGGTGAGCTTACCGTCCTTCAGAGTGAAGATCGCGTCGGCGCCCCACTCGAGCGGATCCGTGGCGCGACACTTCGGCTGCGTGCCGCCGCCCCACTCATCGGTGAAGAGGAGTGCGGATCCGTCGTTGGAAAAGGTCGCCGAGTGCCAGAACGAGAAGTTCGAGTCGGCCACTGCCTGAATTCTCGTCGGGTGCTCGGGGTCGTGGATGTCGAGCAGAAGACCGTAGCCCGAGCAGGCGCCGGCCGCGAGTCCGAGCTCGGGATAGACGGTGATGTCGTGGCACTGCGAGGGGCCGCTACGCTTGCGCTGACTCTGCGGCGGGATGCCGAGGTCCACCCCCATCGCCTTCAGCGAGTCGTTGGCCGCCTCGAACTCCTTCGAGTCCGGCTCGTTGGTCATGATGTTCGAGAGGTAGCGCGCCGCGCGAGTGGAGTCGTCGGCGGTCGCGGTGGCGGGGAGCCCGATTCGGTCGAGGAAACGATGAGCCGCTTCCACCCCGGCGCCATTCGCGGTGTCGGCGTACGCCGCACCGTGGGTCGGCGGCGCGGTGAGATCGTTGAAGATGCGCGGCGAGCTCACGATCTTCGCCTGCTCCGGGTGATTCACCGGCACCTTGATCACTTCGATGCGGAAGAGAGCGGTATTGGGGTCGGTGATGTCGCCGCTCTCGCAGCCGGGCATCTCGCTGTTCGAGCGCACGCGTGCGAGCCCGGACACGTAGATGTAGACGGTGTTCGGATCGTCAGGATCCGGGACGAGCGTGTGCGTGTGCGAGCCGCGGCAGGTCTGCACGTCGGCCACCTGCTTCGGTTGCAGAGGATTCGAGATGTCGAAGATCCGGATGCCCAGCATCCGCTCCTTGCTCACGCTGTCCTGAATCCCCTGCGTGCCGCAGTCGAGGCGGCTCGCGCCGTTCTCGGCGGAGACGAAGAGGAGATCGCGGTACACGGAGACGTCGCCCTGCTCGGTGAAGCAGACGTCTGCCTTGGTGAGCTTGGGCTTCGCCGGATTGGAGATGTCCCAGATCTGTATCCCGCTGAAGTTCCCCTGGTAGAGGTAGTTCCCCTTGAAGGCGAGGTCGGAGTTCGCGAAGGTCAGGCCGCCCGGGTCATCGGGGTGGAATACGCTCGGCTTCCTGACGGTCGACACGAGCTCGAGGCCCTTCGCGGTGCTGGCGGCGTCGTAGAGCCCCGCCTTGAGTCCCACGCGCGGATCGTTGGTCTGGCCCTGCGCGTACGTCGCGGCGGGCGCCGCGAGAGCGAGCGCCGACGCCGCGCCGAGTGCTGTGCAGAGAGCGGAAAAGCGGCGGGAAGAAACATGCCGAGGTTTCATTGGCTCTGTCCTTTGTTGAGCGTGTTGAGGATGGCCTCCATACGTGCGATCTCCGCGCGCTGGCCGGCATCGACATCGGTTGCGAAAGCGAAGATCTCCGACTGCTGTCCAGCGCCCGGTGTGGCGAAGAGCTTCGCGACCATGTCGAGCGCGCCCTCGTGGTGCCTGATCATCCCGGTCAGGTAGAGGCGGTCGAAGGTGGAGTCGCGCGCGGCGTCGAGCTGCCGCATCTGCTCCGTGGTGAGCATCCCCTTCATCATCATCGGGTGGTCGCCCATGTCCATGCCGGGCATTCCCATCCCGCTGCTGTCGTGAACGTGGCTGTCGTGGCCGGAGAGCATGTGGAGCGGATCCGGCGTGGAGAGGTGACGCTTCCGGAGCCATTGCTGCATGACCCGTATCTCGTCGCGCTGTGAGAGGGCGATGCGCTTGCAGAGGACCTGGAGGTCGGGGCGCGCGCCGTGCGATTGCGCCCAATCGGACATGACCACGGCCTGGGCGTGGTGCACGATCATCCCCTGCATGAAGTGGACGTCGGCTTCTGTGTAGTCGCGGGGAGTGGAGGCGGAATCCTGCGCCGGAAGTCCGGCGGCCGCCATGAGCAGCATCCCGAGCAGGATGGCTGGGAGCGACGCGGCCACGCGCCGGCTCGGGAATAGTGGGAGTATGGACGACACGATATCGATACTGTGCCTCGCTATATGAGTTGCGTCTGGGCGCCTGTGGCGGCTGTCTGATTGCATGGAATCTACGGTCGGGGCAGGGGAGTCGTTACGGTGGCGTCGTGGTGCGATCACGCGGGCAAATGGACCAGCACGCCAGCCCGATTTTGCAGTCTGCGGTTGGGTTCGCCATGCGTTACGACGGGGTCAGGTCTTTAATTTCGAGCGGGCTGAACCATGGTGAAGCCATGGTTCAGCCCGCTCGAAATTAAAGACCTGACCCC
>DASSNL010000006.1:0-26430 GCA_035688075.1 Gemmatimonadaceae bacterium
AAGCGACGGGGTCAGGTCTGGAATCGTGAATCGATACGGACGGCGTAGCGTCCGTATCGATTCACGATTCCAGACCTGATCCCGTCGTCCGAGCTACCGACCGCCCCCACCGAAGCGGAGGCCGACCATGATCGGTATGTAGTGCGCGCTCGAGCTCTCGCCGTTGCTCCCCTCGGATCCACTGAAGACGTTGTGATAGCGGATCTCGCCGAAGGCCGAGAAGCCAGAGAGACGGTAAAGCACTCCGCCGCCGAAGTTGATGCCGAAGTTGGTGCGGCTGTTGTCGGCCGATGAAGCGCCCGATACCTCGAAGCTAGAATGGTAGAGGCCGATACCCGCCAGGAGATAAGGAGTCGTACGCGACGTGGAACCCTGCGAGGGGTGGATCATCCACACGCCATCACCGGTGATCGAGAAGAGGTGCAGATCGCTCGCTTCGAACGATGTGCCACCGGCGGAGATCGTCTTGCCGGAGAGGCCGCCGTAGGAGATGTCGCCACGCAGTCCGAATGGCTGTGTCCTGCTGGTCCAGTCCACGAAGCCCTGCAGATTCCAACCAGTGCTCTGGAAATCGCTGATGTCGCCCGTTGGAACGAGGAGTCCTGCCGCGATGCCGAAGCCGATCGGGTAATCGGATGGGTTGGTCATCTGCTGCGCGCTCAGCGACGGAGCCGGAAGGGCGAGCGCACCCAGCAGCGCCAAGAAGGATGGAATTGTGAGACGACGAGCAAGCATGGCGTAGTTCCTTGTGCGGGGTTGACCAGCCCGACACGCACCCTGATGTGTGTGCTCGGGAGAATGTAGCTACGTCGCCCCTCTCGCGCGAGGACCGTGCCCGTCAGCTAGGGCGTTGTGGTAAAGCTCCGCGATAGCACATCATCTGCTAGGGGAGCGGGGAAACCAGGGAAGCAGCGATGTCGAACGAATTCGTCCAAACGCTCACCTCGCTGCGCGAGGCAGGGTGAGCGTGAAGCACGATCCCGCACCCGGTGTGCTCGATGCCGACAGCTCACCGCCCATCCCCCGCGCGAGGTCGCGGCTGATGGCGAGACCGAGTCCGGTGCCCTCGTGCGAGCTGGTCAGACGCCGGTCGAGCTGGACGAACGGCTCGAACATGCTTTCCAGCTTGTCGGCGCTCACGCCACGACCGGTGTCGCGGACGTGGATCATCACGCCCTCCGGGCTCGCGTCGTAGTCGATCCCGATCCTGCCACCCGGCTGGGTAAACTTGATGGCGTTGGAGAGGAGATTTATTAGAATCTGTTGAACTTTGTCGGGGTCGGCGCGCGCGATCACCGGTACACCTTCCAGCGTGCACGAGTACTCCAGCGAACGCGCGCGGACGAGCGGCTCGACGAGCGGGCCGAGTCCGGACAGTAGATCGGCGACCGGTACCTCGCGCACCTCGAAGTCGAGGTGACCGGCCTCGAGCCGGGCGAAGTTGAGGATGTCGTTGATCAGTGAGAGGAGGTGACGCTGGTTGTGCTGGATGCGCGCCAGGTCCTCCGCCTGCTGCGGCGTGATCGGTCCGCGCAGACCGAGCGTGAGCAGTTCCGCGTAGCCGGCGATGGCGTTGAGCGGCGTGCGGAGCTCGTGGCTCATGGTGGTGAGAAACTCGCTCTTCACGCGATTCGCAGCCTGCGCGTCTGCGCGCGAGCGGCGCTCCTCCTCGTACAGCCACGCGTTGTCCATCGCGACCGATGCCCACGATGCTATGCCTGTGGCTACGCGCTCGTCGCGCTCGGTGAAGAGACCGGGGATCGAATGCGCGAACAGAAGACGTCCGAGCACACGACCGGTGCGTGAGATCACCGGCACGCCCAGATAGCTGCGAACCGGAGGATGCTCCACGGGGAGATCCTCGAAGGGCCGGAGCCCGGAGTAGCGCGGGTCGTGTGGCAGGTCGTCGCTCCGGATGATGGCGTCCGCGTCGGGACCGATCGCGATCGGGCGCGCTCCGCCCTCGGGCTCGTGCCCGCTAACCGGCGTTCCGCCAGACGGTGTGGGCGTGCGCGGCTGGGGGATGCCGGCGAGCGCGTACATCGTGCGCGGCTTGCCGTCGCCCTCGGCCACACCGTAGATGAACGCGCCGAACTCCGCGCCGGTGAACGCAGTGGCTTCGTCGGTCACGCGTTGCATGAGGCGCTCGATGTCCAGCTCGGCCGTCACCACGCTTCCGATGCGCTGGATGGTTTCCACGAGGCGTGCCTCGTCGCGCAGCGCCTCCTCCGCCTGGATGCGCGGCGTGATGTCCAGCACCGTACCGGTGAAGCGTACAGCGCGTCGTTCGCCCGAGGGACCGTCGAAGAAAGCGCGTCCGCGCGCATCAACCCAGCGCACGCTCCCGTCGGGCCAGCGGACGCGGAAGTCCGCGCGCAGCTCGCCGTCGCCGCGCGGATCGAGCGCCGTACGGATCTTCGATCGGATGAGCGCGTGATCCTCGCTGTGCACGCGCTCGAGGAGCAAGTCGTAGGTCACGCTCGCGTCGGCGGGGAGTCCGAACACCGCCTTGCATCGGTCCGACAGGTCGAGCGCCATGTTGGTCATGTCGCTGTCCCACGTTCCGATGTCGGCCGATGTCACGGCGAGTCGGAGTCGCTCTTCGGCGGTGCGCAGCTCGGCGGCGAGCGAGCGCGCTTCGCGCGTCTGATGCTCGAGTTGAGTCGCGCGGTCCTGCAGTTCGCCCGCGAAGCGCTGGGACTCGGCGCGCGCCAGCTCGGCCTGCCGCCGCAGCTCTCGCTCGCGCTGCGCCGCCTCGGCGTATGCACGCAGGCCGATGCGCGCGAAGAGCGCGGCTACCAGCGCGCCCAGGAGTACCAGGATGCCCACCGTGATCGCGACACGCGCTGCTTCGCTGTCGAACTGCAGAGCGCTGGTGGGGATCGTGCTGGCTGCGAGGATGTCGGGCGCGGTGAGCATGTGGCGCGACGGCTAGGCGGGCTGCAGCGGTGGTGGGCAGGGAAGCGCGGGGATCAGCGGAACACGCCGCGACGGCGCGGCGGGGACCCTCCTCCATCGACTGCAGAAAACATGCTCACGGCCGCGCTCGCGAGAATGGGTGAGATCGGTCGACCGGCGGCCGGCTCACCTCCAACGAGCTCCGGTCAGGTGACCTCCACGTGCTGCCGCGGCGGGCCCGCTGCCGGCTCGCCTTCGGCCCAGCGCCAATCCTGCACCTCGGGCGTGTCATCGCCGTGGTCGCGGATGTAACGTCGGTGCTCGGCGAGCTTGCGCTCGAATACGGGCGTCCGATCGGCGCGTCCGGATCGGCGGAGTGCCTCGATGGCGAGATCGTAGCGGCTCATCCGGTTCAGCACCGTCATGTCGAAGGGCGTGGTAGTCGTCCCCTCCTCCACGTAACCGCGCACGTGAAAGCGCTGCGGGTTCGGGCGATGGTGGATCAGCTCGTGGATTACGTCGGGGTATCCGTGAAAGGCGAACACCACCTCCGTGCGCTCGCCGAAGAGCTTCGAGAAGCGATCGGGCGAGAGGCCGTGTGGATGGTCACGCGGCGACTGGATCGTGTAGAGATCCACCACGTTCACCACGCGCACGCGCAGGTCGGGCGCTTCGCGCCGCAGCCACCAGGCCGCCGCGAGCGTCTCGCGAGTGGGTACGTCTCCAGCTGCGGCGAGCACTATCTCCGCGTCGTTGCCGCTGTTGCTCGCCCACTCCCACTCCGATGCGCCCACCGCGCAGTGGCGGCTCGCGTCGTCCATTGAAAGCCACTGCGGCATCGGCTTCTTGGAGGCGACCACCAGATTGATGTAGCCACGGCTGTGCAGACAGTGGTCGGCCACCGAGAGGAGGCAGTTCGCATCGGGCGGCAGGTAGATGCGGGTGATCGCCGCCTTCTTGGTGAGGAGCGTATTGATGAAGCTGGGACCCTGGTGGCTGTAGCCGTTGTGATCCTGCTCCCACACGTGGCTCGTCACCAGATAGTTGAGCGATGCCACCGGTTTTCTCCAGCTGGTCTCGGCAGCCATCTTCAGCCACTTGGCGTACTGCTGCATCATGGAGTCCACGATGGTGAGAAACGCCTCGTAGCAGGCGAAGACGCCGTGGCGGCCGGAAAGCAGGTACCCCTCGAGCCATCCCTCGCAACAGTGCTCGCTCAATATCTCCATCACCCTTCCGTCGCGCGCGAGGAACTCGTCGCTCGGCACGGTCGGGAGCATCCATGCGCGGCGGGTCGCGTTGAAGACGTCCTGGAGCCGATTGGACGACGTCTCATCGGGGGAGAAGAGTCGGAAGCTGCGCTGGTCCGCGTCGTTCGCGAACACGTCGCGCAGATAGCCGCCCAATATTTTCGTCCCTTCGGTGCGCGCTGCGCCGGGCACCGGCACTTCCACCGCATAGCGTTCGTACTCCGGAAGCGCGAGCGGCTTGAGGAGCGCTCCGCCGTTGGCCTCTGGTGCCTCACCGAGAAGCAGCTCCTCGCGTGGGAAGACGGCGGTTACCTCGTTCACAGGCTTCCCGCTCTCGTCGAAGAGCTCCTCGGGGACATAGCTCCGGAGCCAACGCTCCAGCACCGCCAGGTGCTCCGGGTTGTGCGCGGGGTCCTCGATGGGAATCTGGTGCGCATGAAAGGTTCCTTCGAGAGGCTTGCCGTCGAGCATGGCCGGAGAGGTCCAGCCCTTCGGCGTGCGCAGAATCAGCATCGGCCAGCGCGGCCTGCTGGCCCATCGCCCCGAGCGAGCGGCGCGCTGGATCTCTCCGATCTCGCCGTGCGCCCACTCGAGCGCTGCCCACATCTCGCGGTGCACTTCGTCTTCTTCCTCGCCCGCCACCTCGCGCGCTACGTATCCCATTCCAGCGAAGTACTCGCGTAGTTCCTCCGGCGCGAGACGCGCGAAGATGCTAGGTCCCGATAGCTTGTAGCCGTTCAGGTGGAGGATCGGCAGCACTGCGCCGTCCACCGCCGGGTTCAGGAAGCTCACCGACTGCCAGGCTGCCGCCAGCGGCCCCGCCTCGGCTTCGCCATCTCCCACCAGGCACGCAACCGTGAGCTCCGGGTTGTCGAATGCCACACCGAACGCGTGGGCGAGCGAGTAGCCGAGCTCACCGCCTTCGTGGAGCGTGCCGGGCGTGAGCGCAGTGAGGTGGCTGGGCCACCCGCCGGGCCACGAGAAATCGTGAACGAGTCGAGTGAGGCCCGAGATGTCGCGCGAGTAGTCGGCGTAGTACCTCCCGAGCGTCCCTTCGAGGAAGAGCTCCGCGAGCACGCCGGGCGCACCGTGGCCGGTACCGGCGATGAAGAGCATCCTCTGCTGCGTCTCACGAACGAGACGGCTGAGGTGACCGTAGACGAGGTTGATTCCCGGAACGGTGCCCCAGTGACCGAGGAGCCGCGGCTTGATGTGCTCCGCGCGCAGAGGCTCGCGCAGGAGTGCGTTGTCGCGCAGGTAGAGCTGCGCGACACCCAGGTAGTTCGCCGCGCGGAAATTGGCCTGCAGCTCCGCGAGCTGCTGCGAACGGTCAGTCATGATCTGGTCCTCCTGATTGCAGCATCACGCGCGACGTGTGCCGCGCAATCGTGCTCTCCTCGTCGGTATGGATCACGTGCACCGTCACGGACGATCCGGCGCGCGAGATGACGCTCTCGCCGGCGGCGTTCGCCTCGGCGTCGAGCTGAATTCCGAAACAGTCGAGCGAATGGCAGATCCGGGCGCGGATCTCCGGCGAGTTCTCACCGATGCCTCCGGTGAAGGCCAGCGTATCCAGGCCGCAAAGCGCCGCGACATACGCACCGAGGAACTTGCGGATCTGATAGCAGAAGACGGTCACGGCATCCGCCGCGCGCTGGTCGCTAGCTGCTCGCGCCAGCAGGTCGCGCATGTCGGACGCGGTGCCCGAAAGACCGAGGAGACCGCCGGAGTCCTGCACTATTGCCGCCACCTCGTCCCCGGACATCGAGCGCTCGCGAAGCAGGTAGAGGAGGATGCCCGGATCGATGTCACCGGAGCGGGTGCTCATCACGAAGCCACCGATGGGGGTGAAGCCCATGCTCGTATCGATGCTCCGTCCGTTGGCGATAGCGGCGATGCTCGCGCCGTTGCCGAGGTGGGCCAGGATCGTTCGCGCGCCGAGGTGGCCACGGGCGCGCAGCTCGGCAGTCACGTATTCGTAGGAGAGGCCATGAAAGCCGTAGCGCACCACGCCCTCATCGGCGAGCTGTCGCGGAATCCCGAAAAGTCGCGCCTCGACGGGTAGGGCTGCGTGAAAGGCAGTGTCGAAGCAGGCCACCTGAGGGAGGGAGGGATTCGAGCGAGCTATCGCGTCGAGCGCGGCGATCTCGCCCGGAAGATGCGCGGGCGCCAACGGGATGAGCCGCTCGAGCGTCTCGCGCACGCGCGGCGTGACGAGCACCGGCTCGCGGTACTCGAGGCCACCGTGCACGAAGCGATGACCCACCGCGGCGATCTCGCTCCACACGCCGTCGCCATCCAGCTCTGCAACCAGCCAGTGCAGCGCAGCGTCGCGGTCAGGTATCTCCGCCTCGAGCGACCGCACATCGCCAGCACCGTCGCTCAGGTGAATCGCGCTCGGAGCACGGCCGATCCCCTCGATCGATCCGTGACGGATGCGCTGGACACGCCGCGAGCCGTCGCCCGCTGCGCCGTCGGTCGGCGGTGCGTCGAAGAGGGCGAACTTGAGGCTCGATGAGCCGGTGTTCAGCGCGAGGATCTGCATTCGGCGTCGGGCGTAAGGGAGAATACGCTCGCTGCCGAGCAAGATCGCGGCCGTTCCGAGCCACGGCGCGCGGCTGGTACTGCTACGACTTCGGTAGAGCTACCTCGAGCGTGCGGAGCGTGGAGTGCTGCAGGAGGCCGTCGATCACCATCTTCTGAGTGTCGCGTATCTCCTGCGCAACGATCCGTCGAGCTGCGGACGCGTTGCCTTCGCGCAGTGCTTCGAGTAGTGCCTCGTGGCTGTGCACCGCCTCGTCGCTGTGCGGCTGGAGCAGCATGCCGAACTGAATTATTCGCTGGCTCTCGACGAGCAGCTGGTCGACGAGCGCTGCCACGCGCGGATTGCCGCAGGCCCTGGCTATGGTGCCGTGGAAGGACCGGTTGGCCGAGTGGAATGCGCGAACGGAAGCCGGCTCCGCGACCTCGTAGCCGATGTGACACCACTGCTCGAGCGCGGCCGTGGTCTCATTGTCCAGTCGCTCGGCTGCCATCGCTACCGCGGCAGGTTCGACGATGAGTCGCAGCCCGCAGAGGTCCTCGACATCTCGCAGCGTGACCGGTGCCACCACGTATCCCCTCCGTGGATGCACCACTACGAGGCCCTCGTGCACCAGTTGTCGGAGTGCCTCCCGAACCGGGGTCTTGCCCATCTTCATCCGCATCGCCACGTCGCTCTCGGTGAGCCGTTCGCCGGGCGCGCGTGCGCAGTCGATGATCTCTTCGCGGAGCTGGGCGTACGCCATGGCGCTGGCGGATGGAGCCGCCTCCGCGGTGGAGCGGGGTCGGCGCCGGGGGAGCGGTGACGCTGTGCTCTTGCTGGCGGCACTCTTCCGGGTTCGCCGCGGTTTCGGTGCGTTGGCCATGTAGTAAGCTAACTCTGTCGGGTCCCGGTTGGTGGATCGCTGTTGCGTCATATAGCGACAGTATTGACAAGAAACGTCGTGCGCCATACCGTGATATATCACCGATGGCGATCTGGACGGCTAGCGCGGCGGCCTCACTCCAATGCGCTACACCTCCTCGATTCGCCACGCGGGCTCCACGGCTGTTCCACCCTGCGCCTCGATTCTCCAGTGGCCGACGGAAGCTATGAGGCCGGACAGCGCCTCCGCATGCGCCTCGTGGACGACCCCGCTGTCGGTGTCGTCCGGCGCGCGGATGCGGCTCGCGAGAAGGCGAGAGCAACAGCGCACGAGCGCGGCGTGGATCTCCCGCGCACGGATGGTTGAGCGATGACCCCCCAGCAGATCCGGATCGGTGACCCGCTCTCCTTGGCGGATGTCGTGGCGGTGGCCAGGCACGGTGCGCCGGTCGCGCTCACGGACGCGGCTCGCCAGCGCGTGCGCGAGAGTCGCGCTCGCGTCGGGGCGCTTCTCGAGCGCGACGAAGCCGTTTACGGGATCAACACGGGGTTCGGAAGACTCGCCAACGTCCGTGTTCCGCACGAAGACGTCAAGGCGCTTCAGCGCAACCTTATCGTATCGCACGCGGTGGCCGTGGGAGCCCCGCTTCCCACGGAGGTAGTGCGAGGCATGCTCCTGCTCCGGGCTCAGAGCCTGGCGGTAGGAGTGAGCGGAGTGCGCCTCGATGTGCTGGACGTCCTGGTGGAGTGCCTCAATCGAGGTGTGCACCCGATCATCCCGTCGCAGGGTTCCGTGGGTTCGAGCGGTGATCTCGCGCCGCTGGCTCACATGGCGCTCGCGCTCATCGGGCTGGGAATGGTGGAACACCAGGGCACGAACCAGCCCGCCGCGCGTGCCTTCGACCAGCTGGGTCTCCAGCCGCTCACCCTCGCCGCCAAGGAAGGGCTCGCGCTCATCAATGGTACACAGGCCATGACGGCCATCGCGGCGCTGGTACTCGACGACGCCGTGGATCTGGCCACATGTGCGGACATCGCGGGCGCGATGTCGCTGGAGGCGCTCGATGGAGCGTTGAGCAACTTCGACCACCGAATCATGGCCGTGCGGCCGCACCCCGGAGCCGCGCTGGTGGCCGAGAACGTGAGGCGCCTCGCGGCGGGAAGCGAGATTCACGAAAGCCGCGCGGAGTGCCGCAGGGTGCAGGACGCGTACTCCCTGCGCTGCATCCCCCAGGTCCACGGTGCCAGTCGTGATGCGCTGGCGCACTCGCGCGAGGTGGTGGGCCGGGAGCTGAACAGCGCAACGGACAACCCGCTGATATTCGCCGGCGACGACGTAGTGCTCTCCGGCGGCAACTTCCACGGACAGCCGGTGGCGCTGGCGATGGACTACTCGAAGATCGCCGTGGCGGAGCTGGCCAACATCTCCGAGCGCCGAACGGCGCACCTGCAGGACCCCGCGCTGTCGGGACTTCCGCCCTTCCTCACGCGGCGCGAGGGCCTTCACTCGGGGCTCATGATAACCCAGTACACGGCCGCGAGCCTGGTGAGCGAGAACAAGGTGATCGCGCATCCGGCGAGCGTCGACAGCATACCAACGAGCGCGAACCAGGAGGACCACGTCTCCATGGGGACTACGAGTGCTCGCCAGGCTCGCCAGGTCCTCGAGAACGCGCGATGGGTAGTCGCGATCGAGCTGCTGAACGCTGCTCAGGGGCTCGACTTCAGACGACCGCTTCGACCCGCTGCCGGGACGGGTGCGGCGCTAGCAGCGGTGCGCGAGGTGGTCGCGAGTCTCGATGGAGATCGGCCGCTGCAGGACGATCTCCATGCGCTGTACTCATTGGTGGCATCGGGACGGTTGCGGGAAGCGGTGGAGAGCGCGATCGGCGCTCTGAACTGACCGGTCGATTCGGCTGGTCTCATAGGCGAGTGAAGAAACGGCGCAGACCGGCGACCATGCCGGTGCGCCTGTACGATATCGAAGTAGTTCGTGGACATGGCGGCGCCGCCGGCAGTGCCGGCGCCCGTGGGCCGTGCCACGTCACTACGGCTGACGTCCGTGCACCGCATCCCCACCCACCTGGAGGGACACTCGCCATGAGACTTCGTCGATGGGCAGTCTATCTGACTGGCGGCACCGCGTGCGTGTTGCTCGCGCTGGGCAGCCGCCCATTAGGAGCACAGGGCACGGTGACCGGCCGCGTCACCTCGCAGGGTACGGGGATGCCGCTCGCCGGCGCGAACGTCCTGGTCATCGGGACCAACATCTCCGCGGTCACGGGCGACGACGGCCGCTACGTCCTGCACAACGTGGCATCGGGTCCGGTGGACCTGCAGGCGCTGCGCGTCGGCTACCGATCGCTCAAGCAGCACGTGACCGTCACCGAAGGGCGGACGACGACGGCGGACTTCCAGATGACGGAAGCGGTCATCCAGCTCCAGGAAATCGTGACGACTGCCACGGGCGACCAGCGCCGTGTAGAGCTGGGGAACGCGATATCGACTCTCGGCGATGTGGGCAAGCGCGTGGCCGAGACCCAGGTAGCCAACTTCTCCGACCTCCTCGTGGCCAAGGCACCCGGTGTGATCGTGCTGCCTACGTCCACGCTCGGTGGGACACCGTCCGTACGCATCCGGGGAGCGTCGTCGATCAGTCTCTCCAACGCCCCGATCTACTATGTGGACGGTGTACGCTACGCCTCGAACAGCACGGAGTCCGGCACCGACACGGACTTCTCGCTGCTCAACTCCCTGAACCCCGAGGAGATCGCGAGCATGGAGATCGTGAAGGGCCCGTCGGCGGCGACGCTCTACGGGACCGATGCCGCCAACGGGGTGATCGTCATCACGACCAAGAGGGGCGCCACCGGCGCAACACGCTGGGATGTGCACGCCGAGTACGGGGTCGTGGACGACCGTACGAATTACCAGACCATGTACGCCAACTGGGGGCACGCACCCGGCTCCACCGAGCCGACCCGCTGCCAGCTGGCAACGATGGGACCGACGACGTGCATCTCGGACAGCGTCACTCACTACAACCTGTTGAAGGATGCAGATAACACGTTCGTCCACAATGGAAACCGCCAGTCGTACGGGATCAACGTGAGCGGCGGGTCTGACGCGGTCCGTTTCTTCGTCAGCGGCAACATGGACAGCGAGACCGGGCCGATCCAGATGCCCGATTTCGAGGTCGCTCGCTTCGCGAGCGAGCAGGTGGACGTGAGGGACGAGTGGTTCCACCCGCTCGCCCAGCACCGGCTCAACCTTCGTGCGAACCTCAACGCGACCGTGACGCCCAAGCTCGAGCTTTCGGTAAGCACGGGGTTCTCGAAGGACTACAACCGGATCATGCCGGAGAGCGATCTGATCCTGAGCCTGTACTACATCGGGATGCAGAACTACGGCTTCAAGGGCCCGGGCCTCGACAAGGACGTGGAGGATGTGGCTGGAACGCCGCTGCACGACTACCTCCAGTGGGCCCCGGGCGATGTGATGCAGGCCATCAGCGAACAGAATCTGCAGCGGCTCACCACGAGCGCCAACGCCACGTGGCGGCCCTTCTCGTGGATGAAGAACGATGCAACGGTCGGTATGGATGCATCGAGCATCGACTACTTCAGCCTCTGCCGGGTAGGCGAGTGCCCGCCGTTCGCGGACCTTCCGTCCGGGGACGTGGTGAACGACAAGTCCAACATCCGCAACTATTCGGCGCGGCTGCTGAGCACTTCCACCTGGAACGCGAAGCCGTGGATGAGCCTCGCGACGACGCTCGGTGCCGATTATACCGTGAACGAGCACGACGAGCTGGAGACCAGCGGCCACACGCTTCCGCCGGGCGGGAGCAGCGTCGATCAGGCATCCATCCGGAACGTGGATTCGCAGGTGCAACCCACGGCGGTCAAGACGCTCGGCCTCTACGTGCAGGAGCAGGTCGCGCTGCACGACAAGCTGTTCCTCACCGCCGCAGTGCGCACCGATCAGAACAGCGCCTTCGGCAGCGAATTCCAGCGCGTGTTCTATCCCAAGGCCAGCGTCTCCTGGCTGGCGTCGGACGAGGCCTTCTTCCCCAAACTCTCGTGGATGGATCAGTTCCGTCTGCGCGCCGCCTACGGTTCGAGCGGGGTGCAGCCGGGAGCCACGGCGGCGCTGGCGACTTACAACGCCTCGAGCGTGAGCATCGCCCACCACGGGGCCACGGACGCCGACAACCTTCCAGCGCTCATCGCTGACAACCCCGGCAACCCGGATCTCAAGCCCGAGACGTCGACGGAGTACGAGGGCGGCTTCGATTCGCAGCTGTTCGGAAACCGCGTTCGGCTGGAGTACACGTACTACCACAAGAAGACGAGGGACGCGCTCATCAGCGTACCGATCGCACCATCTTCCGCCGCGTCGGATCTGACACTCCTGCAGAACATCGGTTCGACGAAGAACTCCGGTCACGAACTGCAGGTGACCGCGCGGGTCATCGACATGCCTTCCTTCGCCTGGGATGTCACCGTGAACGCCTCGCACAACACAAACGAGGTGGTCGACCTCGGCATCGATCCCTCGAGCGGGGAGCCGCGGCTCATCGGCGTGGGAGGCGCCACCCAGCAGCGGCCGGGATACCCGATGAATGGCCAGTGGTACCGTGACTACACCTACAACGATGACAACGGCGACGGCATCCTCCAGGTGGCGGAGGTACACGTCGATTCAGCCTTCTCCTTCATCGGCACCAACGCTCCGCGCAACCTGGTCTCGTTGCAGTCCGGCTTCGAGCTCTTCGACCACAAGCTGCGGCTCAACGCCATGTTCGACTACAAGGGCGGCGGGTACACGCAGGATGGGGCGAACAACTTCCAGTGCAACTCGTCGCCGCGAGCGTGCCGCGAGACGCAGGACCCGAGCGCGCCGCTCTGGATGCAGGCGCGCGCGATCGCCAAGACGTATGGCACGAAGATCGGCAATACCACCTACAAGACCGCCCGCGGCTACTTCATGCCGAACGACTTCTGGAAATTCCGCGAGCTCTCGGCGGTCTACCGGCTCCCGGCCGTGATCACCAACGCGTTGCGCGCCCGGGAAGGGTCGAGCCTGGTGGTGGCCGTGCGGAACATCCACACCTGGACGGACTTCTCCGGAATCGATCCCGAGGCCAACTACGGGCTGTCGCAGGCGGAGAACCAGCTCGAGTTCCAGACGGCGGCACCGCCCACGTACTTCACCTTCCGTCTCAATCTCGCGTTCTGACATTCCATCGAGGATCATTGCAATGACGAAATTCGGATCTCGCGCTCGATGGGTGGCTACCTCGTGCGCAATCGCCCTCGGCGGTTTGCTCGTGTATGGCTGCAGCGTCACGGACAAACTGCTCGAGCCGCAGAACCCGGGGCTGATCGATCCCGAGGCGGTGGCGTCGCCGGAGGCCGCCGAGGCGTTGCGGGTCGGCGCGCTGGGTCGCTTCAGGCGGCTCGTGAGCGGGTGCCCCGGCGACGAGTGTCTCTGGCAGGAGAGCGGGACTCTGGCCGATGAGTACAAGAACGCCGACTTCCAGAACACCCGGCAGGACATCGACCAGCGCACCATCACGAGCAACAATCCCACGCTCGATTACGACGTCATCACCCAGATTCGCGGCTACATCCGCGACGGCATCACCGCCATGGAGAGCTATCTCCCCGAGCGCACGGCCGAGATAGGTGAGTTGTACATGGCGCTCGGCTTCGTGGAGATGTCGCTGGCCGAGAACTACTGCAATGGCATTCCGCTGGGGAGCACGAGCAACGGGGAAGTGACGATCGGGCCGCCGCTCTCCAACGCGGAGGTTTTCGACAGCGCGTCGGCCCATCTCGATGTCGCGCTCTCGACGATCACGGGAGCCGACGACGAGGGCGTGTTCATGCGCAGGGCCGCGCTGATCACCAAGGCGAGGATTCTGGTGGATCAGGGACGCTACGACGAAGCTGCCGCGCTCGTTCCTCTGAGCGCCGTGCCGTCAGGATACCAGTACCTGTGGAGCACGAACCCGGCGGACAACGACGACGACCTGGGAATCTGGACGCTGAACAACTCCATTGCACGGATCACCGTGAGCGACAGCTTCGACATCATCAACGGCGAAGTGAACGTGGTCGACAACGCGCTCCCCTTCGCATCGGCTGGCGATCCACGCGTGCCGGTGGCCAGTGGTGATGACGTAGACCCGCCGGTGGCGCCGGAGGATGGCACCACTCCCCAGTTCGTGCAGCTCCTCTGGGGAAGGGATGACCCGATCCCCGTGGTGTCCGGCATCGACGCCAGGCTGATCGAGGCCGAGGCGAAGCTGAACGCCTCCGACATCCCGGGCATGATGGACATCCTCAACGATCTCCGCGCCGCGCCGCCTGCCATAGGGAACTATCAGCCAGCGGCCATGCCGGCGCTCGCCGAGCCGGACAACCAGGCAGACGCGACCTCGCTCTTTTTCAGGGAAAAGGCATTCTGGACCTTTGGGAGAGGGCAGCGTCTGAGCGACCTGCGCCGGCTGATCCGGCAGTACGGACGGTCGCAGGAAGAGGTCTTTCCGGTGGGCCAATACCTGAAGGGTGGAACGTACGGCACGGACGTGAACTTCCCCGTTGGAGACGAAGAGCTGGCGAACCCGAACTTCCACGGATGCACCGACCGCTCGGCGTGACGATGGGGGCTTTGCCCCCTCGTTCACTCCGATGAGCGAGCACGCGGATCGGACACACTTCAGCCCTGGGAGCACCCGTCATGTTACGCGTCGGTAGCCGGTTCACCGCAGTACTCTCACTGTTCGCGATGCCGCTCGTCGCCCAGCAACAGAGCCCGCCCGCATCGGTGCGCGCTCCCTCGGGAGCGGCGCGGCCCGTCTTCCCCGCCTCCGAGTGGGACAGGCTGGAGACTATCAACAGCAGCGTGCTCTCGCCCGACGGGAAGTGGCTGGCTTACGAGCTCGTACGGGTGAGCGGAGGGACGGAGCTACGATACGGGCGCGTGGGCTCTCCGGATCAGACCTCGGTGCAACTGGGGCAGGGCGGGGAATTCACGAGCAACAGTCGCTGGCTGGTCTATTCGATCAGCAGCGACACGACCAGGGCGAGACGACAGATCGCGAGGCGGCGGCGCGGACCGGGTGGGCTACCGCGCAGCACGAGCGCTGCCGATTCGATACACGACAAGGTAGGCATCGTCGATCTTCGGTCGGGGAAGTCCACTGTGCTCGAGGATGTTCGCTCCTTCGCCGTGAGCGAGGATGGCTCACACGTCGCCCTGCGCCTCTACCCGGCCAGGGGTGCGAAGAGGCAGGTCGCGGATCTGGTGGTACGCGACCTCGCCTCGGGTACGCATGTGACCTTCGGCAACGTCCGCGAGTACGAATGGAGCGACGACGGTGCGTTGCTCGCGATGACCATCGAAGTGGACGGCGGCACCGGTAACGCGGTGCAGGTACTGGATGCATCTACCGGGCGGGTGATCTCGCTCGATGCGGGCGGTGGCGAGTACAGGGGCCTCGCGTGGCGGGAGAGCGCCCATGATCTCGCGGCGTATCGTAGCCGCGAAGACAGCGCGTTCGCCGACACTAGCTACGTGGTGCTCGCGTGGCGAAACGTGGGCTCGTCCCGCTCCAACGGTATGGCGTATGATTTCTCGGCCGACTCCCACTTCCCGAGCGGGATGGCCGTGGCGGCGTACGAGGCGCCGCTCTGGTCTGCCGACGGCGGTACGCTCTTCTTCGGGATGCGCGAGCGCGAAGCGAAGCAGGGCGCAGCCCGTGGCGAGGTGCCGCCCGAGAGTGCGAAGCCGGCGCGCGTGGAGGTGTGGCACTGGAAGGACCTCCGCGAATATCACCAGCAGGACAGGGAAGCGTCCCGGGACCGCGAGCGCACTCTCATGCTCGCGTGGAAGGTAGGGGGGCGGAGCGTCGTGCCGCTTGCTGACGACTACCACGCCGAGTTGACGCTGGCGGACAGCGGCAGCAGGGTGGTCAGGTTGGACGACAATCCCTACTTCGACGAGATCATCTCCGGCCGTTCCTACCGAGATGTGTACGCGGTGGACGTCGCTACGGGGAAATCCGAGAAGGTGATCACGCACGTGGCGTTCGACCCCGTGGTGAGCCCAACCGGTCGCTACCTGCTCTACGTGCACGACGGCCAGTGGTGGTCGTACGACCGTGAGACTGCGAAAACGCTGAACCTCACGGGAGTGACTGGAGTCGCGTTCGTGGATACGCTGGACGATCACCCAGTCGCCGAGCACCGGCCATACGGGGTGGAGGGATGGACATCCGGCGAGAAGTCTGTGCTTCTCGCCGACCGATTCGATCTCTGGCAGGTGAGGCTCGACGGCACGCCTCCGCAGCGACTCACCCGGGGAAGAGAAGACTCCACGGTTTACAGGGTCGAGCAGCTCGATACGGACGCGCACACCATTGATTCCACCTCCCCCATCTGGCTCTCCGCCACCGGCGAGTACAGCAGGAAGAGCGGCTTCGCACGTCTGGACATGGGCAAGCCGGTTCGCCGGGTATTGTGGCTGGACAAGGGCGCGACCGATCTCGCGAAGGCAGAGGACGCGGAGGTGTTCACCTACGTCGTCCAGTCTTACGAGGACTCACCGGATCTCTTCGTGACCACCGGGGGCCTGGACGAAGCAAAGCAGGCATCGCATACCAACGCCGTGCTGGCCGATTACGCGTGGGGGAAGCAGGATCTGCTGAACTACGTGAACTCGCGCGGCGACACGCTGCAGATGATGTTGACGTACCCGGCGAATTACGAGCCGGGTAGGAAGTACCCGATGGTCGTGTATTACTACGAGAAGCTGTCGCAGGGGTTCAATCGCTTCGTCATCCCATCGGACCGGTCGCTCTACAACGTCGCGGTCTTCAGCAACAACGGCTACTTCGTTCTTCGCCCGGACATCCGGTTCACCCGGCGCAATCCCGGATTCTCCGGGCTGGACTGCGTGGCCGCCGCCGTGAAGACCGTGCTGGCCACGGGGATGGTGGATCCGAAGCGGGTTGGCAACATGGGACATTCGTGGGGCGGCTACCAGTCGGCCTTCTACGCCGTGCACGGGCACGGCCTCTTCGCCGCCACCATCGCCGGCGCACCACTTACGGATCTGATCAGCATGTACGGCTACACCTCGTTCAATACGGGGCGCGCCGAGACGGGGCACTTCGAGACCGGGCAGGAGCGCATGCAGGTGCCTCTGTGGGAGGACCCCGGTGCGTACATCCGCAACTCGACCGTGTTCGCGGTGGACTCTCTCCGGACGCCGCTCCTCATCGAAGAGGGCGACGCCGACGGCAACGTGAACTACTGGCAGGGGATGGAGCTGTACAACTTCGGGAGGCGGCTCGGGAAGAAGGTCGTGTTCCTGATCTATAACGATGAGAATCATGGAGTCGCCAGACCGGAGAGTCAGCGCGACTATCACACGCGGCAGCTGGAGTGGTTCGCGCACTTTCTGAAGGGGGAGCCAGCCGCGGACTGGATCGCGAATGGCGAGAGCTACCTGGATCGCCAGAAGCTCATCGCCGCCGACAGCGCAGCCCGCAAGCGCAGGGGTTCGAAGGAGCCCCGAGCTACCGCCGTGGAAGCGGGTGGAGGCTCACCGCAGAGGGAGCGCTAGCACACGCTGGCCGGCCGGTTGTCTGCAACTGTCACCAGAGCCAATTTCAGTCCTTCTTCTCCGACGAGATCTCGATGCCGAGCAACTCTCTCCATGGCGCAGCGACCGGTCGCCTGTCCGTGCTAGCGGCGACAGCCATCGCTGTCGCGATCGTGCAGGCTATCCTCCCGGCCGCGGCGCTCGCCCAGCACGCCGCGATCCCCACTCCCGAGTCGGTGTTCGGATTTTCGGTGGGTGCGGACTACAAGCTGATCGATTACGAGGAGTCGATCGGTTACTTCGAGAAGCTGGCCGCGGCGAGCGACCACATCAAGCTGATGAACGTCGGGAAGACGGCGAACGGGCGGTCGTGGACAGTCGCGATCCTCTCCTCGCCCGAGAATCTCGCGAAGCTGGACCACTACCGCGAGATCAACATGCGCCTCGCTCACCCCGAAAGTTTGACCGACGCCGAAGCCCACGCTCTGGCTGCTGAAGGGCGCGTGTTCGTGGACATTAGCGGTGGGTTGCATGCATCGGAGATCGCCGGGTCGCAACACACCATCCAGCTCGCCTACGACCTGCTCTCCCAGGCCGATCAGCCGGACGTCAAGGAGATCTTCGACAAGGTCATCTTTTTTCTCTGGCCATCCATCAATCCGGATGGACAGGACATAGTGGTCAACTGGTGCGAGGCGCATCAGCGGGAGGAGAACCCGCCGCCGATGGAGCTGTACGAGAAGTACATCGGACACGACAACAACCGCGACAGCTACATGCTGAACGTGGTGGAGTCGCGCGTCGTGCAACGCACCTGGCGGCAATGGGAGCCGGAGATCATCTACGTGCACCACCAGTCCTCGCCATTCCCGACGCGGATCTGGGTGCCGCCATTCGCCGACCCGGTGGGTGTGTACGTTCCGCCGATCCCCGCTCGCGAGGTGAACGTGATCGGCACCGAGATAGCGCTCGGCCTCGAAGCCAACGGTCAACCGGGCGCGACGAGCATGGGAGATGGCTTCGACGCCTGGTACGCGGGGTACATCGACTACATGCCGATGTATCAGAACATCGCCTCCTGGTGGACGGAGACGCAGGGTGGACGATGCGCCGTGCCGCGGACGACCACGCTCGACGATCTCCCCGAAGAGTACCGCGACCTGCGGCCCACGCCGATGTACCTCAGTCCGTGGACGGAGGGGACGTGGCGTCTTCGAGACGCGGTGGATTACATGATCACCGCGTCGCGCGCCACGCTGCGATGGGCAGCGGACAACCGCGAGCAGGTTCTGTACAATCGCTACCAGTCTGGAAGAGACGTCATCCGGAAGTACAGAACGAGCGCACCGTACGCGTACATCGTTCCCCGTGCGCAACACGATCGGACGGCTCCGGTGCAGCTCCTGCAACGCCTCGCGTTCATGGGCGTGCGGATCAGCGAGCTGGCTCGCGATGTGTCGTACGATGGCGTTTCGTATCCCAAGGGGACGTGGGTGATCCCGATGGATCAGGAGTACGCGGAGCTGGTGCGCGAGCTCTTCGAGGTGCAGCACTACCCGGACCTCGGCGACGACCAGCCTTACGATGCTGCTGGTTGGACGCTCCCATTCCAGATGGACGTGAACGTCGTGGCGGTGGGCGAGCCGCTGTCGAAGGAATTTCGCTCCGCTCTCGAGCCGGTGAGCGGAACAGCCGTCGACTGGCGTAGCGCTCCCGACGCGCCGTTCACGACCAGCGCTGCGGCGGCGGGGATCATGGCCGGGCGCGGTACGGTGAGCGGCAGCGGGAAGGCGCTCGCGCTCGATGCCGCGCAGAACAACTCCTTCCGCCTGATCAACAAGGTGCTCGCCGAGCGAGGGCGCGTGAGATTCCAGCCCGGGTCAGAGAGGAAGAGCGGGCGGTACATCGTAACCGGAGTGGCGCGAAGCGAGCTCGATCGCATGGCGGCCGAGCTCTCGGTAGTTGCGGAAGGAACGTCGTCGGACGCGCGCGGCATCGCGGTTCCTGTCAGGATCGGCCTCTTCAAGGCGTCGCCAGGGATCATCGATGAGGGATGGACCGAGTGGCTGCTCGACAGTTATGGGTTCGAGTATTCGCTGATCACCCCGAAGGATCTGCAAGCCGGGGATCTGGCGTCACGCTTCGACGTCATCGTGATGGCATCGCAGCCTTTCGGCGGTGAGTCCGGCCGGAGGGGGCGAGGGCGACGGCGCGGACCAGAGGCTGACAGCGCGGCACTCGCTGCCGCCGTAGGTGGAGTGGACAAGTTCGTGCGCGGTGGTGGAACCATCGTGGCTTGGAGCCAGGGCGTGGACCCGGCAATCCACGCTCTTGACCTGCCCGTGCGCGATCTGGTGGAGGACGTCCCGCGTGAAGACTTCTTCACCGGGATCTCCATCTTTCAGGTGAGCACGGATCCGGTCCACCCGGTGATGACAGGAATGCCCGAGCGGGCAGACGTAGTGGTGAATCGCGGTCCGGTGCTGACTACCCTCGACGGATTCGAAGGCACTGTGCTGGCGAGCTACGCACAGGAGGGGCCGCTCCTCCGCTCCGGCTGGCTCGAAGGCGAGAAGTACATGCGCGGGGGCGCCGCGGCGCTGGACGTCAAGCATGGCGATGGCCACGTGGTCCTCTTCGCCTTCCAGCCTCAGTGGCGCGGCCAATCGACGGGGACCTTCCGCGTGGTGTTCAATTCGCTCTTCTACGGCGGCGACCTCGCGCGGCAGGCGCACGGGACACCCGGGTTCTGGAGCCGTCCGACGGCGATCGGCGCTCCACAGTAGAGCTTCCAGCCGCATCGCATCGAGACGCCCGGGCGTGAAGCTGCCGCTCGGGCGTCGTTGGTTATAAGTTCATCATGCACGTGGCAATCGGCGCGCATCCATGGATCGGTGACGCAGCGCTCATTTCCCGACCCGGTAGCTCAGTTGGTAGAGCAACGGACTTTTAATCCGTAGGTCGTGGGTTCGATCCCCACCCGGGTCACTCCAATTTCTACATGCCAGCGCCTTCGCTCTCGCTCGAGAACGTCTCGAAGTCGTACGGCGCCGTCCACGCTCTCGTCGACGTCACACTCTCCGTGGGCCGCGGCGAGTGCCTGGCGCTCGTTGGCGAAAGCGGCTCGGGGAAGACGACGCTGCTTCGCTGCATCAATCGACTGGTGGAGCCGGATAGCGGCGTGGTGCGCATCGACGGTCGCGATGCGGGATCGCTCGATGTCATCGAGCTGCGCAGGTCGATCGGCTACGTCCCGCAGGAGGGCGGCCTCCTCCCGCACTGGCGCGTGCGACGCAACGTGGGGCTGGTTCCCTGGCTGCACGGCTCGAGCGAGGAGTGGCGCCTCGCGGACGACGCGCTCGAGATGGTCGGCCTCCCCACGGAGACCTTCGGCTCCCGCTGGCCCGACGAGCTCTCCGGCGGGCAGCGTCATCGGGTGGCGGTCGCGCGCGCGCTCGCGGGCGGACAGTCGCTGATGCTGCTGGATGAGCCGTTCGGCGCTCTCGATGCGATCACTCGCCACGACCTGCAGCGCATGATCGTCGATCTGCGCGCGAAGCGACCGCTCACGATCGTTCTCGTCACCCACGACATCCAGGAGGCAATGTTTCTCGCGGATCGCGTGGGAGTACTGCGTGCGGGGAGACTCGAGCAGCTCGCTGCGCCCGAGGCGCTCGGTACCGAGCCGGCCACTCCGTACGTGCGCCAGCTCCTGGCGAGAGCCGAGCTGCTCCGCTCGTGAGATACGGCTTCTCTGCGAAGCTGCTGGTTGCCGCGGCCGCGGCGGTGGCGATCGTTCCGTCTCCCGCGCCAGCAGGCGCGGAGGCGATCCGGAGTGTGCGCGGCGCCGAGCGAGTCGTGGCGCAGCGCGGGGAGCGGGGCACCGACGGGAGCGACGAGCGGGGGAGGGAGTCGGCGCGCCCGATCGTGGTGGCCTCGAAGCCGTTCGGCGAATCGTACTTGCTGGCCGAGATGTTCGCCCAGCTTCTCGAGTCGGAGGGTATCCAGGTACAGCGAAGGCCCGGGCTCGGCGCCACCACCGTCGCGTTCGACGCACTGCGGTCGGGCGCGATCGACGTGTACCCCGAGTACACGGGTACCGGCCTGCTCGCCATCCTCCACGAGGAGCCACGCGGCGACGCGCGTCGCGTCTTCGCCGAGGTACAGCGGCAGTTCGAGGAACGCTACGGGCTGCGCTGGCTTCCGCCGCTCGGCTTCGAGAACGGTTACGCGATATCCGTGAGGGCGGAGACCGCGCGACGCTACGGCCTCGCCACGCTGAGCGATCTCGCGAAGGTAGCGCCGCAACTCTCGGCCGGCCTTTCCCCCGACTTCATCCAGCGGGCCGACGGCCTTCCCGGCCTCGCACGTGCGTATGGACTTCGTTTCGAATCGGTTCGGCCGCTCGATCAGGCGCTGAAATATCGAGCGCTCGCATCGGGCGCTGTGGATGTCGTTGACGGCTACTCTACCGACGGTCTGATCGCGCGCTACGGGCTGGTCGTGCTGCGTGACGATCGGCACTTCTTTCCGCCGTACGAGGCGGCGGCGCTCATCGGTACCAGATTGGCGAGAGAGGATCCAGAGGGAGTGGCGGTGCTCACGCGGCTGAGCGGCATGCTGAGCGACTCCACCATGCGCGCGTTGAACGAGCGCGTCGAGAGCGGAAACGAGTCGATAGCGCAGGTTGCCCGCGATGCATTGCGCGAGCTCCACCTCGCAGGAGCGCCTGGTGGCTCCGCGGCGGTTTCGAGCACGGGCGCGCCTCCGGAGCGACAATCGTTCTGGAGCTACCTGTGGGCAAGGCGATCGGCGCTCGGCGCCCAGACTCTCCGGCACATCGAGCTCGTGGGCGTGTCGCTGCTCGGCGGGATTCTTCTGGCGCTGCCGCTGGCGCTCGTCCTCGAGAGGGCGAGCAGAGCGGCCGAACCGACGCTGCGGGTCATGGGGCTGCTGGAGACCATCCCCAGCATCGCGCTGCTCGCATTCATGATCCCGCTCTTCGGCGTCGGCTTCTGGCCCGCGGTCGTGGCGCTCTGGCTTTACTCGCTCTATCCGATCGCGCGCAACACGTTCACAGGAGTGCGTGATGCCGATCCGGCCGCGGTCCATGCCGCGCGAGCTCTCGGTATGACACCGATGCAGGTGCTGAGATATGTGCGCACGCCGCTGGCTGCACCGAGTATCATGGCGGGAATCCGCACGGCTGCCGTCATAGATGTCGGCACCGCGACGCTGGCCGCGTTCATCGGGGCGGGCGGGTTGGGCGAGCCGATCGCAACGGGTCTCGCTCTGGCCGACACGCGTCTCATTCTCTCGGGCGCTCTCCCCGCCGCGCTACTCGCGCTCATTGTGGATGCAGTTCTCGCGCGAGTCGAGCGCTGGACCACGCCCGCGCCTCTACGACACCGGGCGGATCGTTGAAGTGAGTACGAGCCGGCACCTACCTTGCCTTCGTATGCGCCGGGGCACAGTGTGAGGGAGCGGAGGAGCCGTAGATGCGATCGATTACCAAGAGGGAAGCGGTGGCCGCGATCGGCGGCATGGGAGTCGGGGCCGGGTTGATGTTCATCCTCGATCCGAGCGCGGGGCGCAAGCGAAGAGCGCGATTGCGCCGCGCGCTCAGACGCGCCGGCAGGCGGATATTGTCGGACACGGTGATCGAGGCGCGTGTCAGGTCGGTGCTGACGCGGTCGGTGTCGCATCCGCGCGCGATCACGGTGGATGTCAAACAAGGCCGCGTGGTGCTGGGCGGCCAGGTGATAGCGCGCGAAGTGGACGGTCTCCTCAGACGCGTGCGGCGGATTCGCGGGGTGCGGGGCGTACGCAGCCGCATGGAGGCGCACGACTGGGCCGCGGATGTGCCGGAGCTTCAGGGAGTGGCCAGCCGGCCGCGGCGGCTGGCCGGGTGGGAAGTGCTCGGCTGGCGGTGGCCGGCTGGTGCGGGGATAGTGGGAGGAACGGCGCTGGGGGCGCTCGCCGTGAGGGGCGTGCGCTCCCTCAGGTAGCTTCCGGCGACGTCTCCTCCTCCTCCTCCTCCCCCCCGTCATCCATGGCAAGCGCCGCGCGGAGCTTGCGCCCCAGTGTGGGGCGCGAGATTCCGAGGATGCGTGCTGCCGCGCTCCGATTGCCGCGCGTGATTTGAAGCGTGAGGCGTACGGCCTCCTGCTCGATAAGCTCGAGCGACTTTCCCTCGGGCGGGATGCGGATCTCGCGCGTCTGCTCCGAGCCAGTGGTGGCGGGGAGGATCGTGCGCTGCTGGAGCATCAGGTGCTCCCCGCGGATCACGTTGTCGTCGCTCAGAATCGCGGCGTGCTCGATGACGTTCTTGAGCTCGCGGATGTTGCCGGGCCAGTTGTGCGCGTCGAGCGCAGCGGCGGCGGATGCGTCGAGTACTTTGGGGGCAAGCCCCTGCTGCTCCGCGAGCTCGGCGAGGAAGTGGCGCGCCAGCAGCGCAACGTCGCCAGTGCGATCACGCAGGGGAGGTAGCGCGATCCGGAAGACGTTGAGCCGGTAGTAGAGATCTTCGCGGAATTCGAGTCGCGCGACCGCGTCGTGCAGCGACGGGTTGGCAGCGGCGATGATGCGGCAGTTGATCTCTACCTCGTCCAGCCCGCCGAGGCGGCGCACGCGACGATCCTCCAGCGCTCGCAGCAGCTTCGGCTGCAGCCGGGGCGGCAGCTCCGCGATCTCGTCGAGGAAGAGCGTTCCACATCCGGCAAGCTCCATGAGGCCGCGCTTCTGCGCGCGTGCATCCGTGAACGCGCCGCGCTCGTGGCCGAAGAGCTCCGACTCCAGCAACGTCTCCGGAATCGCCGCACAATTGACCGCCACGAAGGGCTCGCCGCGAGCAGGTCCCTCGTAGTGGATCGCGCGAGCAAAGAGCTCCTTCCCCGTGCCCGTCTCGCCCATGAGCAGGACGGTCGTGAGGCGACTGGTAGCTACTTTCCGCGCGCGATCGATCGCGTCCTTGAGCGTTTCGCTCTCACCGATGATGCTGGTCAGCCCGAGCTTCACCGAGCCTTCCTCACGCGGCCTGTCGAAGCGCGTTACTTCGGTGGGCGCGGACAGGACCCCCCGCCCAGCGGTGGGTACCATGCGGCGCGCCCCAGCGCTCCCTCCGCCCGGCTGTTGTGCCGAGGAGGGGTCGCGGCTCGCGAGGGGATCCTTGTCGTCGGGGAGGAAGGGTGACATCAGGGCTGTTCGGTTCGGCCGGTCCATGTTTCAATCAAGACGATCGGAAGTCGTTGTCGCCACCAGTGCCCGCGGAGAGTAGCTGATGAAGCACGTCCGCTTCGCGTCTGGCGCCAAGCATCACGAAGCCGGCAAGCGCATCCCGCCAGAGCGTGCTCGCGCGTGCGCGCTCATCTTGCTCGACGTATACGCTTCCCAACTCCATGAGTATGCGGGCGCGAGCGAGGACATCTTCGCTGCTGTCGGCAAGTGTCGCGGCCTCTTCGAGCCGCGAAGCCGCTTCGTCGAGCTCGCCGCGTGCACGACGCAGGCGCGCACCAACGAAGAGAGCCTCCGCCCGTAAGGGACGCTCATATCGTCGTTCGGTAATCGCGGTCGCGCGCGCGTGCTCGCGCTCGGCCTCATCGAGCCTGTCTGCAGCCAGATGGAGAAGAGCTCGACCGAGTGCGATGCGCGCCTCGGTGAGCCGGTCGGCACGCGCCGACGCGAGCTCCTCCGCCTGATCGAACGCCTGCGCCGCCTCGTTGAAGCGGCCGTTTTCTATGTGTGCGAGCCCGATCCTGTGGAGCGCCCAGCTCACGCCTTCATCGTCGCCGGTGGCCCGCAGCGCCCGGAGGCTCATGTGATAGCGAACGCGCGCGCCCTCGAGGTCACCCTGGATCTCCGCGATCGCTCCGAGACTCTGCTCGATCAGCGCGTAGAGCCGCTGATCGCTCCCCGCGGCTGCGTTGAGCGACGCGTCGCCGTAGAGCTGGCGCGCCGCGGAGACGTCGCCCCGTCGCAGGTACACCGAAGCGAGCGCATTCTGGGCGTTCGCGACGCCATCGGAGTAGAGAACGTAGTGCGAGATGTCGAGGCTGCGCTTGAGGAGGCAATCGGCCTTCGCGGTCTCGCCCATGTCACGCAGGAGAGTTCCCTTCCAGCGATAGAGGTCGGCGTGGAAGGCGCCCGGCGGGAGTCCGGAGATCAGCGACGCGGCCATGTCGTACGCCACGAGCGCCTCCGCGGCAGCGCCGCGCCGCTCGAGCTCGCGAGCGCGTGCTACCAGGAGCCGGGTGTCCTGTACGAAGTCGATGGTGCGTTGCTTGATCGGCATGACTCGAGCGATCGCGGTTGTCGGACGCTCCGCTGCCTCGAAGGGACGAGAAGCAGCATCGCGTTGCGGCGCCGGCAGGTGACTGCGACGCCACGCTACAGTCAGCAGACGCGCGACCCCGGAGAAGGCAACACGCATGCCTCTGCTAAGCTGTTGATCGTCAGCGAGTTACGCTCGTGCGGCGAGCGCGGGTCGGAACCGAGTTGCGAGAAAACTTTGCAAGGTGGGAAGAAACTTTACAGTCGCCAGCTTGCTCGTTCACGCTCGGCGCGATGCTAGTTGCGCCCGGAATCGGTCGTGGCGGCTTCGCTCATCACGTGCTCGTAGACCATCCGGGAGATGTCGGCCATCAACGCGCGCGCGACTTTCTCGTCGGGGATTCCGCGCGTGAGAATCACGAGTACGTACGGGCCGGCGTCGCGCGGGTACACGATCGCGGCGTCGTGGAGGTGCGCCGTTATCTGTCCGGTCTTGTGCGCCACGGGCGTGCCCGCGGGGAGTCCTGCAGGAATCTCGTCGTTGAATTCCTGGTGCAGGAGGATCTGGCGCATCTCCTCGCAGCTCTCGGGAGAAGCGGCGTGATTCTCCTGTATCGCCTCCATTATGATGGCGAGATCGCGCGCGGTGGTAGTGTTGTTCAAGCCGCGCTCGTATGCCTTGTCGTCTTCCACTCCCCGCAGGACCTGGATCTTCTGCGCGCCCAGCGAGCGCATTGCCGCAGTGGTGCGCTTCGCGCCTACGAGAGCGATCAACGCGTTGGTGGCGAGATTGCTCGAGCGAGTGATCATGTGGTACATGAGGTCGCGGACGCTGACACGATCACCAACCATCCCGTACACCAGGCTGTCGGAATCATCGCTGCTGTTCAGCGAGTAGGGCGAGCCATCGACGATCGAGCCGAACCGATTGACCAGGAGGATCTTCTGATCCAGCGACAGCCCGTGCGAGTCCACCTGTCTGAACAGCTCGAT
>DASSNL010000025.1:0-8265 GCA_035688075.1 Gemmatimonadaceae bacterium
GGGGCAGGCTGTGAAGGCGCAACTATCTCCGCTCACCATCGAGGCCAACGTCACGCGCTACGACCCGGGGCACATCAGCGTCCGGCTCGACGCTGCCGCACCCGCCGGTTCAGCGCTCGTGGTCTCGGAGAACTACTACCCCGGCTGGCGGGCTACTGTAGATGGAGAGCCGGCCGCCGTCGGCCGTGCAGATTACGTGTTGATCGGCGTCGCGCTCCCGGCCGGTGCACGCTCTATTGATCTCACCTTCCAAAGTGAATCGTACGAGAGAGGGAAGACGATCACGCTGGTCGCGATCGCGCTGTCCATCCTTGGTGTGCTGGTCGGCTCCTGGAGCACGCTGACGCGTAGGACTGCCTGAAGTGAACGGCGCCGCCTCCAGCGCCGATCAGTATTTATCGTCGTCGCCCCCCTCGTCGTCCGCCGTCATCTCGCTCACCCGCGGATCGGGTTTCACCGTGAAGCTCTCGCTGCTACTCTTCCCGTTCACGGTGAGCCTGGCCGTGAACGTACCGAGCAGCGGCGTGCGCCTGCGCCGACGGCCCCCGCTGCCGCGCGGTGCTTCCTTCACGGGCAGCCACACCACACGATGCATCCCCGGATCGACCGCGAACGGCACCGGCTCCGGACGCCAGAGCGCGGAGGTGTTCGGGATCTTCCCGGCGCCACCTCGCCCGCCACGTCGCTCGTCGTCTGCCTGCTCCGCCGCGCCCGGAGCGTTGGTGAAGGTGTGCACGACTTCGCCCTTCGCATCGAGTATCTCGAGTGTCACGGGCCCGTTGGGTCGCGAACCCAGGTAATAATCGATCGCCGCACCGTTGGGCGCGTTCTCGGCCTGCGGCTCGTCCTTCTGCAACGGGGTACCATCGTCGCTGCCGCCGGCATAGAAGATCGCGTCGTTCGGCTTGAACAGCACGGCTTCGCTGGCCAGCAGCTTGGGGTCGACTCTGCGTAGCACGTTGATGTCGTCTATGACCCAGATGCCGCGGCCGTGCGTGCCCAGTATGAGGTCGTTGTCGTAGATCTCCATGTCGCGCATCGACGTCACCGGCAGATTGAGCCGCAGCGAATGCCAGTTGTCGCCGTCGTCGAAGGAGACGAACACGCCGCGCTCGGTGCCGGCGTAGAGCAGCCCCTGGCGCTCGGGATCTTCCTTCACGGTGTGCACGTAACCTTCGGCGGGGAGGCCGGTGGTTATGCGCTGCCAGCTCCTGCCCATGTCGCGCGTGCGGTAGATGTAGGGCGCGAAGTCCTCGAGCTGATGACGGTCGACGGCGGCGTACGCGGTGTTGAAATCGAAGTGCGACGCTTCCATCATGGTCACGCGACTCCACGCGGTGAGCGCCGACGGCGTGACGTTCTCCCACTTCCTGCCATCGCTGGTCGTGACCTGGATGTAGCCATCGTCGGTGCCGATCCACACCATGGGCACGAGGAGCGGCGAGGGCGCGATGGTATAGATGACGCCGCGCTGGCCGTTCTCACCGGTGTCCGCGGCCGCGGCGGCGTCGAGGAGCGGCGGCACTCCGGGCGCCGGACGCGTGAGATCGGGACTGATCCGGGTCCACGTTTTTGCGCTGTCTGTGGACTTGAAGAGGAACTGATTGGCGTAGTACAACGCGCGTGGGTCGGCACGCGAGAGCACGAGCGGCTGCGTCCAGTCTTTGCGCGCCTTCTCCGGCGGCTCCACCTCCGGCGACGTCGTGCCGGGGACGACGAGCGCGCTCGCGAGATCGAAGCGCGAGCCGGTGCCGCCGTACACGATCCCCGGATGCAGCGGGTCGCCCGCGGTGTAGCCGCTCTCGCCCCCCGCGCCGACGGGCTCCCAATCGCGAGTCGCGATCTCGGCGTACTTGCCGCGCGATGCCACGGCCACGGCGCCCGAATCCTGCTGAGCGCCGGTCACCCAGTACGGAAAGCGGTAGTCCACCGAGACGTGGTAGATCTGCGCCGTCGACTGATTGAGCCACGAGCTCCAGGTGATCTTTGTGGGATCGGGATCCTTGGCGTTACGCGTGATGATGGTTCCCTGATCGCACGCCACGATCAAGGTGTTGGGGTCGTCCGGCGATACCAGCGCCTGCTGGTAGTCGTCGCCGCCCGGTGAGCCGCGCATCGGCACCCACGTGTGGCCGCCGTCCATCGAGCGCGAGAGCGACACGTTGGGTACGTACACGACGTCCGCGTTTGTTGGGTCGACCGCGACGTTGCCGAAATACCAGCCGCGCCCGTAGACCGCGGGGTCGGATGACAGTCGGGTCCACGTTTCGCCGGCGTCGTCGGAGCGAAAGAAGCCGCCGAGCCCCGCGACGCCGCCGCCGAACTGCCGCGCGGCCACGGCGGCGGCGGATGTGTCGACCGGCACCGCCGGATCCGGCAGCAGATCGTCGATCACTGCGTACACACGCTTGGGGTCCGTGCGGCAAACCGCTATTCCGCACTTGCCGATGCCCTTTGCCGGCAGCCCCTTTGTGAGCTGCTTCCAGCTGTCGCCGCCGTCGGTGCTCTTGTATATGCCGCCGCCGGGTCCGTTGGTGGGCGCGTACACGAACCAGGGCGGGCGGCGCGTGTTCCAGAGCGCAGCGTAGACTACGCGTGGATTGGTCGGATCGATCACCACCTCGCTGGCGCCGACGTTCTCGTTCACGAACAGCACCTTGCGCCAGTTTCTGCCGCCGTCGGTGGAGCGGAACACGCCGCGCTCCGCGTTGGGTCCGTAAAAGTGTCCGATGGCCGCGACGAAGACGACGTCGGGGTCGCGGGGGCTGACGGCGACTCGCGCTATGTGCTGCGTGTCGTCGAGTCCGAGGTGGGTCCACGTGGCACCGGCGTCGGTGGACTTGTAGACGCCGTTCCCGTAGCCGACGGAGTCGCGCAGCGTGGACTCGCCGCTCCCCACGTAGATCACATCGGGCGCGGACGGAGCCACGGCGAGTGCGCCGATCGAAGCCACGGGCTGGGAGTCGAACACCGGCTGCCACGTTCGTCCGGCGTCGTGGGTCTTCCACACGCCGCCGTTCACCGCCCCGTAGTAGAACTCATTGGGCCGGCCGGGCACGCCGCTCACGGCATCGGTGCGTCCGCCGCGGAAGGGGCCGAGGTGCCGCCAACGCAGACCGGAATAGAGGCTGGTTATCTCCGGCGCGCTGACGCTCGGCAGCGCATGCTCGTCGAGCTTACGCTCGGCAGGGGGCGCGTGCGCATCAAAGATGCCCAGCCCTTCGTGGAGTCCTGGGCTGAGCACTGACAGGGCGCAGCCCAGTTGTCCGGCTCGAAAAAAGAAATCACGACGCGAGACGGCCCGCTCGTCGGCAGTGTCGTCGACTGTACTATCAACTACTTTGTCAGCAAGATCGCCAGCTGGTTTGTCCGCGGATCTTTCAGCTGGCTTCTCGGTCGCCTCGCGAGCGGAGCAGGTGGCTCTGTTCACCACGTGGCAGGCTCCCCGTATATGTAGGATGGTGTGCGAGCGTTCGATTTCGTAACGCGGGGCCTTGTACCATCGTTGCGGCGTGGGTCCAGATCGTCAGATAGAACGTGGCTCATTCTACAACGCAAACGAGGCACCCTCGAGGGTGCCTCGTTTGCATCCACTAGGGCTGCTGCGTTCGTATCACGGACCCCAGTCGACAGTGCATACAGTGAACGGTAGCGACTCGAAGCTTCTCGTGATGTACGTCTGCTTCGTGCCGTCGTCGTTCATGGTATAGATGTCTCCCAGGACACAGTAGGCGAGCCGCCTTCCGCCAGGCGACCAGGTGGCAGCGTAGTTCAAGCCCGACTTGTCCGTCAGCTGCTCGCGGTCGCTCCCATCGCTGGCGATCGTGAAGATGTTATAGCTGTCCGTGGGAACGTTGATCGCGATGGCGAGTCGCGTCCCCGAGCGGGACCAGGAGGGGAAGCTGGCCGAGGTGACCTCGTTGGTGATCTGCTCCCGACCGCTACCGTCGCTGTTGATCGAGGCGATGTTGAAGTGATTGGCGTAGGGAGGCGGGTCGCTCATGAAAGCAATCCGCTTCCCATCGGGCGACCATGCCGGGTAATAGTCGGCGGACGAGTCGGGGGTCAGGAGAGTGACGTTTCCTCCATCGCTCGCATCCATCGTGTAGATGCCCACGATGTCTCCGCGATCGCTGTTGAAGGCGATCTTCTCTCCGTCGGGTGACCAGGCGGGGTACTCGTCGCTCGCCGGGTCATTGGTGAGTCGCCTGAGCCCGGAGCCGTCCGCGTTCATCACGTAGATCTCGTTGTTGCCGTCCCGATTGCTCATGAACACGATCTTCGACCCATCGGGTGACCAGCGCGGGACCACGTTGTCGAAGCCGCTCGTGACGGTGAGCTGGTGGAGCCCGCTCCCGTCCGCCCCGATGGTGTACAGCTCGTAGTTGGTGTCCCCGTCGCTCCCCTGACGGTTGCTGTAGAAGAGCAGGGTCCCGTCGTCGCACGCGATGTCGAAGGGGACCGTCGCCGTGTCACCGGCGGTCACGTTCACGGTTCTGGACTGGGTGCCATCGACGGCACAGTGCTCCGCTATGCCGCCGAGCGCCACGTTGTGACTGCCGGCAGCGAGAGTCGACAGAGTGAGCGAGCCATCGACGCCGATCGTCTGCGCTGCGCCGCCGTCGACCGCCACGGTATATCCGTCCCAGTCGGGATCCACGCCGGCCGTGGAGGTGGTCACGGTCATCGCGCCAGTGGTTGGCGGGGGATTGGGGCCGGTGCCACCACTGTCACCGCTCCCTCCGCCGCAGCCTCCGAGGAGCATCGCCAGGAGGAGGATCCCGGGGAATTTCTCGTTCCGACGGTACGCGCCGATCGCGTGCCGTGCGCTTCCGGCATTGTGCATGGATTGGCTCTCGGGTGTTGTCGTTTCGGATGGATGGCTGGCCGCGCGGCCGATGCCGGGAGCGGTGCGCCCCGGGGTAGACGGGTCGCGCGAGCCTGCCGGACTCTTCCATAGATCGAAAACGGAGGACGAGAGGCGACACGGGTCGTCGGGTGCGGGCGCTCGCGATCGATTGGACGTGCGCCCCATCGACGCCTATTGTATCGGTACTGTCGGCCTATTCCGCTCGTCCATCAGATATGCGCCTCCCACTGCGGCTGCACCCCGCCTGGGTGATCGCTACCACCCTCCTCTCCACCCTCGCACCGGCGCACGCGGCCCGGGGCCAGCAGGCTGACTCCCTGCCAGACCTCCCCTGGGCGGAGGTCTACTTCGCGGAATTCGACCCGGCCGCCCGTGCCGCGGGCCTCGAGCCGCTGCGCAGTGTGCGTCTCCCCGCCGGCGAGCGCGAGGTGCGCATCTGGACCATGGTCGAGATCGCGATCCCGAGGCGGCTCTACCGCTTCGTCGACCGTGGCGGACGGGTGATTGGAGAGCTGATCTACCACTGGCCGGCTCCCCCGCCCGACACGGCGCTGGATGAGCGCCCGGGCGAGACGAGCCATGACCTGATGGTGTATTCGCAGCGCGGGCGCTGCGACCGGTTCGCGGTCGCCGAGCAGACGGGAATCTGCCGCGCACGATTCACGCGGACGCCCGATTGGGGACGCGTGCTCCGCACCGCGGAGTCGCGTGGTCTGTGGACCATCCCCGATCCGTCCACGTTTCCGCCCGACAGCATCATGGTGCTCGACGGCTGGACGATCATGGTCGAGCTGCGCGATGCGAACGGTTACCGCACGTACCTGTACAACAATCCGGAATCCCACCCCGGGTGGCCATCCGCGGCGCAGGTCAACGACATCGCCCGTGCGCTGAAATCGATCGACTCGCTCGTCGCTCCGAGCGAGGTGACTCGGGTGTACCGTGGGGTGACGAAGGGGCGGTACCATAGCGCCTTTCGGTCGTGCGATAGTGACGCGGAGTGGGACTTTGACTCGGATCTTCGAAGCCTCGCGCGCAACGCGCCGCCGCGCATCCGAGCAGCGCTTCCTGATAGCGCCGCCGATACCACCACCGGCGGTCCGCTCTTTTACGTCGAAGTGTTGGGCGAGCTCACACCCGAATGGCTCGCACGCGATTGGGGATCCCCGTTCCCGCGCGTGCTCCAGGTGTTCGAGCTGCGCGACGTACGTCCCTGGACGGGTGCAGAGTGCCGGACGCGGTGACTGCGGCCGGCCGGGTCGCCTACGCGCTCCGCATTCGGTTGGGCGCGGTGATCGAGAGAGTGAGCAGTCCCTGCCCCCGTCCCATGCTTCGCGCACCCCTCGATGATCTGTCGCGCCGCCGCCTGAGCGCCGGAGGAGGCCGGCCGCCCCTCCTCGATCCACCCTTCCCGCGTAAAGCGGCGCACGATCGTCTCGGCGCGGACGCCGAGGGTCGAGCCTCTGCCTTCCCCGCCGCCGGTGGCGGGGGCAGCATCGATCTCGAGCACGTCGTACTGGCGTTGCTCGCCGGGGAGCCGTGCCGAGGCGGCGCGGTCCTCGCGGCGCGCCTTCATGTCGCCGTCCCCCTCGTTGAACGTCACCGGGCGATAGCCCAGCGAGCGCACCCGCTCGACCGCGCACCGGTACGTGTCCGGGGCCGGCGCCGCGGCGCTGGCGCGGAGCGTGGGCCAGTACGTTCTGCACGCGCCGGCCGCCAGCACGAGGGCCAATGCCCCAAACCAGATGTACGGTCGGAGCGCCGCGCCGCCGCTCAGTCGCTGTCCGCGCGTGAGCGCTGCTTCGCCATGGGCAGACATTCGTTGCCGTCCGGTGGGGCGTTGGGTTTGACGCGCACAACCTTGGCTGGAATCCCGATGTTCACGTGGTACGGCCGTACGTCCTTCGGCGTGAGCTCGCGTGCACCACTCCCGATGTGCAGGTCGCGCGCCGCGTAGGAGCCCCTTTGCGCCGATGTCTAAAAACTCGGCCCGTACAGTGGTCATTGGGCCGTATTTTTAGACAGAACGCCACTCGAGGATCAGTAGGTGTCCCCGGACAAGGATCGGCTCGCTCTTGCTTGCGCGCCTGGCTGGGCGATAGAGCTCTCCCGCGAACTTCCTCTCCGCGGCCGCGGGGAAAGGAGCTACGAAGGGCCGAGGATGCCAGCCTTCTTCGAGAACTTCCTCCCCGAAGGGTGGACGGAAAACAGAATCCTCAGAACGTACCAGCTCGATCCCGACGATCGCGTCGGCCTGCTCGCCAGTACGCGCAAGTATCTGTCGAACTTCACGCTCCGGCCGCTGGACATCACGGAGTCCGAGTTCCGCCTCGATACGCACACCGTACGACTGGCGGCCATTGCCCCGAACCCGGCGACCGTTGTTCGAGCCCGCGAGCACATCTAGCACGATCCCGAGACCGCGATCCGGCGGGGCTCGAGCTCATGTTGCAGGAAGACGCTTGCTCGATTCTCCTCCTCCGTTCTTCCATTGACTCCCATCGATGAGCCGTAGATTGCACGGATGCCCACGAGCCTCTCACACACTGGTGCGCCATGATGCATGACGCAGAGCGGCACGAGCTGCAGGAGCGCCTGGCGCTACTGGCCGCGACCCCGTCTGGAGAGGCTCTCGCCGCCGATGCGGAGTCGGTGGTGGAGCAGCTACTCACTGCCCTCGAACGCGGCGATCTCAGGGCGGCCGAGCGAGACGACGACGGTGTGTGGCGCGCGGTACCGTGGGTGAAGCAGGGAATCCTCCTCGCGTTCCGCGCCGGCCGGCTGGTGGACATGTCTCCGCCCGACTCGCCCTTTCATCTCCTCGACAAGCACACGATCCCCACTCAGACGTTCGACGTATCGCAAGGCGTACGCATCGTGCCGGGCGGCTCGACCATCCGGCGCGGAGCGCACGTCGCGCGCGGTGTGGTGTGCATGCCTCCGATGTACGTGAACGTCGGCGCCTTCGTAGATGAGGCGACGATGATCGACTCGCACGCGCTCGTGGGCTCGTGCGCGCAGATCGGTGCACGCGTTCACTTGAGCGCGGCCGCGCAGGTGGGCGGCGTGCTCGAGCCGATCCACGCTGCACCAGTGGTGATCGAGGATGACGTCTTCGTGGGCGGGAATTGCGGAATCTACGAGGGTACCGTGGTACGCGAGCGAGCGGTGCTCGCCTCGGGCGTGATCCTCACGCGCGCCGTGCCGGTGTTCGATCTGGTGCGCGAGACTGTCTATCGCGCCGCCGAAGGACGCCCGCTCGAGATCCCGGCGGGTGCGGTGGTCGTTCCCGGCTCGCGCGGGGTGAGCTCGGGTTGGGGGGCGGAGCAGGGGCTGGCGCTGCAAACGCCGGTGATCGTGAAGTACCGCGACAGCGGCACGGAAGCATCGACGGC
>DASSNL010000030.1:0-20211 GCA_035688075.1 Gemmatimonadaceae bacterium
CACAGGAAGCGCGAGATGACGTAGATCGCCAGCCCCGCGAGGCCGCCCACAATCGTTCCGTTTATCCGGATGAACTGAAGATCCCGACCTATCGCGAGCTCTATGCGGCGCGACGTGGCGTCGGGGTCCCACGCGCTCACGGTGTGCGAGATCAGCTCGCCCGCCTGATGCCGGTGCTGCTCCACTATGGTGAGCGCCGATCTCGTCGCGAATTCATCGATCTCCGCCAGGAGCGGCTCGTTAGCGAGCAGCGCCTCGGCGAACGACGTGATCCCCCGCTCGAGGGCGCCCGGCCCCTCTTCGGCCTCGCGTGAGGCATACCTCACGAGCCCGTCGCGGACACTCCTCCAGGCGGTGGTCGAGAGGTCGTCCACCACCTCCGGGCCCAGGAGCTCCGTCTTCATGGCCTCCGCCTTCTCGATCAGCTCGGGCGAGGTCTGAAGCTTGTCTATGAACTTGGCGAGCGCGAGGTCGAACTTCGAGCGGAGCGGGTGCTCCGGATCGCTCCGTACCTCGTGGATGAGGTTCTCGGTGGCGGAGAGGATCTTCTGATAGATGCGCTCATCGACAACGCCTGGAACCCACCACGGGCTCTCCTCCAGCACCTTGATTCGGATGAGCTCCCGGTTGTCGTCGACCGCCTGCGCCACCAGGCGCAGCGCGTCGTCGAGCAGTTCCTGATGTCTGCCGTCGGACGCCACGAGGAGAAGCACGTTGCCGAGCAGCGGCGCCACCTTGGTGCTGCGCACCCTGTCGGAGAGCGTCTGGCCGATGAGGCGCGTCGCCTCCCTCTCGGGGATCGCCTCCGCCGTACGTGCGAGCCCGGTGGCGACCTGGTGCGCTATGAGCTGCGCGTTCGCCGGCTGCGCCAGCCAGCGTGCGCCGCGCTCCGCGAGGTGGATCCCTTCGAGCTTGCTCTGGAGCACCGGACGCGACAGGAAGTTGTTCTGAACGAAGTTGCCGAGCGTGCGACCTATCCTGTCCTTGCGCTTCGCCACGATCGCGGTGTGCGGAATCGGCAGGCCCAGCGGATGGCGGAAGAGTGCCGTGACCGCGAACCAATCGGCCAGCCCACCGATCATCGCCGCTTCGGCGGTGGCGCGGATGAAGCCGAGCCACGGGTAGCGGTGCTCGAGGATACGCGTCACCGCAAAGATCGCCGTGGCCGCCACGAGGAGCCCCGTGGCAAACCGCTTCATTCGATCAAGCTGTGCCTGCTTGACTTCGTCGTCTGGCCGCGTGAGCGGCATCAGCGTTCCTTCCATGCCCCCAAATCAGAGGGGTAGGAAGGGCTGCGGCAAGCGCTCGAGCCCGCGAGCTACTGTCTCCCGCGCCGCCAGGGCATCACACCGGCCTCGTCGAACGTGCCCAGCGCGATGATCATGAGGGCCACCGCGCAGGCTGCGGCCGCGTAAGGAGGTCTGCGGATGATGAGCAGCTCGGCCATGGCCGCCCCGATCATCATCACGATGAGCCCCAGCGCCGCGAGCCCGCTCCAGGCGGTCACCATGAGCAGCGTCCCACCCAGGACCTCCATGACCCCCACCACGTAGCGCAGCCACTGCCCCACGCCTATGTCGGCGAAGAGCTGTACCATGATGCCGGCGCCGGCGAGCTTGAGGATTCCACCGCCGACGAACACCGCCACCATGGCTAGACGGAGTCCCATGAGCACCATCGGCGGAACCGCGATTCGCCTTACGGAGCGAGTCTGCCGCTCTGGCGTGGCCACCATCGTCCTCTACCGGATCAGATAACCGAGGCCGAAGCGCCACGTGGTGGCGTCGGTAGGAACATCGTAGAGCTGCGCCGAGACGCGGAGCGAGCGCACGAGTCGCGCGGTGACCCCGCCGAAGAAGGCGCCGCGTGTGAGGTCCACTTCGACCTTCGTGTGGTCCACGTTCCCCGCTCCGTCCACGAAGCCGACCTGGAAATGGGGCCGGAGCCAGTTGACTCCCCCACCAACGTAGGCGGAGAAGCGGCCGCCGCCACCGAGCGCCAGCGCCCCCTCCGCACCGAACATGTTCGGGTGGTAGGTGTCACTCGAAGGGTCGGTGCCGTAGCAGGGCGCGTCGGGGTCGCTGGTCTGGAGCCCACTCGGCGGGCAGGTGATCGGGCCCGTCACCCGTCCGAAGGTCCCGTGAGCGCGGAGCATGAGCTCCACCGGACGCGATGCGACCGTGATGGGGAGTCGCTGCAGCCGCGAGAGCGCCAGGCTGCCCAGGTTCGGTTCGGCGTCCCACGCCTTCACGGGCGGCACGTAGCTCGCCTCGAAAGCAAAGCCCATCGGCAAACCGACCTCTATCCGCGGCCTGACGAACAACGGTGCCAGACGCGTGTTCTCGGACTTGCCGATGTAGCAGTACGACGTCTGCTGTATCGCGGGGTCGGGCGTCGGAATGGGCGACATCTCGACCGAGATCAAAACCTGCCCCGGTGCGAGCTGCTCCGGTGCATCCATACTCGAGAAGACGATGGGCGCGGCATAGAACGCGAGAAGCTTGGCTTCATTGGTGTTCGGCCCCGGGCGGCACTGTGCCAACGAGACACCCGGTAACATCGCCAGCGCCGCGCCCAGAAGGACGCACCGGTGCAACCCTGTCACTTCACGACCACCGTTCCGGACATCGCCGTCCCGTGCACCTTGCAGTGGTACGGGTACGAGCCGGCCGTATCGAAGGTCCTGTTGAAGCTGCCCGAGGTCTGGGTAGCCGAAGTAACGCCGTCGTCGAACGTGACGCTGTGAGCCGTCGAACCAATCCACGTCCAGGTCACCTTCGTGCCGGTGGCCACCGTGTCTTTCGCCGGCGAGTAGAAGTCGTCGTCGACGTTGATCGAGTTCGACGATCCACCGCCACCGCCGCCGCCTCCACCGCCCCCCCCGCCACCACCACCGCCGCCTCCGGTGATTCCTCCCGACGCACCGCCGCAAGAAGCCAGGACGAAAGTAAGGAACACCGCCGCCAGTCCAGGTAAGCGTTTCACTTGCCTATCCTCCGTTATTTTCGGGCCGATTCGGCGCTGCCCATCGCGGGTCGAGGGCAATGACTGACGACGCAGACGCGTCGGCCGCAATATCGGAGAGCGACGCCGGTTGGGGAAACGATTCTGGGGTGAACTGCCGCCTGCCGGGGGTGAGTGACGCCGCGGCGATGGCGAGAGAGCTGCCGCTCAGAGCTGGCGGTCCATGAATTCGTGGATCGCCTGCCGGTAGCTCCTCCCGGATGTCAGCCTCGCCCCGCCCACGAGGATGAACACGTAGTCGCCGGCGAACCACGGCTGCACCTCCGCTATACGACGGACGTTGACCATCGTGGAACGATGGATTCGGAGGAACTTCTCCGGAGGCAGCCGCCTCTCGAACGACGTCATCGTGCTCCTCACCTGATGGGTGCGAGGGCCTACATGCACCTTCACGTGGTTGTCGGCTGCCTCCAGCCAGTCTATCTCGTCGACTCCCACGAACAGGACCCGGCCATCCACCTTGATAGAAAGCCGGTCGCTGTGCGGCCGCGACTCGCTCATCCGCTCGAGCAGCTTCCCGAGGCGCGAGGCGGTCTCGCTCGCCGAACTGGCATGCATCAGCGCACGGGCGCGCTCGAGCGCGCCGGAGAAGCGCTCGCGGCTGACCGGCTTGAGCAGGTACGCGAGCGCGAATACTTCGAACGCCTTCAGCGCGTACTCGTCGTACGCGGTAATGAAGATCACCATCGGCATCCGCGCCGCGCCGATCTCCCGCACTACGCCGAAACCATCGAGCTCGGGGATCTGGATGTCGAGCAGGACCAGATCCGGCGCCTCCGCACGGATTCGTCTTACCGCTTCGCGCCCGTCACCGCACTCCCCTATCACCTCCACTCCGTCCGCCTCGCCGAGCAACTCGCGCATGTGAGCGCGCGCCAGCGGCTCATCGTCCACTATCAGCACTCGAGTCGGTCTGATCTCGGTGCTCATGATGCCACCTCATCGACTGTCATGGGTACGGCTGCCGTGTGAAACGGAATCTCGATCGTCACCAGGTAACCGCCGGTCTCCACGGGACCGGCGTGCATCTCGTGCCCTTCGCCATAGAGATGTTGCAGGCGCGCACGCGTGTTCGCGAGCCCTACGCCGCTCCGCGCTTCGCTGCTCGCCTCCGCGGCAGCCCCAAGCCCGTCGTCGCGCACCGTGAGCCGGAGCGTCTCGTCCTCGCGTACCGCTCGCACATCCACGCGCCCGCCGGCGGCGCGAGGCGCGATCCCGTGCCGGATCGAGTTCTCCACCAGCGGCTGGAGGATCATGCTGGGTACCAGCGCCACCATGCTGTCGGGATCGACGTCCACCTCCACTCGCAGGCGATCCGGGAACCGCACTTCCTGAATCTCTATGTAGCGACCGAGCAGGTCGAGCTCCCGCTCGAGCGTCACCTCCTGCTCGCCAGCTCTGCCGAGTGAGAAACGCAATAGCTCGCTCAGCCCGCTCACTATCCGCTGAGCGGCGCGTGGCTCCTGCGCGATGAGCGCGGTGATGGCGTTCAGCGTGTTGAAGAGGAAGTGTGGATGCAGCTGCAGCTCGAGCGCCTCGAGCTGCGCGCGCGCCAGCCGCGCTTCGAGCCGCTCTCTGGCCCGTGCCTGCAGATGGTAGCTGGTGAGCAGTCGCTCGTACCAGGCTGTAGCGTACGTCGCAATAGCACCGGCCACCGCGAGCAGCAGAATCTTGGCGCTCTCGTCCAGCCATGCGACGCCCTGCCCGGCACTCGCTTCGATCGGGCTGGCGACGAGGTGCGCCCTCCCGGTCGCCACGAAGAAGGCGAGCAGCGCCGAGTACTCCGCCACCACGAGCGCTGCAACGACCGCCGACTTGCGAGTGGACGACGTGATGGGACGTGAGGCGAGAATCGCGAAGTAGGCGAGCAGCATCGGCGACCCGAGAGCCAGCTTGGCCGTCTGCGAGATCCCGTACTCCACCATTACCACGGTGATCGCAGTGATGTCCACCGCGGGATTCACCAGAGCCAGCCACCCGGGGAGCTGCTCGCGCCGGTAGAAGATCGCCCACTGCGCGAAGGTCCAGGTGAGCGTGACGGCGAGCACTATCACGTTCACCCAGGTGAGCTGCAGCGGCAGAGCTGGCGCGTACGCGAAAGCGGCCGCCGAAAGAAGTAAGAGCACGAGCGCCCGCACTCCGTTCAGCAGTCGCTCGGCTCTCGAGCGGTGCCAATCTATGAGCTGCCGCAGCTCGTAGTCCGCGCTCTCGCCCGGCCGTACGGTCATACTACATCCTCCGCTGTGGCATCATCGTGGGCGGAGAGCTCGATCCGCACACGCGTGCCCTCCCCCTCGACGCTGGCTATCGCGATCGCACCGCCCCAGCTCTCCACGAGCTGCCGGCTCATCGCCAGTCCCAGCCCGCTCCCCGAGGAACGAGTGGAGAAGTGCGGCTCGAAGAGCCGCGGCAGGACGTGCGCCGGTACCCCTGAGCCATCATCGCTCACTTCGATGACCACTCGCCCATCTCGTCGTGCACAGCGCAGCTCCACTGCACTCGCTCCCGCGAGCCGCGCATTCTCGAGAAGATTCAACAGCACCTCACGAAGCTCGTCCGCCCTCGCCACGGCCCTCATTGGCTCCTCCGCCCCCACCAACCTCCAATTGACGACCGCCCCCGCTCCGTTCCCCACCTCCGTACTCGCCGACCCTGTTCCCTGTTCCCTGTTCGCTGTTTCCTGTTTCCTGTTTCCGTGCAGCTCCTGCCTCCTGCTTCCTTCTTCCCGAGTTCTGCCTTCTGCTCCATGCTTCCTCCCCTCTCCCCCTCCCATCATCTCCAGCCCCACCACATCGCGCGCTACCACCGAGACATCCACCACTCCGGGCGGCTGCCGATCCGCCGGCGCCATCCCGTAACGGCTGAAGCTGCGGGCGATCTCGTCGAGTCGGTCGATCTCCGCCAGGATTCGCTCCACGTTCGTGGCGAGGATGTCGCCGAAATCGGGGCGCGCATCACCGTAAGCGCGCCTCAGGTGCTGGACGCCGAGTCGTATGGGGGTCAATGGATTCTTGATCTCGTGCGCCACCTGCCGCGCCATCTCGCCCCACGCGATCACGCGCTGCGCGCGCGCCAGCTCGGTCACATCGTCGAGAGTGAGGACCACTCCCTCTCCTCCGCCCGTGAGTCGAACCAGACGTCCCTGCAACTGACGTCCCCCCACCTCCAGATCCAGCTCCTCTTCGGCTGCGCCGCGCTGCACGAAGTCCGATACGCGCTCCGCGAGCGCGGGGCTCACATCGGCGAGTCTCGAACCCAGCAGCGGAGAATCGAGGAGCGTCGATGCGCGCGGGTTCGAGAAGATCACGTTGCCATCCGACGACAGCGCGACCACGCCGCTCGCCACGTTGCGGAGCACGGCGGCGGTGCGTCGCTGCGCCGACTCGAGCGCGCTCCGGCTGGCACCCAGATCGGCGGCCATCCGACGGAACGCCGAGAACACCGGCTCGAACTCGTCGGGCGTACCGTGCTCCAGCGGCGGCTCGCTCTCGCCCGCGGCGATCGCCAGCGCGGCCTCGCGGAGATTTCCGATTGGCCGCGCCAGTGAGCGCGATGCCAAGCGGCTCAGCAGGAGCGCACCGAGAGCGCCCAGTACCGTCGCGAAGAGCACCAGCACGCCCAGATCGCGGCGGCGCTGATCGAGCATGTACTCGCTCCCCCGCGCCGGCGCGGCCGTAACGAGACGCTCGCTCCACGGAGTCGGCGTGGAGAGGTAGCCGAAAAGCGCCGGCTCGTCGCCAAGCCGCAGGCGGCGACTGGTGTACTCCTCCCGGCCGAGGCGAAGGCGCTGGTACACGTCGCTGGGGAGAAACCGGCCCATCGGCGCGATCGTCTCGAAGAGCGGATCGCTCGCCTCGGTGAGCTCGCCGTAGCGATAAACCATGAGCGGCGTCCCGAGGCGCACGCCCATGCTCCCCAACGGCTCGGCATCCGCGTCGTCCGCGACCTCGTTGTACGAGCGGAGCGTCTCGCGTACGAGCAGCTCGCGTGACTGTCGGTCCTCGGATTGGAGGCGCTGATAGCTCCACACGGCGAAGGCGAGTGCGGGAAGGACGAAGAAGCCGAACAGTACGAGACTGAGACGCGCCCGATAGCTGCGCGCCCACCGGTTGCCGTGCGCACCGATCCATGCGCGGAACGTCGGCTCGGGGAGGGCACTCACGGTCCAGAGCGCGGCGAGCAGAAGAAGGTCGAACAGCGCCACGAGCGTCGCCCGCTGCACCAGGATTATCTGCGGACGGAGGTCGATCTCCATGTGCGCGCGCATCGGACCGCGCACGGTCTGGACGAGCCGGTTGCCGTGCAGCTGGCGCCCGGCGCGGTACCAGCGCGTGCTGTCGGGCGTCAGCGGCCAGATAGGCTCGACGCTCAGGAGCGACATCGCGTACGGCGGCGGCCCGCTCTCTCGCTCGCTGAGCCCGAGTAACGCGTTGAACTGGTCGTCGGGGATGAGTCTCGTACGTGGGCCGACCACCACCGTGGTGACCGATCCACCAGTGTGGGGAGCGGCCAGCATTATCAGCTCACCTGGCATCCCCAGCACGGTACGCAGCACCGTCTCGCGAGTCCGTCGCGCCTCTGCGGCAGCGTCGTGCAGCGCCTTCCCCGGTACATTCAGCTCGGCGAGCATCACGCGGGCGGTGGTCGTTCCATCAGCTTGCAGCTCTTCCATCGCGGCCGGGTAGCCCGATCCCATGAGGTCCGAGCTCACGTACAGCCTGACCAGCTCGGCCGCCGTGCGCGGTGGAGCGGCTGCCGATATCGATCCCGCGAAGCGCTGCAGCACGGCGACAACGTCCGACTGCACCTCGCTCAACCCCGAGACGTCGCGCTCGGCGAGCAGCGCCCGCCCGCTCACGCCGGCGCTCCACGTCAACGTGGTGGCGCCCAACGCCGCCACGATGCCGGCGGTGAGCACCGTCCAGCGGTGAGCGCGGGAGAACACCAGCGCGGCAACTACCACCACCCAGAGGAGTAGATACCAGATCGGCCAGACTCCCGGAGCGGTGACGACCACCGGACCGAGTAGCGCCGCGATCGCGGCGAGCAGCGGAGCCACTGCCGGCGGGAGTCCGAGCCCGGCGCGGCGGAGTGCCGCTCTCCCGGCCAGCGAGCTGGCGACGAGGAGCGCGGCCGCCACGAGAAAGAGTGCCACCTCCCACGCAATCCAGAGTGTGGCGCTCACCCCGCCGGGCGGCGGCATCACGCCCGCGGCCAGCTCTCGCAGGAGCAGTGGCCCCAGTACGGCGAGAACGACCAGCGCCCCGATCCCTCCGCGCCAACTCAGCTCTCGCTTCGTGGACCGAAGCGCCAGGAGCAGGGCGAGGAGCACTATCGCCGCGGCGATCCCCAGCGCACCGATACTCGCCGTGAGCGGTCCACCGATCTCCGCGTAGTAGACCGTCGGGTCGAAGAGCACCCACCGGCTGGAGAACGTGCTGAGAGGAACCAGCGCCACACCGAGCAGTGCTACCACCAGCGGGGCCATACGCCAGCGGACCGCGCGCTCGCTCCGCCAAACGACGATCAGGTAGAGCACGAGCATCAGCACTATCGCCGCAGCACCGCGCCCGCGCACTCGCTCGAGCGCGAGGAGTCTCGCCTCTTCCATTCCCGGCGCAACCGCGCGCGCCACCAGGAGTGTGTCGCCCACCGGCGCGAAAGCCACCGCTCCGATGTCGCTCCCGACCTGCGCGCTCGGCGCCACCTCGAACGCGTGCAACCCTACGGCGCGCGCCACCCGGTTCGCTATGGCGGGAGCGAATTCGTCGCCCGGCGGGGATGCGTGGACGGTGGCGGTCGCCACCGCCCGCGACTCGCCTTTCACCACTGCGGCGTACAGAGTCACGTAGAAGGGCGAGTACACCACTCCGAGCGGTGAGACCAGGGAGTCGGTGGATGTGAAGATGTGTCCCGCCCACGCCACGGGCACGCCGCGCCGGTAGAGCGCCAGCCCCCGCTCCGCGCGCGTGTCGACATCGTCGTCGAGCGCATCGAAGGCACCCGCGACCTGCACGGGCGCATCGAGCGCGCGCTGGGCGCTCGCGCGCAGGGCACGCGATGTTACGGAGAGCTGATCGCCGAGCGTCGAGGCACCGAGCTCCACGAGCGATGCGCTGTAGGCCGGCCAGTCGTGCTCTATCCTGTGGAGCGTTCGCTGCGCGAAGTACGCCACCGTGCAGAAAAGGACGGAAGCGCCGAGTGCCGCTGCGGCCCAGCCGCGGTCGCGGCGCGCGAGGCCCGCCATCGCGAGTACGGCTACGGCCGTGGCGATGAGCGAGACCACGAGATAAGGTATCCGCGGGCTGCGCAGCCACACCGCGCCGGCCACGATCGCCGCACCTGTCGCTATTGTCCAGAGGTGCGTCCAGACTACCGACCTGCCAGCGGCGCCGGACTCGGACGCCAGCGCCACTTCACCCTGACTCGAAATGACCCTGCCCCCTCGCGCCGTGGCCGTTCACCCCAGGCGCTTGAAAGAAATGGGACCAGCGCAGGTCGCGGCCGTGATGGCTGCGGACCCACGGTTGATCATCCCCGTTGGAGCGTGCGAGCAGCACGGCCCTCACCTCCCCATCGGTTGCGCCACGATCATCGCGGAGCGGCTTGCCGACGATCTCTCCGCCACCACCGGCGTGCTCCGCGCACCGACCGTGGAGTACGGAGTCAATACCCCGGAAGAGCGAGACTTCCCCGGCAACGCCTCCATGCGGAAGAAGACGCTGCACCGCATGCTCAACGATCTCCTCGCATCCTGGGAGACCTCCGGCTTCCGGGAATTTATCCTTCTCACGGCCCACGACTACGACGCGCATCAGGAGGCCATCGACACGGTGATCACCCAGGTCGCACGCGTGCGCGTTGCCGACATATACGCGGTACGGATCGACGATCTTCTTGACGGCCAGGAAGAGCACATGCACGGGGGTGAGGCGGATACATCGCTCATGCTCTATCTTGCTCCGGACCTCGTCCACATGGAATGGGCACAGGACTACATGATGTCGCGCGAGTCCCTCAGGCGTTACCGCCGAGGGCAGTTGCGCGTCCCCAAAGGAAGCGCCGGATCCATCGGTCGTCCCACCCTGGCCACCGCCGAGAAGGGGCGAGCGATCTACGAACGCATCCGCCAACGCATTCGCGAGCGCATATTCCTCGCGCCGGCGGCCGACTCGTGAAACTCTCCCTCCGACTCCGGGTACTAGCTTTGAATATGCGATACTTCGGCCTCCTGTCCGCCACCCTTCTGGCGGTACCCGCCGCGGCGCCATCGCAGGTGACCGTGGTGGATGAGGGGAGCTTCACCATCAGTCGCTCCGGCACGAAGATCGGCCGGGAGACGTTCACGATCCGCCGGACCCCGGGGCCGGGCGGTGACGTGTACGTGGCCAACGCCACGGTGGAGTTCGACGCCGAGCGTCTCGCCCCCGCGTTGCGCGCCGACGATTCCTTCGCGCCACTCGCCTATCAACTAGAGGTACGCTCGGGCGGCGAGGTACGCGAGCGGCTCCGGGCCATCGTCGGTCGTGGGCGCATCAGCGCGCAGGTGAAGACTGCAAAAGGCGAGTCCACCAAGGAATACATCGTAGCCGACGGCGCGCTGGTGCTGGACGACAACGTCTTCCATCAGTACTACTTCCTGGCGCGGCGCGCGTCGAGCTCGGGCTCCGGCACGGTTCCCGTGGTGGTCCCGCAGCGCAACGCGCAGGTGGTAATGCGCGTAAGCACGCAGGGCAACGACGCCGTGACCATCGGCGGCCGCGGCGTGGCGGCGCGCGTGCTGGTGCTCACGGAGCCCGGCGGCGCCACGCGCCACATCTGGGTGGACGACCAGGGACGGGTGCTCAAGGTAGTGCTCGACGCGAGAGAAATCACGGCGCTCCGGGACGAGCCGCCCCGCTGAGGCCCCTTCCCCTCCCCACTCCCCCCTCGCGCCCCGCCCACCAGCGGGGCTTTCTTTATTAGCTGGACCCATGAAACCGACCCTCCGCCCGGTGCGTAGGGCTGGCAGACACCACGCGAGGATCTCACACGATGCTTTCGACCCGGCTCGTCGCCGCGGCGCTCGGCGCTGCGCTGACGGCGCTCTCCATGAATTCGGCTCCGGCACAGACGCCCGGATCTCCTCGGACAGATACTACAGCGGCAGGCGCCGGCACCGGTACCGTGCTACCCGGCGACACCGCTGGCAGCGGCCCTACGCTCACGCTCGATGATGCGATCGCGCTGGCTCTCAAGAACAACCCGGACTACCTCTCTACCAGAGACGCGAGACGCGCCGCTTCGGCCGGGAAGCGCGCGGCGTACGGAGCGTTCCTCCCGAGCGTCGACGTCTCGCTCCAGGGGCTCTACCGCCAGTCCGGCGGCCAGCCGATCAACGGCGTGACGGGCTTCGAGGTGGCGTCGGACATTTACCAGTCGTCCTACTCGCTGAATCTCACCTACCAGCTCAACGCCACCACCTTCCTGAATCCCAAGATTCAGTCCTCCACGGTGAAGGCGGCCGATGCGGACATCGCGGGGTCGGCGCAGCTGGTGCGCTCTACCGTCACGCAGAACTATCTCAACGTGCTGGCATCGCGCGCCAAGGCGGAGCTCAGTGATTCGCTGGTGACGCAGAACGAGGTGCAGCTGGAGCTGGCCAAGGCGAAGATGGCCGTGGGCTCCGGAACGCAGCTCGATGTGAGCAACGCCGAGGTAGCGGTCGGTCAGGCGAAGGTGGCGGCGCTGCAGGCTCACAATCAGGTAGAGATAGACAAGCTGCGGCTCTTCCAGACGATGGGCGTGCGGCAGCCGGCGAGCGTGCAGCTGATCACCGACTTCCCCGTTCTCGCTCCGGACTTCACGCTCGAGTCGGTGCTCGACCTCGCGCGTCAGCGCAACCCGGCACTCAACGCGCTGCGTGCACGTGACAAGGTGGCGTCGCTCAATGTACGCGCCGAGCAGTCGCAGTATCTGCCGTCGCTGCGTATGAGCGCGGGCTGGGGCGGCTACACGTACCAGTACGCGAACGGCGACTATCCCGTGACGCTGGCGCAGTCCCAGGTTCAGAGCTCGATCGAAAGCTGCTACACCCAGGACTCGCTGCGCGTCGGCGCCGGAATGCCGAGTATCCGCGGCCGGTGTGACGGGATGCAACGCTTCACCCCCGAAAGGGCGGCGCAGATCCGCTCCGACAACAACCAGTTCCCCTTCGACTTCACCAGGCAGCCGTTCCAGGTCAGCGCCCTGCTCTCGCTACCGATCTTCGATGGCTTCCAGCGCGAGCAGCGGATCCAGGAGGCGAAGGCGCAGCGCAACGACGCACGCTACAACATCAGAAAGCAGGAGCTCGCGCTCACCGCGGACGTGACCGCTGACTATCTCCAGGTGGTTACCAACGCGAAGGTGGTCGAACAACAGGCGCGGAACGCGGCGACGGCGCGCCAGCAGCTGGAGCTGGCGCAGGAGAGATACAGGGTGGGAGCCGCGGACTACCTGGAGCTAGCCAACGCCAGGGCAACCTACGCACAGGCGGAGAACGACCACATCAACGCCATCTACCAGTACCATATTTCATTTGCCCAGCTCGAGAACGCCGTCGGGCGGCCGCTGCGCTGACGGCACCTACCGGGGAACAGCATGAGTAAACGTACCAAGTGGAGCATCGGCACCATTCTCGTAGCCCTCGTGGTGGGAGTCATCGTCCTCGGCGCCGCCAAGCGGGGGAACAAGGCAGTCGAGGTGCGCGAGGAGAAGGTGCAGAAGCGCGATCTCGTAGCCTCCGTAACGGCCAGCGGCCAGGTCGAGCCGCGCGTGAAGGTGGATGTGGCCTCCGACGTATCCGGCCGCATCGTCCGACTCGCGGTGAAGGAGGGCGACGTGGTGAAGAAGGGGCAGTTCCTCCTCCAGATCGATCCATCCACCTACGAGGCCGAGGTGCAGCGCTCGCGCGCCGCGGTGGCCTCCGCGCGCGCCGACATGGCACGCGCCAAGGCAAACCTCGAGCAGTCGCAGAGCGCGCTCCAGCGCTCCGAGACGATCCGGAAGAGCAACCCGAGGCTCGTATCCGACGAGCAGATGGAGCAACTCCGAACCACCGTGGACGTGAACCAGGCGCTCTTCAACTCCGCCAGCCACATGGTGGACCAGAGCGTCGCTGCGTTGAGTAATTCGCAGTCGAATCTCGCGAAAACCACCATCAAGGCCCCGCTCTCCGGGAAGGTCACCCGGCTCAACGTCGAACAGGGCGAGACGGCGGTCCCGGGTACGTTCAACAAGGACGCCGCACTTCTGCTCACCATCAGCAACATGGACACCCTCGAGACCACCGTGAAGGTGGACGAGACCGACGTGGCCAGGGTGGCGCTGGGCGATTCGGCAGTCGTCCAGATCGACGCATTTCCCGATACCACCTTCGTAGGAAGGGTGGTGGAGATCGCCAACAGCTCGGTCCAGAACCCCACGGCCGCTTCGTCGCAGAATACCGACCAGGCGGTGGACTTCGAGGTGAAGGTCATGCTCCTCAATCCGCCCTCCGACACACGCCCCGATTTCTCCGCCACCGCGAAGATCATTACCGCGACGCGGAAGCAGGTGCTCAGCATCCCGATCATCGCGCTCACCGTGCGCGATCGCCAGGCCAACCCCAGCGGTGATTCCGCGCAGCTCGCGCTCGGCAAACGCCCGAGCAAGCAGGTTGGGCAGGAGGAGGTCGAAGGCGTATTCCTCGTGGGCCCCGACAACAAGGTGACCTTCCAACCCGTAAAGATAGGGATCGCCGGCGAAGACTACTTCGAGGTGGTGAGCGGGCTTCAGGGTGGCGAGACCATCGTGGCCGGCAGCTACCAGGCGATCCGCGATCTCAAGGAAGGCACACTGGTGCGCGAGACGAAACCGGCCGAAACGAAGAAGGGGGTTGGCACGTGAGTGCTACGGAAATGCAGGACGACGGTGTCAGCACTACCGCGGAGCGACAGGTCGTAGTTGGCAATCAGGGCGTTGCTCCGGGTCGAGAGTGGGTGATCGTGACGAGAGGGATCCGCCGCGATTACGACATGGGTGGCGAGGTGGTACATGCGCTACGCGGAGTGGATCTCGCGATCAGGCGCAACGAGTACGTCGCCATCATGGGCCCGTCCGGCTCGGGGAAGTCCACGCTCATGAACATCGTGGGCTGTCTCGACACGCCCAATGCGGGCGAGTACTGGCTCAACGGCGAGCTGGTCTCGAAGATGAAGGACGACGAGCTGGCGCGCGTTCGCAATCGCGAGATCGGCTTCGTTTTCCAGACCTTCAACCTTCTCCCACGCGCCACCGCGCTGCACAACGTGGAGCTGCCGCTCGTGTACGCCGGGATCTCGTCGGCCGAACGCAAGCGCCGGGCGAAGGAGGCGCTCGAGAAGGTGGCGCTCGGCGATCGCATGGATCACCGCCCCAACGAGCTCTCGGGCGGACAGCGCCAGCGTGTGGCGATCGCGCGCGCGCTGATCAACAACCCCGCGATCCTCCTGGCCGACGAGCCCACTGGTAACCTCGACTCGCAGACCTCCGACGAGATCATGCGCGTCTTCGAGGGGCTCGCGAGCGGCGGCCAGACCGTGATCATGGTGACCCACGAGCCCGACATCGCCGCCCACGCGCGCCGCGTAGTTGTGCTCCGCGACGGCCGCATCTCCTCCGACGAGCGCCGCGACCAGTTCGTGAGCAAAGTGATGTCCGGCGCGTAAGGCATGGCAATCGTAGTTGTACCTGTAGTTGTAGTTGCAGTTGCAGTTGCAGTTGCAGTTCCTGTTTCCTGTTTCCTGTTCTCTTTTCCCCGTTTCCTGTAGTCCCTGAACCCTGCCCCCTGAACCCTGTAGTTCATGTCCCTCCTCGAAGCCGCCCGCCTCGCTCTCTCGCAGATCAGGGTGCAGAAGCTCAAGAGCTTCTTCACTCTCCTCGGCGTGACCATCGGCGTGATGTTCCTCATCGCCGTGGTTTCGATCGTGAACGGGATGGGGAACTACATGGAAGACGCCTTCGCGGGGAAGTTCCTCGGCATCAACACCGTGAACGTGCGTAGATTCCCCGACTTCAACATGGGGAACGTCACCGAGGAGATGTGGAAGGAGTGGCAGCGGCGCCCATACATCACCGAGGCCGACGCCAACGCGATTCGTGACGACTTGCCGTCCGGCGCCAAGTGGGCCATAGATGATGTGGACTGGCTCACGCCGCAGTCTCAGTATGCGGCCTCCGGTCCACAGCTACTGGCGCACGCTGCGACCGCGGGCTACTTCGACATCAAGAACCTCGGCGTCACCCAGGGGCGACTCTTCAGCGAGCAGGAAGACCGGCTCGGTGCCGCCGTGGTAGTGATCGGCTCCGAGACGGCCGAGCATTATTTCCCGAGCCTCGACCCGATCGGCAAGAGCCTCATCATCGAGGGGCTTCCATTCCGCGTCATCGGTGTGCTCGAGAAGCAGGGCTCGGCCTTTGGAATGTCGCTCGATCGGCAGGCGATAGCTCCGTTCCACTCTCCGATGTCGCGCTTCACCGGACCACGCAACATCTGGGGAGTTCTCGTCCAGGCGCCGTCACCCGAAGCGATGCCCGAGATCCAGGGTACGGTGGAAGAGCTCATGCGGAGACGCCACAAGCTTCGCCCCTCGCAGGAGAACGACTTCTCGCTCGAGTCGTCGGCCTCGGCGCTCTCCACCTGGCAGAACATCCAGAAGTACCTGGTGCTCGCCGGTATCTTCCTCCCCGCCATCGGCCTCGTGGTGGGAGCGATCGTCATCATGAACATCATGCTGGTGGCAGTGGCCGAGCGTACGCGCGAGATCGGGATTCGCAAATCGCTTGGTGCCCGGCGTCGCGACATCATGTCGCAATTTCTGGTGGAGGCCGCGACGCTCAGCGTGTTCGGTGCCGCGATCGGAATCGGGCTCGGCTACGCGCTGGCGAAAGTCGTGGCGAGCGTTTCGCCGCTCCCCACGAGCGTCGCTCCATGGTCGGTGGTCATGGCGATAGCGCTCGGCGCCGGCATCGGAATCATAGCTGGCGCCTACCCGGCCAGTCGCGCTTCGCGCCTCGACCCGATCGCGGCGCTGAGGTCCGAGTAAAATGAGATTCGGTGACCGTCTCCTCGCCCTCTTCGAAGGCGTCGCGATAGCCTTCGACGCCATCCGGCAGAACAAGGTACGCGCCGCGCTCACCATCCTGGGTATCGCCGTGGGCGTGTTCGTCGTGACCGCCATGTCCGCCGCGGTGCACGGCATAAACGCCGGCGTGGCCGAAAGCATGGCCGCCGCCGGTCCCACGTCCTTCTACGTCACCAAGGCGCCGGCCGGCCTCAACAACTGCAACGGATCGGCCGACAGTTGCCCCTGGCGACACTTCCCGCGCCTCAAGCTGGAGGAGGCGGAAGCGATCGCCCGTCAACCGGGGATCCAGGCAGTCATAGCGCAGACCAGCACTTCGGCCGCCTTCAAGTACGCCGATCGCACCATTCCCGCGGCCAACGTCGATGTCTTCACGCCCAATTGGCTCGACGTGCAGGGAGGGGAGATCGATCCGGGCCGCAACTTCACCGCGCGCGAGAACCGCGACGCCGACAACGTGGTGCTGATCAACGAACCGATGGTCGGCCAGCTCTTCCCCGACAGCAACGCCATCGGAAAGACGGTTTCCGTGAACGGCATGCCGTTCCGAGTCATCGGGATCTACCGGCCCATCGCGAGCATCTTCGCCGACAATGACAAGCCCAAGGCGATTGTACCGTTCGAAACCGCAAGGCGGCGGCTGAACGCGAGCGTATGGTGGCTCTTCATCACGGTGAAGCCGCGCGACGGCGTGCCGCAGGACGTGGCGATCGACCAGGCGATTGCCGCGCTGCGAACGGAGCGGATGCTGAAGCCCGCGGAGGAGAACACCTTCTACATCACCACGCAGGAAAAGGCGATGGACATCTATAACAAGATCGTCGGTACCTTCTTCCTGGTCATGCTCACGCTCTCCGCCATCGGCCTGATGGTGGGCGGCGTGGGTGTCGTGGCGATCATGATGATCAGCGTCACTGAGCGCACGCGCGAGATAGGAGTGCGCAAGGCGCTGGGAGCGACCAGGGGCACGATCCTCTGGCAGTTCCTCGTGGAAGCGGCGACCCTCACGCTGGTGGGCGCCGTGATAGGACTCCTGGTCGGCGGCCTCCTCACGTGGGCGATCCGCGTCTTCTCCCCGATCGACGCGTCGATTCCCCCTCTCGCGATCATCGCCGCCCTCGTAGCCAGTGCCTTTACCGGCATCCTCTTCGGCCTCCTCCCCGCCGCCCGCGCCTCGAAGCTCGATCCGGTAGAGGCGTTGAGATACGAGTAGAGAGAGGGAGCAGGAAGCAGGAAGCAGTGAACTGCCTCGGGGGTGAGGAGAGAGGAAACAGGAAACAGGGAACAGGAAACAGGTACCGGCTCCCGCGGGGACGGCCCTCGCCGCCGAGGTAGTTTCCTGTTTCCTGTTTCCTGTTCCCTTGCAGTTCCTGCTTCCTGCTCCCTTGCCGTTCCTGCTTTCTGCTTCCTGCTTCCTGCTCTCTTCTTTCTCCTCCCCTCCCCTCCCCCTATATTCCCGCCTCATGGCATCTATCGACGTCCTGGCGATCGCGGCGCATAGGGACGATGTGGAGCTCACGTGTGGGGGGACGCTGCTAAGGGCGCTCGAGTTCGGGAAGAGCACCGCCATCATCGACCTCACACAGGGTGAGACGGGCACGCGTGGATCCGCGGAGCTGCGCGCGGAGGAAGCGAGTCGCGCGGCGGAGATATTGGGCGTGTCGGCGCGGATCAACATGGGGTTCCCCGACGCGGGGATCGTGAACACGCCGGAGACTCGTGCCGCGCTCGCGGTGGCGATCCGTCGCTTCGCACCGCGCGTCGTCATAGCTCCGTCGCCGCACGGGCGGCATCCCGATCACCGCGTTACCGCCGAGCTCGTGCGCGATGCCTGCTTCGTTGCGGGACTCCGGAAGATCGAGCCGTCCGTGCCGGCGCACCGGCCGCTCAAGGTCATCAACTGCATCACCTTCCGCGAGGACCACGTGAAACCCACCTTCGTGGTGGACGTCTCGAGCGTCTTCGAGCGGAAGATGGAAGCGGTGAGCGCTTACTCATCGCAGTTCGAGGGTGCCACGCAGGCCGGCGAAGTGTATCCCAATGGCGAGTCGCTCTTCGACATCGTCCGGCATCAGGCCGCCCATTACGGCTCGCTCATCCGCACGCGCTACGGCGAGCCGTTCTACACGGTGGAAACGATGCGCGTGGACGATATATCATCGCTCCAAGTTTCCACCTTCTGAGCTCCCTTCCCTTGACTGATTCGGCATCTCCATCGGCCCACGGCGAGGGCGAGAACCAGATCAGCTATCCCAGCTACCTCGCGCTCGACGAGCTTCTCTCGCTCCAGCGGCCGGTATCTCGACCCGAGCATCCCGACGAGCTGCTCTTCATCGTCGTCCATCAGTCGAGTGAGCTCTGGTTCAAGGTGATCCTCCACGAGCTCGACACGCTCGTGGACCGACTCGAGGCGGAAGATGTCCTCGGCGCCACGTTCTCGGTGCGCCGCCTCAACGCGCTCATGCGCATCGTCACCGACCAGCTTTCCGCGCTCGACACTCTACCGCCGCAGCGATTCGCCGAGTTCCGCGGCTACCTCGGGAGCTCGAGCGGCTCGCAGAGCTCGCAGTTCCGCGCCATCGAGGCCGCGTCCGGCCTGCGCGAACCGAACTTCATCCAGGTGATCTCCGAGCACGGCGAGCCGGCCGACATCGTCAAGCGGTGGCTCGGGCGGCCCACGCTGCAGACGCTCTTCGAGCGGCTCCTCGCGTCGAAGCATCGCACGCTCGAGGAGGTGTACTCGTCTCCGGAGCCGTCTGACCTGTTGATGCTCGCGGAAGAGCTGCTGGCCTATGAGCAGCAATTCGCACGCTGGCGCTTCCTGCACGTGCAGCTCGTGGAGCGCATCATCGGTCCCGCTACCATGGGCACCGGCGGCACGCTCGGCGCGCGTTATCTGGCGCGCACGGTGTCGCAGCGCTTCTTCCCCAATCTGTGGGAAGTTCGCTCGAAGTTCTTCGGCTCCGCACCACGCTCCGGTTGAGCATTCACGACATCAGCATCGCTATCGGAGAGGGAACGCCGGAATGGCCCGGCGACACTCCCTACTCGTGCCGCTGGACATGGGAGATCGCGCGCGGCGACAGCGTGAACGTCTCCGAGATCCGCTCTAGCCCGCATGTCGGAACGCACGCCGACGCCCCCCTCCACGTACGCGACGACTGGCCCGCCTCGCACGCTCTCCCGCTCGAGCCCTTCCTCGGCCGCGCATTCGTTCTCTCCGTAGACCCCTCGCTCCCTCTCATTGAGCCAGCGCATCTCGCTCCCCTCCCCTCCGCCCCCCTCGAGCGCCTCCTCCTCCGCAGCGGCCGCAGCATCGCCACGGGCCCCTTCCCCGATTCCTGGCCCGCTCTCAGCGACGCCTCTCTACGCCTCCTCCTCGATCGCGGCCTCCGCCTCCTCGGTGTGGACTCCCCTTCCGTCGACGCCCGAACAAGCACCACGCTCGAGATCCACGAGGCACTCTTCGCCGGCGGCGCCTACAATATCGAGAACCTCGATCTCCGTGGAATCGACGACGGCGAATACGAACTCATCGCGGTCCCGCTCAAAATTCTCTCCGCCGACGCTGCTCCGGTGAGGGCACTGCTCCGCTCACTCTGATCGGCGTGAGTGGAGGGCTCATCTCGGGGCTGGGTTCATCGCGCTGAACTGCGCACGCGGAGGTCGCGGGGGTGAACGGCGAGGTCGCGGAGAACGTCCTGCGGCGGCTGGCACCGCGAAACTTCTCGAAAATCCGCAGGTGGGATGGCTCCGAGTGATTAGGGGGAACTGCTCCCCTGCCTCCGGTTCTGCCCGGGTGGGCAGGACTCCGTAGTGCGGGAGCAGTTCCCCGAAAACTCACTGTACTCTCTCTTGCCGAGAGCCCCGAACGGCGAGCGGAAGGCAGTCGGTCAAGCAGTTCTCCGCGTCCTCTCTTTACCCCTCCGCGACCTCCGCGCGCGCAGTTCAGCGCGATGAACCCACCCCCGAGATGAGCCCTCCACCCACCCCGATGGCTCCATAAGTGCGTACTGTATATGGGCTAGCAAAGTTATGGACGTCCGATGAATCCACTCCGCAA
>DASSNL010000041.1:0-20199 GCA_035688075.1 Gemmatimonadaceae bacterium
CTCGTGCATGGAGCAGCCGACGGCTGCTCCATGCACGAGGCAAGACCTGACGCCGCCCCCGCGGAGCAGTGAACCGTAGCATTCGAGTGGAGGTTACAGATGCGTCTCTACATGGCGGAGCGGGAGCTGCCTGGCGTGACACTGGCGCAGCTCGACGAGGCGAAGCGCGCCGTGGAGGAAACCAGCAGGGACTTCACCGCCGCCGGTAGGGCTGTTCGATATCTCCGCTCCACTTTCGTCCCGGTGGACGGCCACTGCATGTGCCTTTTCGAGGCCGATGATGCGGCCACCGTGCGGGCCGTGAACGAGACCGCCGGCGTTCCCTTCACGCGTATCGTCGAGGCCGAGGAGCTCACTCCGACCTAGCGCTCGGTCGACGGCTCAGTCGTCGGCCGCATCGAGCGTCGTCTCGGTCATGGGGCGCGTGGTCTCGAGCGTACCGTCCAGCGACCGCACCGTGATCGCCTCCGTCGGACACTCCTGCACGAAGTCACCATCCGCGGGCGACCACTCGAGCGATTCCAGAGTAGCGTTAGCCTTGCCATCGCGCCCCATCTCCATCACCTCCGGCGCGAGCGCCACGCAGATCCCGCAGCCGATGCACTTCTCCGGGGCCACCGATAGCTGGACCATCCTGCGCGGGTACACTCCCACGCCGTTCATGAGAGAATCGCCAAGCTGATCGAGCGCGCGCGAGGCCGCGGCGTAGCCGGCATCGATCAGCTCCGCCGTGTTCGTGAAGCTGAACCAGTGGTGGTGGCTCACCGGTGGACGCAGGAGAAGCATCGGCGGACCGTTCCACGCGGCCAGCTCGCGCTCCTGCAGCGCGTGCATCATGATCGTCGCGGCGCGCATGTAGATCGTCGCGAAGCCCTGTGTGGCGATGTCGTCCTGCCTGGAGAGCTCCGAAGTGCCCACGTCCACGGCGATCACCGCGTCCATGCCGAGCGAGGCGATCGCCACCGGGAGATTGTCGATGGTGCCGCCGTCGATGCAGCTCCGGCCGCCCACCAGCCCGGGCGGGAAGAAGCCGGGGAGCGCGCACGAGGCGTACACGGCATCCACGACCGGTACATCGCGCAGCCCGGGGAGGCCCCACACCACCCGCGTACCCGATGCCACGTCGACCGTGTTGACGAGGAGCGGCGTGTCCAGGTCCTCGAAGGTCCCGGGCGGACTCACGCTCTGGCAGAGCTCGCGCAGCGGCTCCTCGAGGTAGAGCGAGGCGGAGTGCATCCGCTCGAGGAGCATCCCGACATGGTTGATGCGGAAGAGGTCGCGGCGTCGCAGCGAGAGCGCACGGTCCGCCATCTCGCCCACGCTCATCCCGCTGATGTGTGCGGCGGCGATCATCGAGCCGATGCTGGTGCCCGCATACACGCTCGGCGTGATGCCGCGCTCCTCGAGCGCGCGCACCACGCCGATGTGTGCAAAGCCCTTCAGGCCGCCGCCGCCGAGTACGAGAGCTGTTTTTTCCGGGATCTCGTACATGGCGGAAGGGAAGGTTCAGGGACTGACTGGAATGCGGTAGCCGACCCCGATCGAGCGCGAAGTCGCGCTCTTCGACGGCTCATGCAGATAAAGGTAAAGGCCGTATAACCCCACGCCAGCGCCCGCCACCATCATCACCGTGCCCGCGTCGTCACCGATGATGGCGCCGGCAACGAACGCCGCGCCGCCAACGATCATCAGTGTCTGGCTCAGGCCGAACGGCCGACGCGGAGCGGCCATCGCATCCACGTTCTCAGCCGAAACGTCGAGCCGCGGTGCGATGGCGGCGCTGCTCATCGTGGGGCCGCGCTCGGCGAGCGACACCGGCGCAGCCGCCTCCTGGGAGATTGACGCTCGTGGAACCGCTTCCGGCACGCGGGACAGCTGCGCGCTCGCGCGCGGTCCCGCCAGGAACGCCACGGCAGCCGCCGCGGTGACTACCCAGGTGCTCTTCATGCCGCTCCTCCTCCGCTTGTCAGGAATCGGGCCGAACGACAGCGCGCGTTCCGCCTGTCTCGCGCTCGGAAATTTCTGCATTCGCGCCCCTCCTGAGCGCAAGGAGGGTACCATGGAGACGAACGCTGCCGCTGCTTGCAACCCGAACTGTCCGCCGGCGCTCGCTACTGGCGCCTCCCTGGCGTGCCTCTTAGATCGGAGCGTGAATCCACGGCGCCGCGCTACGCTGCTCGCGGGCTGACCGTGTCCCGGTGACTCCAGATCACGCTCCTACCCAGCCACTCGAATGTCCGATAATCTCCTCCGCTACCGCGCTCATTTCCCGATCCTCGAGCGCACCACGTACCTGGTCTCGAACTCGCTCGGAGCCATGCCGCGCGCCGTACCGGAGCGGCTCGCCGAATATTGCGACCTGTGGGCTACACGCGGCGTTCGGGCCTGGGCCGAGGGTTGGTGGGAGATGCCGGTGCGAGTGGGGGATGAGATCGCGCCGCTCATCGGAGCGGAGGCGGGCGAGGTTGCGATGCTCCCCAACGTCACCACCGCGCAGGCCGCCGTGCTCTCGGCGCTCCGCTACGATCCGCCGCGCGACACCATCGTGATGACTGGGCTCGATTTCCCATCGGTGCGCTACGTGTACGACGCGCTCGCCACGCGGCTGGGAGCACGGATAGTGGTCGTGCCCGGCGACAACGGATCGAGCGAGGCGGTCGACACGGACCGCCTCCTGGAGGCAATCGACGAGCGAACGCGGCTGGTAGCGGTCTCGCACGTGCTCTTCCGTTCGGCGTACGTGATGGACGCGAACGCGATTTGCCGGCGCGCGCACGAAGTCGGGGCGCTGGTGTCGCTGGATGCGTTCCACTCGGTTGGAGTGATCCCGGTGGACGTGAAGGAGAGCGGCGTGGATTTCCTGGCGGGCGGCGTCCTGAAGTGGCTCTGCGGCGGACCCGGGGGCGCGTTCCTCTACGTGTCGCCCCGTGTGCGCGACGAGCTCGAACCGGCCTTCACGGGCTGGCAGGCGCACGCGCGGCCGTTCGCATTCGAGGATGGCATGGAGTACGCGCATGGCGCGTGGCGCTGGCTCAACGGCACGCCCCCCATCCCGGCGCTCTATGCGGCGATGGAAGGTCCGCGCATCGTGCGCGACGCCGGTGTGCGCGAGATCCGCGCGAAGAGCGTGCGCCAGACTTCGCTTCTCATGCGGCTCGCCGGTGAGCAGGGCTTCCGCGTGCACGCTCCGAGCGACCCGGCACGGCGTGGCGGAACGGTGGCCTTCGATGTCCCGCACGGCTACGAAGTCTCTCGCGCCCTGATCGCTCGCGACATCCTCGTGGACTACCGTCCCGAGGCCGGGATCAGGGTAGCGCCGCACTTTTACACGAGCGACGATGAGCTCGAGATGGCGGTGACCGCCATGCGCGAGATTCTGGATAGCGGCGCGTGGCGCGACTTCACGGCGAAGGGCGTGGTGACATGATACGGCGGGGTCAGGTGAGAGGCAGTTGCAGACCTGACCCCGCCATTGTCCACCTTCCGGCCGCGCAGTAACTTGGCAACCACCAACCCCACACCCTTCACGCCAAGGTCATGCCCACTCCACCGAAGAAGCTCCGCAAGCGCTACGAGAACACGGAGTATCCGTTCGTCATCCTCCGCTTCGAGGATGGCCATGAGATCGGCATCAACAAGGGAAGCACCAAGTCCTTCGACGCGTACTCGGGGGAGACGATCAAGGTCCTGGCGGTGTACGACCGCACGTCGGGCGAGCGCGAGATGGTGAGCAGCAAGAGGGCGGACGACTTCTCGGATGAGTAAGCGGGGACGCGCGGCCCGCTCGCAACTCGCGCGGCTGGCGCTCCCGCTGCTCCTGGTTGTCCCGGGCTGCGCCAGCGCGCAGGCGAAGCCCGACCTTGCAAGCTCCCCCGCGAGCACCCCGGCAAATGCAACCGCTGATACTGCCGCGCTGCGCACCACGCTCGGCCGTATAGTGGCCGCCCACCACGGCGTGGTGGGTTACAGCATCCGCAACCTCGACACCGGCGAGGAGCTCTCGCTCCGCGGCGACGAGACCTTCCCCACAGCGAGCCTGATCAAGGTCCCGATCCTCGTCACGCTCTACGATCTGGTGGAGAAGGGGAAGATCTCGCTGGACGACCCGCTCACCATCCTCTCCATAGACAAGGTCCCCGGCTCCGGCGTGATGCAGTTTCTGCACGACGGCGCCACCGTGACCGTACACGACGCGGCGTGGATGATGTCCACGGTGAGCGACAACACCGCCACGAACCTCCTCCTCGATCGGATCATCATCCGGAGAGTGTGGGAGAAGATGGAGTCGCTCGGCCTGCAGCACACGAAGGTCCACTCCAAGACGTTCCTGCGGATCTCGAGCGTGGCGATGGACAGCTCGGCGAAGTACGGGCTCGGCGTGGCCACACCGAACGAGATGGTACACCTCTTCACTCTCATGGCCGAGGGTAAGGCGGTGAGCCCCGCTGCCGATTCGGCGATGCTGGACATCCTCGAGCACAACACCGACAACACGCTCCTCCAGCGCTACCTCGATGGCGTGCGCGCCGCGCACAAGACGGGCGCGGTGGATGCCGCGCGGACGGAGTGCTCCCTCTTCTACCTGCGCACGCGGGTGGTCGCGTGCGTGTTCACGAAGGAGAACCAGGACCAACGCTGGATCCTGGACAGCGAGCCGCAGGTCACCATGGCGCGGATGGGAGCGGCGATCGCCAAGGCATGGGGCCTCCCCGACTCGGCGTCGGTTGCCGAGCCGACCACCGCAGGGTCAGGTAGATAGCGGATCGTAGCACGCTAGATCGCGGCACCGTTCATGCCCCGATCGGGCGGCGAGGTGTTCCGCGAATTAGTGCGAAGGAGGAGTCGTGAAGAGCTTACCTGCCGCGATTCTGGTAGTCGTCAGCGCAGCGCTCTGCCTGGCCGCCGCGCCAGCTGGCGCGGCGGCGCAGTTCACCGCTGCCGTGGTCCCGCCGCCGGCCCCGCCGAAGGTGGACACCGCCGCAGAGGCCGACTCGGCCAGGAAGGCGACGAAGGAGCTCGAGGAGCGGATGACGAGTATCAAGGAATGGGTGGATTCCGCCGCCGCCGCGCTCGCGGCGCAGCCGGCGCAGGTACCGCCAGTTCCACCGGACACCGCTCGGATGCCCAAGATGCCGCCGCGCCCCGACAGCTCGCGCGCGCCGCAGAATCCGCCCGACACGAGCGCGTTGCGCGAGCGCCGCCCGCCCGGATGAGGCGAGTCGTCGCGGTGGTTCTCACCGTAACCGGCGCGGGGCTCCTGCTCTTCGTCGGCGTCGCCTACGCCCGTGGGTACCTGGCCCGGGAGCGCGCGCACGAGCGTTGGGAGGAAATCACCGCCACCAGTGGCGACAGCGCCGCGCGGCACGACTCGGCCGATAGTTCGACGTCGTACGAAGCGGCGATCGGCGAGCCGGTGGGCCGCATCACCATCCCGGCCGTGGGGATCGACGAGATCGTGCTCGAGGGCGTGAGCGAGAAGCAGCTCGAGGCGGGGCCCGGTCACGTGCCCGAGACCGTGCTCCCGGGCGAGGCGGGGAACTCCGTGATCTCTGCGCATCGCGACCGGCACTTCCACGCGCTGGGGCGCGTGTCCGTTGGAGACACCGTGATCACCGAGACGCGCGTGGGGAAGGAGCGCTGGGTCGTCACCCAGCTCCGCATAGCGGAAGCGGGGAAGCCGGCCATCTACCCCACCGAGGATCCAACACTGACCCTCACCACCTGCTGGCCCATCCGCTACGTGGGCCCCGCGCCCGACCGGCTCCTCGTGACGGCGAGGCCGGCCAGGTGAGCGCTCACCAACGCGTTCGCCCCCGCTTCGACATCATCGGCTGCATCCGTGCGGCTCCCCGGGCGTCCTTGACGCTGTCCCGACCCGCCGATATGCATCCTCAACGAGACCGCACTTGATCCCCACGACCAGGAGCATGCGTCATGGATCGGAGGTCAGTCGTATCATGAGCTTCTGCTGTAAGACCCTCGCAGCTTGCGCTGCCTTTCTCGCCGCTTCCACCCTGACACCGACAGTCGACGCACAGAGCAGCTCGCGCTGGAAGACCATTACCCCGGAGGAGATAGACGGCGATCTTCGCTTCCTCTCTTCCGACCTCCTCGAGGGGCGCGCTCCAGCCAGCCGCGGCGGGCAGCTAGCTACCGAGTACATCGCGGACCAGCTCCGCTCGGCGGGCGTGGAGCCTGGTGTGGGCGACTCGTACTTCCAGAAAGTCCCCATCGACGTGGTGACCATCGACTCGAGCTCCATCGCCGTCCGCGCTTCCGGCAAGGCGAACGCGACGCTCCACCAGAGCGACGACGTCGTGGTCTGGGCCGGCTCGGCGGTACCCGAGAGCAAGGCGCGCGGCGAGCTGGTGTTCGTGGGCTACGGCGCGACCGCGCCCGAGTACGACTGGGATGACTTCAAGGGCGTGGATGTGAAGGGGAAGGTGCTCCTGGTCCTCGTCAACGATCCGCCGGCGCCGGCATCCGAGCCGAAGCTCTTCGGCGGAAAGGCGATGACGTACTACGGCCGGTGGACCTACAAGTTCGAGGAGGCCGAGCGTCGCGGTGCGGCGGGAATGCTCGTCATCCACACCACCGAAGAGGCGAGCTATCCTTGGCACACGGTGGTGAGCTCCTGGGCAACGCCGCAGTACATGCTTCCGCGTGATGCCAAGCTCCCGCCGCCGCTCGGCTTCCGCGGGTGGATCACCAACGATGCGGCGGGGAAGCTCCTGGCCAGTGCGGGGCTCGACCTGAAAGAGCTGCGCAAGCAGGCGCAGTCGCGCGACTTCCACCCCGTTTCGACCGGGATCATGATCGACGCGTCGTTCCGGAACGGGGTGCGGCGCATGGAGAGCCGGAACGTGGTCGGGGTAGTGAAGGGGAAGGGATCGCTGAGCGACGAGTACGTGGCGTACAGCGCCCACTGGGACCACTTCGGGATCGGCCCCAAGGTGAACGGCGACTCGATCTACAACGGCGCCGTGGACAACGCTTCGGGAACGGCGGCGCTGCTGGCCGTGGCGCGCGCCGCGGCGGCGGCGCCGAAGCCGCGCCGCTCGCAGATCTTCGTCTTCGTGACCGCGGAGGAGGCGGGGCTGCTCGGCTCTTCGTACTTCGCCAACAACCCCACCGTCCCGGCCAGCAAGATCATAGCCGACCTCAACATGGATGTGGTCACGCTGGAGGGGAGGGTGAAGGATCTCACCGTTCTGGGAGAGAACAAGTCCTCGCTCGGTCCGATGCTCGCGCACTTCATCTCGCGCGACGGGATGCGCATCTCCCCCGACGACCACCCCGAGGCCGGCCACTTCTACCGCTCCGACCACTTCTCTTTCGCGAAGGCTGGGATCCCCGCCATCTCGGTCGGCGCGGGAGTCGACTACGTGGGGCGTCCGAAGGGGTGGGGGCAGCAGCGCGGCGACGACTACACCGCTCACCGCTACCACCAGCCATCGGACGAGTATAGCCCGGATTTCGACCTCGGCGGAGCCGCTCAGATTGCGACGATAGTCCAGCGCTTCGGTGCAACGCTGGCCAACTCGCCGGTGAAGCCAACCTGGAACAAGGATGCCGAGTTCAAGGCGGTGAGTGACGACGGGAAATAAGCCGACTGGTGTGTAGCGCCCGCACTGTGGCGCCGCCGCGGCGGCGCTCCCGCACGCGGGATGGTATCTTTACAGGTAGCGGGCAGTTACGACGCAGGGCCGGGGTCGGAGGATCGGGCGTGAAACTCGCAATATGCAGGTAGTGGCGTCTGTCAACCGCTTGAACTCATCAGTTGCCGGATTGTACAATAGGCGTACCGACACGTAGGAGGTTTCGATCGCCATGCCTACCCCCTTTCTGAGTTCCGAAGAGTATGACGAGCGTGCGCACCAACTTTACAACGAAGGTCAGTATGACGATGCGCTCGAGGTTCTTCGCGAGGGGCTCGCTCTCTACCCGAATTCGGTAGAGCTACACATCGGGGTAGGGTATGCGCGACTCGCGCGAGAGGAGTATGCGTGGGCGCGTCAGAGCTTCGAGAAGTCGATGGTGCTGGACCCCGACCACGAGGATGCCATCGCGGGCTACGGCGAGACGCTCCTCAAGTTCGGCCAGCACGAACAGGCGGTGGCCTCCTTTCGGCGGATCCTCGAGCTGGGCTACGCCGATGACATCGACCTGATCCTCCAAGTGGGCCGCGCGCTCTTCCGCGAGGAGCTGATGGACGAGGCGCGCGACTTCTTCGAGATCGCGGTTCGCGAGGCGAACGAGCTCGCCGAGGCCGCGGCGTGTCTCGGCTACGTGCGTCACCGGCAGGGCGACGACCAGGGCGCCATCCACAGCCTGCAGCGCGCGCTGCAGCTCGACGACGAGCACGCCGAGGCGCGGATCTACCTCGCCAACATCCTCTACGACCGCGGCGAGTACGAGTCGGCTCTCTACCACCTCGAGCACACCGAGCCCGGCGACCATTGGGACGAGCTGGGAATCTGGCGACTCGTCGAGCTCAAGAAGTCGCTCTACCGTCTCAGCGACGACGATCCAGAGTTGCGTCCCTGGGAGGAGCGGCTGGGCGAGCTGGCGAGCGAGGTGGATGACATCGACGACCTCCTCTCTGAGATAGAAGCGCGAGCGATGGAGGATGATGCGCGCGCCGCCGGGATGGCGGGCCGCGGGCAGCTCGAGCTCTTCGGTGTTTTGCTCAACGACCTGGCCGACCGCCGCAACACCACCGGTAACGGCGCGGTGGACGAGCGCGTCGAGCATCGCATCATGATGACCGACGGCCGCCAGTACGTGGGGAGCTGGGAGCGGATCGTGCGCGCCATGCGCGATGCCAACAAGGCGATGGCGGGAAGATCGGTGCAGGAGTTCATGGCTACCGAGGCGCGCCGCGGCTACTCGCTCACTGGAGTGAAGATCCCCACTGGCGACGCGGAGAGCTTCATTCGCGGCAGCGCGAGCGCGGGGTTGCTCCGCATAGTTCGGTGACCGCTGCCGACCGGCGATCGGCGCTAGCCGCGCTCGAGGCGGCGCGCCCCGGAATGGCGAAGCTCGACGCTTCGCGACACCCAGAGGAAATCGCCGCCGACATCATAGAGGTTTGGAGCTCGGTCGAGACCGCCCTTCGTTCACTGATGGGCGGCTCGACTCTTTCTGGCCAGGCGCTCATCCGCGAGCTTCGCTCGCGCGAGCTCATCTCGCTCGACCAGGCGCACTGCCTTCTCGAGCTGCAGGCTGTACGCGAGAAGGTGGATGATACCGGGTACCAGCCTACCCAGGCGGACATCGCCACCGCGCGTGAAGCGTACGACTCGCTGCAAGCCGGGCTGGTGAGCCAGCCCGCGATGGCCGCGCCGCCCGGAGCGTCTTACGCGGCACCACCAGCGGCAGGGACCGCGCCCCCGCCCCCGGTGCCGAGTCCAGGCGGCTCGCCTGCCGCGGTATACGTGCCGCCGCCGCGCGAGGAGGACGTCCGCCGCAGGAGATCCGTGCTCCTCGGCGGGCTGCTCATCCTCATTGCGATAGCGCTGGTCGCTGGCGGCGTGTACTGGTACGAGCTCGGTAGCGACTCGCTTCCGTCAGACGTGACCGATGCGGTCACGCTCTACGAGCGCGGCCAGCCGGAGGCGGCGCGCGCCGCCTTCACGCAAGCCGCGCGCGAGCACCCGGAGCTGGCTCTCCCGCATCTGTACCTGGGGCGAATAGCTCGCACCGAGGGCGACTTCGCCGCTGCGGGGAACGAGCTCAGGATGGCCGTGGAGCTGGAGCCGCAGAGCACGGTGGCGCTGAACGAGCTTGGCGCCTTCTTCCTCGCGCGTGGGACGAGCTTCGCCAACCAGGGGCGGCCCGACCTCGCCACCTCCGACTACAACGCAGCACGCCGAACGTACGTGCGCGCTTTGCAGTTCGACCCGGCGGACTCCACCGCGCGCGGCTTCCTGGGGTGCTCGCTCGCGCGGCTGGGTCGTACGAGCGAAGCCACCAAGTGGCTCCAGCGCGCGGGGAGTGGCCCCTGGTCGTCGTGCGTGCCGCAGGGGACGGCAGCACCCACCTCCGCGCCGCAGGGTCCGTGATCGCGTTTCGGGACGTCACCAGGATCTACCGCTCACCCCTTGGCCGCCCGATCCGCGCGGTCGAGGGGTTTTCTCTTGCGGTTGCACGTGGGGAGGTGGTGGGGCTCGCCGGCCCGAACGGTGCAGGAAAGAGCACCCTCATCAACATCCTCCTCGGCTACCTGAGCCCTACGTCGGGGAGCGCTACCATAGACGGGCGCGCGCCGCGCGAATACATCGAGGCCAACGGCGTGGGCTACCTTTCCGAGCTGGTCGCGATCCCGCCCTCGTGGACGGTGCGCTCGGCTCTGGCTCGCTACGCGGTGCTCGCCGGACTCGCCGAGCGCGAGATCCCTCGGCGCGCGACGCAGCTGATCGAGCTGCTCGGACTGGAGGAGCACGAGCGGAAGAAGGTACGGCAGCTCTCGAAGGGGACGCTGCAGCGGCTCGGCCTGGCGCAGGCGCTCCTGGGCGATTCGGAGGTGCTGGTGCTCGACGAGCCGGCGCACGGACTCGATCCAACCTGGACACTCCGCTTTCGCGATCTCATGGGCGAGCTCCGCCGCCCTGACCGCGCGATACTCACGGTGTCGCACGACCTCGATGAGCTCGAGCGGACCGCCGACCGCGTCGCGATCATGCATCGCGGCCGGCTGGCGCGGCTGGTGGAGATAGATCCCTCCATACCGTCGCTCGAACGACACTTCCGCGAAGCTACCGCCGAGGACGCGGCGTGAGCGGCCGGCTAGCGCGGTACGCGCTCTTCCAGACGACCGACTACGTGCGGGAGCGCGGAATTCCGCTTCTACTTGTCGGCGCGCTCCTCCTGCTCCTGGCGGGTCAGGGCGTGGTCGGCTCCGCGGGGATCGATCTCGGGGGCGGGGGAGTGCGCGCGCTCGCGATAGCGATGGTATTCCTCGAACTCTTCGCGCCAACCGCCGTGCTCATCGCGGTCAACGGGATCGTCTCCGGCGATCGGAAGCACCGCTACTACCGGCTCCTCTTCTCCAAGCCCATCTCGGCACCGCGCTACTACGCTCAGGCGTTTCTCGTGAGCCTGTTCGGAACGCTGGCAGCCACCCTTCTGGTGCTCGTCGCATTCAGAGCGATCTTCGGTGCGATCCCGATATGGGGTTCGCTCCACTTCGTCCTCCTCTACTTCCTCCTCTTCGGCGGAGTGGGCTTCCTCCTCTCGGCGATCACCGAGTACGATTGGATCGCGCTGGGCGTGGTGTGGTCGCTGGCATGGCTACTGCGCTCCTGGTTCCCCGCGGGCGAGAGCTGGTTCGGTCGCGTGGTGAATGTGCTCCTGCCGCCGTTGCAGCTTCTCGCGGGCGCGGCCGCACCGTTCCTGGGCGGCGCGGGCATCGACACTCACTCCCGCCTCTGGGCGGTAGGCTACGGTGTCGCCGCGCTCGCGACCGGCCTCCTCGTCGTCAGATTTCGTCCCATGGCATCGTAGACCTGTGATCTCCCTCCCGCTGATCCCGCACGACTCCGTCGTTCGCACCGTGCTCCCCAACGGCCTCACGGTGCTCCTCCGTCGCGATGCATCCGCGCCCGTGGTGGCCATCGTCACGTATGTGAAGGCGGGCTACTTCGACGAGACCGACGATGTGGTGGGAATCGCGCACGTGCTCGAGCACATGTACTTCAAGGGGACGGGGCGGCGCGGCGTGGGCGAGATCTCGCGCGAGACCAAGGCGCTGGGCGGCTACATCAACGCCGGCACGATCTACGACCACACCAGCTATTACACCGTCGTCCCCTCGAGCGGTTTCGAGCGCGCTCTCGACATCCAGGTCGACGCCTACGCGAACTCGGTAATCGATGCGCAGGAGCTCTCGCGCGAGCTTGACGTAATAATTCAGGAGGCGAAGCGCAAGCGCGACAACCCGTCGGCGGTGAGCGTGGAGACGCTCTACTCGCTCCTGTACGAGAAGCACCGGATGCGCCGCTGGCGCATCGGCACCGAGGAGGAGCTGCGCACGCTCACGCGCGATCACCTCATATCCTTCTATCGCGCGTTCTATCGGCCGCAGGCGACGATCCTCAGCATAGTCGGCGACATCGATCCCGACATCGCGCTTCGAGCGGTGGAGGGTTACTACGGCTCGCTCACCGCGCTGCCGGTAGCTCGCACGCCGGGACCGGACGAGCCGGAGCGAAGCGGCTTCCGCTATCGCGAGATCTCCGGCGACATAACCCAGACCCAGCTCGATTTCGGGTGGCGCACGCAGGGCACGCTGCACTCCGACACTGCTCCGCTGGAGCTGGCGGCGGCGGTGCTCGGCAGCGGGCGCGCCTCGCGTCTCTACCGTGCGGTTCGCGAGCGCGAGCTGGCGGCATCGGTCACCGCGTACGATTACACTCCCACCGAGCTGGGTGTCTTCGTGATGCGCGCCGAAGGCCCGCCCTCCAGCGCGCGCGATGCGGCACGCGCTATGTGGGATCAACTGCGTACGGTGCGCGAATCGGGTGTGGGGAAGGATGAGCTCTGGCGCGTTCGACGACTGATCGAGGCGCGCTGGATCCGGCAACTCGAGACGATGGATGGTCAGGCCAACTACCTCGCGCACTGGGAAGCGCTCGGTGACTGGATGCTCGGCGACCGCTTCCTCGAGCGCCTGCTCACGGTATCGCCGGAGATGGTGACCGACGTGGCGCGTCGCTATCTCACCCCGGAGCGCGCCGCAGTGCTCGCGTATCGTCCCACCAGCTCGCCGCCGATCGCGCGCGACTCCGACGAGATGCTGCGAGCGCTGGACCGCACGCCGCGCCCCGAGCCGCTCCCGGTCACGCCGCCATTTCAGGCACGCAAGCCGGCTTCATCGGAGCATCCTCCCGAGCTGGAGCGGGTAACCGCCGGCGTCCACGTTTACCGCAGCGAGCTCGGACTCCCGATACTCGTTCGCCCGAAGCCGAGCGATGGGCCATCACTCGTGCATGCCGGAGCGTACGTGCTCGGCGGCGCCACCGCGGAGCCGGAGCTCCACGCCGGCCTCACCATGCTCATGACGCGCACCGCGCTCAAAGGGACGGACCGGAGAAGCGCCGAGTGCATCGCGGAGGAGGCCGAGCTGCTGGGTGGAGCGATCGCGACGAGCGCGGGATCGGAGATCTTCGGGTGGGGGATGTCGGTGCCGTCCGGCTACATCGCGGCCGCGCTCGAGCTTCTCGCAGACGTGGCGCAATGCGCCACGATCCCGGAAGAGGCGCTCGACACCGAGCGCACGATAGCACTGGCCGGGCTCGAGCAGCTGCGCGACGACATGTATCGCTACCCGATGCGTCTGCTGACGCGCGCCGCATTTCCGGACCATCCGTACGGTGTTCCGGTGAATGGCTTCGAGAGCTCGCTCGCGACCATCGACGCGGCACGGGTGCGCGAGTGGCATCGGTCGAGGGTGCTCCGTTCGCACGCGGTGGTGGTGATAGTTGGCGACGTCGATCCCGACGAAGCCGCCGCCGCCGCTGCGCGGCACTTCAGGAGGATCCAGCCCGCGGAGCGCGAACCGGTGCCGACGCCGAGCTGGCCGGAGAGCTCTGTGCAGTCGTACGAGTCGCGGGAGAAGGCGCAGACTGCGCTCGCACTCGCGTTCCCTTCGCCCGATCGCGGCGACTCCGACCGCTACACCGCGCGAATCCTCTCGGGGATAGCCAGTGGACTGGGCGGACGCTTCTTCGAGGAGCTACGCGACAAACGCTCGCTCGCCTACACCGTGTCGGCCTACCCCGTAGAGCGCTCGCTCGCCGGAATGTTCGTGAGCTACATCGCCACCTCCCCCGACCGCGAGGAAGAGGCCCGCCAGGGTCTCCTCGCCGAGTTCGCGAAGCTCCGCGACGCCCCCGTCACCGACGACGAGCTCACCCGCGCGCGCGAATACGCGATCGGCACCCACGCCATCCGCCAGCAGAGCGGAGCCGCCGTCCTCGGCGACATCCTGGATGCCTACCTCTTCGGCACATCACTCGAGGAGCTCACCGAACACGACTCCCGCATCCGCGCCGTCACCGCCGCCGATATCCAGTCGTTGGCCCAACGCTACTTCGACGAGGGGCGGGTGGTGGAGGGAGTGGTGCGGGGGAGGAAGTAAGGGAGCAGAAAGCAGAAAGCAGACAGCAGAGAGCAGTGAACGGCTCGTGGGGGCAGGCCCTCGCCCCCGAGGCAGTTCACTGCTTTCTGCTGTCTGCTGTCTTCTGTCTGCACCCCCTCACTCCCCCAGCCCCGCAATCGCCCGCTTCAACGTCCCCGCTGCGAGGCGGATGCGGCCGGAGGGGGTCTGGAGACCGAGGCGAGCGGAGTAGTCGCTCGCCTCGAAGGCGATCACGCCGCGAATGACCGGGTGGTTCGTGGCCCAGGCGAGGATTCCCCAGAGGGCGCGAGATTGACTGAGGTCGCCGTGCACCGTGGGGTAGCCGCCGGCTTCCAGGATCCAGTGCTCCTTGTCGGGCGCGTCGCGTTGAGCGACGAGCCAGGCGTCGATGGTGCGCTCGGCCCGGCGGATGTCGAGAGCGCCGTGCGTGCCGGGGAAGAGTGTGAGCGATACCGCGTCCACTGGCGAGGAGCGCGATGCGGCCCAAGCGTAGAGCGCACTGTCGCTCGCGGTGAAGCCGCCGATGTGTGCCATCACGCGAGTGTCGGCGTTCGCGCCGTGGACGGCGTACGCGACCGAGACGATGTAGCGCTTCCAGAGGTCGAGCAGGCGGCCGGAGGCCACGGCGGGCGATTTCGGTGGCGCGCCGCCAGCACGGTCCGAACGGAGCGAGCGAATCGACGGTCCGGGGGTGGATGCGGTCAACGCGCCGGCGGGGGCGCCTATGGACATCGGGTCCACTACGGGGACGAGATAGTCTGGGCGCACGATGCGGGCGATCCGGGCAGCGTCGCGTGAGAGCGCATCGACGTCGCCGGAGGGGTTGCTCGATTTCCCGGCGTCATCGGGTGCAGCCGTCGCGGAATGCGCCAGGTCGAGCGCGACGATGATCTGCCGTTCACCGCGCACGCCGTCCAGCGTTTCCGCCAAGGAGCGAAGAGCCGCCGCCGATGTGCCGCGCGGCGAGATGTAGATGCAGAGCGCCTGCGTGCCTATCGAGTCGGCGATCGCCAGGTCGCGCTGCACGGAGCTCGTGGGGACGAGTGCTCCGACCGTGGGAAAGACCTTGATGCCAATGGTGAAGTCGCGCTCCGGCCGCTCGCGCAGGCGCTCGGCGGCGAAGCGCTCGTAGCTCCGCACGGCGCTCGATGCGCCGGGGAGCGCCGCCACGATGAGACCCGCCCACGTCAGCCCGAGCGCGGTCACCGCAACGTACATCGCGCCTGTCACGCCGCGCCTGAACGGCGCGCAGGGAGCAATGATCGGCACGTGCAGATACCACGGGAGCGAGAGCGCCGCGGGCACGGTGCCCAGCGCGATCGCGCCTCGCTCCGCGGCGACGAGCACGAGAAGTGGCTCGGTGATCGGGTACCCCGTGGCCGCGAGGTAGGCAGCCACGTAGATGAGCGCGAGGAGGAGATCGTAGAGGGCGAGCGGAATCCCGATCACGGGCGAGAGCAGTCCGCGCGTGGTCGCGTAGATGGCCTGCACGGCCACGAGTGCCACCGTGAGTGGCCAGATCCAGGCTATCGAGGCGAAAGCGCGACCCGTGAGGAGTGAGCCCGAGAGCAGGTGCACGGCCAGCGCAGGGAGGAGCAGGAGGCCCGCCAGGCCGCTGATCGCGACCAGCGGGCGCGGTGCGGAGCGTAGCTGGGCCGCGCGCCCGGCCGCCCACAGATCCCAGAGGAGAATGGCCGCGCAGAGTACGAGGTGCGCGATGGCGAGCTGCTGCAGCTTCATGACGACCGGGAGGGGTTCACGCTCCCCGACGCATCACCTTGCACTATCGTCACTCCGCTATTCCCCCTCGAGCCCACGGGTGTCTAACTTGACCTCGTGTTCGCTGCCTCACTCTTCCGTACGCCGCCGAATCTACTGCATGTCGCGCGTTTTCCCATGGCGGAGACGCGCTCGTGAGGCGCGTGTGCGGCGCGGCTCTCTCGCTGGCGCTTTCACTCGGCGTGCTTCTCCCGATCGCCGTCGGGCGCGTGGGCGCACAGATCGATCGGGGGCCGCTCATCCAACCAGCGGGGCGCGTCGACGTCTTCGTCTCCAGCATCACGGCGGTGCAGGGAGGCGCCGAGCTGAGTATGCTCGCGGGCCGCTACGTGCGCGTCGCTGCGGTCGGTGGGCTCGGCGGCTCGTGGGACCACGAATCCAGCGGCCTGAGTGCTCGCGCCGAGCTGATAGGCCGCTTCATGCTCGACCCCGAATTCCGCGCTCGCTGGGCACCCTACGCCGCGGGCGGACTCGGCGCGCGCTACGACCGGATCGCTGACGGCTGGCGCTCGACGCTGATCTTCGCGCTGGGCCTCGAAGGCCCCAACTGGAACGGGGTCGTTCCCTTCTTAGAGGTCGGCTACGGCGGCGGCGCCCGTTTCGGCATTGGCCTCCGTAAGACCCGCCTCTTCGGCCGCTGAACGCACAAAGCCCCCGCACGAATGCGGGGGCTCTCTTCACGACCATCCAACCGGCGAATACTTCAGGCAGCCGAAGCGGCGTTGGCTGTCTCGTGCTCGGGGGAGGACTTCGGCGGTGCGCAGAAACGGAGTCCCAACGTCTTGAGCTCGCTGATCTGGCTGTCCTGGAGCTCCGGGTACCGGTCCTCGATGTATCCCATCGTGTCGTCGAACCACTCCAACTGGTGCTCCGGAGCGGCCTGCAGTACACCACAACGAATTATGTGCTGGAAGAGCTCATCGCGGGCCTGCTCGAACGGTGTAGAAGATATGGTTTCCTTGTGACGATTTCTCTGTTTGGCCATTCAATCCATCGGGCTAGAGTCCATTTAATCTAACGAGTTTCAGGCAGTATTTGTACCCTCGCTCGTATAACGCGCAGTGGTAGTTCAATCGTTGCGTCGCTCGCCTTTGGCATCTGGATCGGCACCCAGAGCGTGCTCCGCGAGGAGCTGGCCGAGCACCTCGGGCGAGTCTTCGGGAACGAGACGCCCCACCTGAGCCATCCTCACCAGGCGGCTCCCAGGGATCGCCCGTTGCAGCCGCTCCGGGAGCCCGCCGTCGAGCCACGGTTCCTCTTCGCCCCAGACTATCAGAGTCGGCGTGGTGAGCCGCGTGAGCGGGAGCGACTCCACATCGTCGGCGCGAAGCGCACGTGCCAGCGCCAGCAGGTGCATCACTCCGTCGGAGCCGGCGTACGGCGCGAGGTAGCGCGCTACGAGCCGCGCGGGCATCGATTCGGGGCGGGCTACTCCCTCCTCGAGGACGCGCTTGAGTAGCGGCGCAGCGCCGAGCACACCCTGGGATACCCGAAGCGCGAAGCGCGCGGTGCCGAGTTGGATCGAGCGTACGTCCCGGCCGGGGCACTCGTCGAACGCCACGCTGTTGATCAGGGCGAGCCGGCGCACGCGTGCGGGGCGCGTGCAGGCGAGTCGCTGGACGATCCCTCCGCCTATACCGAGCCCCACGACCGTCGCCTCGGAGACGTGGAGCCCCGCCAGGGCGCGGTCCAGGTACTCGGTCTGCGCCGCGATCGAGTAGTCGGCGTCGAGGGGTCTGTCGGACTCGCCGTAGCCCAGTAGATCGATGGCAAAGGCGGTGAGGCCGGCGAGCGTGAGCGCGGGCGCGATGTTGCGCCAGAGAAAGCTGGACGTCCCGAAACCGTGGAGGAGAACCACCGCCTCCCCACCGCGGCCGTAGCGTTCGACGTGTACCGAGCCCGGTCCGACGGGGATCCGCAGCAGGTCGGCATCTATGACTTGCTCCATAAGGCGTGGAAGCTCCACAACTGGCGCGCGGTGGTCAAGCGTGCCCTGCCTTGCTTGATTAACCCCGACGCTCCGGTAGTTTTCATTGTCCGGTTGATGCGAGCGATTTCGCGGCCGCGGTCGGGTCTCATCGCGAACGGCGCGGTGTACCACCCAGGGCTGCGCAACGCGGCCGCGCGGACATTGAGCAGGATCTGGTGTATGATGGAATCTGAGCCGACGTACGGCGAGCGCAGGAAGCGCGACCTGGTGGAGATGCTGCGCGCACTAGCCGAGAGGATCCTCGAGCTGGACGCGAAGGGTGCGCTCCTGGAGCATGCGGGCGAGCTCACGCGGATCATCGGCGACGTGCGCAGTGAGCTCTTCCACTACGAAGTGCGAGCCACCTACGACACGCCCGAGGTAGCCGAGAGCCGACGCATCGTCGAAGAGGCGAAAGGCCAAACCGAGAGCGATTGGGAGAAGACCGAGTGGGAAAGGGACGACGAAGAGCCAACGTGGTGAATCAGCAGCGGGCCCAGTCCACCAGGCAGTTCTACCTGGTGCTCGTGGGAATCGCCGTGATCGGTGGGCTACTCATCTGGCGCACTGCCGGGAAGGCCAACAGCCGCGTGGTGGCGATGGACGTCAAGGCGACGCCGGCGCAGGCGGAGGGCTACCTCATGGGGAACCCGAACGCGCCGGTGCAGATCATGGAGTTTGCCGACTTCGAATGTCCGGCGTGCGGCCAGTTCGCCACCATCACCGAGCCCGATGTCCGGAAGCGCATCGTGCAGACCGGGCTGGCGAGCTATCGCTTCTTCGACTTTCCGCTCACGGAGATCCACAAGAACACGCTCGCGGCATCCAACGCTGCGGCGTGTGCCGCCGATCAAGGGAAGTTCTGGGAGATGCACGATCAGCTCTACGGGCACCAGCCCGAGTGGAGCACCGAGGCGACTTCCGATCCCAAGAAATTCTTCGGGCGCTACGCGACTCAGATCGGACTCGACGTGTCGACGTGGAGCAAGTGCTATGATGACGAGCGGCACCTGCAACGTATCATGTCGAACCGTGCCGAGGGCGAGAGGCGCAATGTGCGGCAGACGCCGACCTTCGTCATCGGTACCAAGATGATCCCCGGGAGTCTACCGTACGATATGATCAAGGCGTACGTAGACACCGCTGCGGCGCAGGTCGCGCAGAACGCGGCGAAGGCGGATTCGGGAGCGAAGGGCGGCAAGTAAGTGCGCCCTCGCATGCTGGTCGCGCTGCTCGCACTCGTGGGCGCGTTCGTGGCGCTCTATCTCACGCTCTACAAGATCGGCGTGATCGGCGTGCTCGCGTGCAACATCGGCTCGTGCGAGACGGTGAATACGAGTCGATGGGCTACCTTCCTCGGCCTCCCCGTAGCCGCGTGGGGGCTCGGCACCTACATCGTCATCCTGGTTCTGGCGCTGGCCGGAATGCAGGGCGTGGCGCCACGCGAAACCTCTTGGCTCACCGCCTTGATCACGGGGTGGGGCGTGCTCTTTTCCGCCTGGCTCACCTACCTCGAGCTCTTCGTGATCCACGCGATCTGCATGTGGTGTGTCATCTCCGCCACGCTGATGCTGCTCCTCTTCGTCACGAGCGTGTTCGATCTGCGCCAGGAGCTGCGCGAGGGGTGAAGCTCGGGTGGCCGTACGACCTTCCGATGGGGCGTCGACGGCCGGCTTCGAGCGGGGTGTAAAATCGGTGAACAGGTGCACGTAGCACCCTGGTCAGAATGGCCTCCCCGACACCCGCCTCCTGAATCGTTTTCGACCCATCCGTCGTCATATAAAGTGGCTGCTCACTCTGGTACGAGAGGTGCTTCAGTGAGCGCCGTGCGGCAGGCACTTTCGTGCAAGCCGCGACCGGGCGCCGGTTGCCCGGGAGACTTCAACTCCATCGACGGAGTCACTATGTGGGGCAAGCTGTTCCCCGAGAGGATATTCGCGCGCAGGATGAGTCGGGATGCGGAGAAGCGTCTTCGTCTCGCGCAGGCGCGCGCTGAGGAGTCCATGGTGCGTGCGCACGTGGACAACGCCATGATGTTCGTGGATACATTGTCGGAGGATCTTCCCTTCGACCGCGCCATAGAGACGTACGTGCGTGTGATGGGAATTCCGGAGCCGCTGGCCAGCACGGTGGCCACTCGTTCGCTGGTGGCGCTGGGCGAGGAGATGATGCCGTATCGCAGCCGGCTGGCGGAGGTGCCGAAGGTGGATGAGACGCCGAGCGGTCGTCCGCCGCTCCGTCTCGACCAGGCGTCAGACGCGCAGGTGAGGGTGGTGCGCCGGGCGTAACGACGGGGTCAGGTCTTTAATTT
>DASSNL010000050.1:0-4736 GCA_035688075.1 Gemmatimonadaceae bacterium
GGGGGTGAGGGCTGTAAGTAAGAAGCCGTCATCCCCGCGACCTAAAGCCGTCATCCGCGCGATCTAAAGCCGTCATCCCCGCGAAAGCGGGGACCCATGTTAGCCGGTCTGAACATGGGTCCCCGCTTTCGCGGGGATGACGTTGTATTACGAGCCGTTCACTGCTCTCTGCTCTCTGCTTTCTTACATCTCCCCCTACCGCCCCGTATCCGGGGGAATCGCGGATGTGTCGCGTGGCTGGAGGATGACGGTGTCGCGGACGACGCGCCTGGTGGTCGTGTCGCCGTAGACGCCGGTGGTGGTGTCACGGAAGATCGTGGTCGTATCGCGAATCACCGCGGTATCACGCTGCAGGTTGAGGGTGTCGTCGCGCGTGCGCGTGGTGATCGTGTCTGCCGGCACGGTGGTAGTGTCCGTGCGCGGCACGACTTCCCCCGTCGCTTCGCTCGTCCTGTGCGCCGAACAGGCGAGTGCGGAGGTGGCGAGGGCGATCGAGAGAGCTGCGTGGTACTTCATGGTACTGCTCCTGGGGATGTGTGGGGTTCCTCGACCGCTCTCTAGCATGATGCGTGCGCGGGTGCGGAGCCCGGCAGCGAACGCGAGGGGGATGGCGCAGCGGATATCCGCAGGGTTGAAAAGCGACCGCTGCTTCGGTACGATTCAGGGCTGTCAGAGCAATTCGGCCAGGTAGCTCAGTTGGTAGAGCAGCGGACTGAAAATCCGCGTGTCGGCGGTTCGATTCCGTCCCTGGCCATAGGAAACGGCACACCCGAATGGGTGTGCCGTTTTGCTTCGGGGCGCCAGAGTTCCATCAGCCGAGCTTCGGAGCCGTGGTCGCCGCAAAGAGCACGGAATACGAACGTAGCAAGTGCGCGGCTCGATCAACGAGCAGCCGAGGCGCAGGTCACGACTGAAGCCTCACACCTCCCGCCGCTACTCCGTCCGCATCGCCACCACCGGATCGACGCGCGTCGCGCGGCGGGCCGGAACGAGAGTGGCGAGCAACGCGATGAGGGCAAGTGCGACGGGCACACCTACGAACGTCGCCAGGTCCGTAGCGCTCACGCCGTACAGCAGGCTCGCCACTACGCGTGAAAGGGCGAGCGCTGCGACGATGCCGATCACAACGCCGGCCGCCGCCAGCCGCAGCCCCTGGCCGAGCACGAGCCCCAGCACCTGGCCGCGCGTCGCGCCGAGTGCCATGCGCACTCCCAGCTCACGCGTCCGTTGCGCCACGGCGTAGGAGATCACGCCGTAGATCCCAACCGCGGCAAGTAGCAGAGCCAGCGTGGCGAACGTTCCGAGCACCTGCCCCTGCAAGCGCTGCCGCCAGAGCGATCGCGACACCGCCTGCTCGAGCGTCTGCACCTGGAACGCCGGGACGTCGGGGTCGAGCCCCTTCAGCACCTGGCGCACGGCGGGCGCGAGCGCCATAGGATCGGGGAGCGAGGTGCGCAGCACGAGCGTCTGTGACGCCGACGGCGTGGCGAGCTGGGGGAAATAGATCGCGGGCCCCATCGGCTGCGGCAGGCGATAGTGCCTGAACTCCTTCGCCACACCGATGATGGTGATCCAGGGGTTCCCCGAGTCGCCATCGCCGAAACGGATGCGCTTGCCGATCGGGTCGATGCCGGCGAACTCCTGCCGCGCGAGCACCTCGTTGATCACGCCGATGTGCACCGACGAATCACGGTCGGCGGGCGTGAACCCACGCCCGCGCACGATGGGCACGCCGATCGCCGGCAGGTACCCGGGGCTGATGTTCTGGTAGTGGACGTCGAGCTCGTTCCCCTGCACGGGCGCGGGACGCCCCTCGATGGACATGTGCGACTGCACGTCCCACCCGCTGAACGGGATCCCGTTCGCCGAACCGACGACCTGGACTCCCGGGATCGCCGCGAGCCGCGCGTAGAGCTGCTCGTAGAAAGCGCGCTGCTTGTCGTCGTTGTCGTACGTCGTGGCGGGGAGCGAGATGGCCGCCGAGAGGACTCCGTGCTGATCGAAGCCGAGATCGGTGCCGATGAGCGCGCCGTAACTGCGGAGGAGGAGCGTCGCACCAACGAGCAACACCACGGAAAGTGCCACTTCGGCGACCGCGAGCGAGCTGCGGAGCCGGCCCCCGCTGCGCCCGCCCGCCTCGGCGCGCCCCCCGTCGCGGAGCGCGGTGTTGAGGTCGAGGCGCGTCGCGCGCAGCGCCGGGACGAGCCCGAAGATCACGCCCGTGAGCGCCGACACGAGCACGGCGAAGAGCAGCACGCGGCCGTCCATGTCGAGCGAGACGTAGAACGGCACATCCCCGTTGGGGAACGCGAACCTGAGCAGTTGGACGCCGAACTTCGCGAGTACCGCGCCCACCGCGCCTCCGGCGAGCGCGAGGAGCATGCTCTCGGTGAGCACCTGACGCACGAGTTGCCGTCGCCCCGCTCCGAGCGCCGCGCGCACCGCGATCTCCCGCTGGCGCGCCGCGCCTCGGGCGAGCATCAGATTGGCCACGTTCGCGCACGCGATGAGGAGCACGCATCCCACGGCCCCGAGGAAGACCAGCAGCGGCTTGCGGAGGTCGCCCACCAGGTCATCGCGCAGGGCGACCGCCTCGGCGTCCCACCCGAAGTTGTCCTGCGGGTACGCCTGCTGCAGCCGACGCGAGATGACGTCGAGATCCGCCTGCGCCTCTCGGAGCGTGACGCCGGGCTTCAGCCGCCCGATCGCGCCGGCGTAGCCGCGGTTCCCGCGCCCGGAGCGCCAATCGTCGTTGGGGAACGGCACCCACACCTGCCCGCGGTCGGGGAAGTTGAAGCGCGGCGGCATCACGCCGATGACCGTGTAGGGAAGCCCATCGACCTGGATCGGACTGCCGACGATCCCCGGGTCGCCGGCGAAGCGGCGCTGCCAGAGGCCGTAGCTGAGCATGATGACGCGGTCGTTCCCTGGCAGCTCCTCGCTCGGCGTGAACGAGCGCCCGATAATTGGTCGCACGCCCAGCAGCGGAAAGAGGTTCGCCGTCACCCCGGCACCCTCCACACGCTCCGCCTCGCCCTCGCCGGAGAGGGTGTTGTTCGTCCACGTCCAGATGCCGAGCTGGGAGAAGGTGCGATTCTCGTCGCGCCACGAGAGGTAGTCCTCGTACGAGATGTTGATGCCGGTGGCACCTTTCGCCGCGAGCCGCGAGTAGATCGCGACGAGCTGGTCGGCGTTGGGATAGGGGAGCGGGCGAAGCAGGATCCCATCCACCGCGCTGAAGATCGTGGTCGTCACGCAGACGCCGAGCGCCACGCAGACGACGGCCATGAAGGTGAAGCCGGGGCTCTTTCGGAGAGAGCGTGCAGCGAACCTGACGTCGCGCATCATGTCATCCACTCCTTCACGGCGCTCGTGCCTGCGCAGGCGCCGCTCGTCGATCGTCACGCATGCGTCGCGGATTGCGCGCATGTCACCGAAGGTCCGTTCGGCCTCGGCCCGCGCGTCGGCCGGAGGCATACCGCGCGCGACCAGCTCGCGGACGCGCATCTCGAGGTGAAACGTGAGCTCGTCGTCCACGTCGGCGCGGCTGTCGGGGCGCAGCAGGCGGAAGTAGCGCCGCCAGACCGGTGCATCGGTCACGGACGCACGCGCCTCACGCCGGCTGCTCCGAGGCGCGGAGCACCTTGGCCATAGCGTCCACGAACCGCTCCCACATCACCGCCTCCGCGCGCAGCTGCGAGCGCCCGAGCGTCGTGAGGCGATAGAACTTCGCGCGACGATTGTTCTCCGAGCGCCGCCACTCGGCCTCGACCCACCCGCGCTCCTCGAGGCGATGCAGCGCTGGGTAGAGCGAGCCCTCGCCGACCTGGAGCACCTGGCCGGTGAGCTGCTCGATCCACCGCGCGATGGAATAGCCGTGCGCGGGCCCCCAGGAGAGCGTCTTGAGGATGAGCAGGTCGAGAGTGCCCTGCAGCAGATCGATCGGTGTCTTCGTCATGGGTCTCCCATCGACATTCGATGTATGTGGGGCATATGGTGCGATCGGATACATCGAATGTCAAGGGGAAGGGCGGCTCGGGCGCGGGGTTCGAGAGGGATGAGGCAGCCCGTGCCCATTCACACGTAGCGAGATACGCCTTGTGGCGCGGTCACCGGAGGAGGATGAAGACGTCGTAGAGCGCGTGCGTCCATGCGTCCAAGCCGAAGCCGCGGAGCAGGTAGAGCCCGCTGAAGAACACGCCACCGATCATCCGGAACACGAACGACTGGAGCTGGAAGGCGTCGCCGTACGGGCCCACGTAGTGAAAGGCGGAGAAGATGGCCGCACCGAGCAGCGTCGCGCCGGCACCGGCCGCCCAGGGGCTCCACCCCAGCAGCCGACGCCCACCCCAATCCAGCGCCGACACGAGGATCACGCGAAAGAGCAGCTCCTCGTACAACCCCGCACCCAGCGACACCATGAGCCGCGTGAGCCCGTCGGGCTGCACCACCTGAGCCATCGTGAGCGCCCCGAACACGCCGAGCAGCCGCGCTGTGATCGTCCCGACCACCACGCCGAACACGAGCGCGAGCAGCACGGACTCGCCCAGCATTGCGCCGAAGATCCAGCGGCGGCGGACGGGGCCGTGTGCCGCGATGTCGCGCCACACGATCCACCCGCCGAGCGCCAGGAGGAGCACGCCGAAGATGAGCGGTCCACGCGACCCGGCCACGAGCACGAAGAGCGACTTCAGCAGCACGTCGGCGCCGTTGCGGACGCCGCCGGTCTCGCGCAC
>DASSNL010000056.1:0-40481 GCA_035688075.1 Gemmatimonadaceae bacterium
CTGCGACGTCCAGTACGGCTTTCCATCCAGCCAGCTGTTCTGCGGGAAGCTCCCGTCCGGCTTCTGCTGCACGTCGAAGAGGTAGCGGAGCGCGCGACGCGCCGTGGCGCTGTCGCCCGCCACCATCAGCGATGTGGCGGCCTCGTACAGGTCGCGAGCCCACACCAGGTGGTAGCCGCCCACGTTCGGCTGCTCGGAGGAGACGGCGAATCCCCATGGGATGCTCATGGAGGCGATGATCGCACCGCGATACGTCTTGTCCTCGTGCGCGCGAACCACCATCGCGGCGAGGTCGAACTGCTTCTGATAGGGCGCCGCGACTTTCGCGAGAGTTGCGAGGTAGTCGTGCCACCCACTGGAGTACTTCGTGCGAGCAGCGGCGAAGCCCGTCCGCAGGCTGCCGCGCGCCGCGGCTATCGCGCTGTCTGGCGAGCTTCCGAAGCCCAGCGCGAGGGTGAAGTGCGCCGGGTGCGCTATGCGCGCTGCCTGTACGACGTTGCCGCCTGACGCGCGCGCGAATTTCGAGGTCAGCCGGCGGTGCAGCATGAGATCTTCGTAAGCGTCGTTCACGCCCGCGAAGCCGTTCGACGTTTCCGCGAATCCGCCGCTCGCGAGCAGCGCGGAGGCGATCTCGCCTTCCCGCGCCACCAGCGCACCGTCCTGCGTGGAAGCAGTGTCGCCGTAGCCCGTGTTGCCGAGCGCCGGGTGGTACAACACGTAGAGCCGGTCGCCCGCGCCGCCCGTGAAGGTTACGTCCACCAGAAGAGCGTTCCGGCCCGGATCGGTGACGTACGTCTTGGTGATCATCACCCGGCCCGACGAGTCGCGACTCGTCTGCCGGAAGACCAGCGAGCGATCGTCGAGCCGCTCGATAGAGTGACGCATGTCCCTCGACTCTATCAGGAGTCGCTTGCCGTCGCTCACCGCGAACTCGAGCGAGCGGCTGTCGGCCACGTCGACGCGCGGGTAGTAGACCTCGTTCACTATTCCGCCGCCGAGCGCGAACCAGACTTTCGATTCCGTGGTGATCGAAGTCCCCACTCCTTCCTTGCTGGCGGCGGTCCACGAGGGCGTCTCCCCCGGTCCGCCGGGCGCGTCCCCTGCGCTCTGCGCCGCGATCGCACGGGCTGCCAACGCCACGAAGATCAAGGCGAGCGGTCCACACCAGCTGTTAGCGGTCATCTCTTCACCCTGGTCGAATAACTGTTGGCCGCCCCTGCCCTACTGACGGTGTTCGATCTCCATAACGAGGCTCTCGTGCGGCGAAAGCGGCCGCGACACGGGAGTGTAGCCTTCGATGCGCCCGCCCTTCGCCACCCGGAGCTCGGTGCCATCGGGCGCGCCGAGCAGCCCGCGCGCGGCGTAGTCTCCCGGCGCTAGCGCGCCGCCATCCGAGCTCACGGTAGCTCCCGCAACGGGTGCACCCCCGAGGTTCGCGAGCACGAGCACAGCGCGGTCGCCGGCACGACGAAGATACGCGGCCACCTGAGGATCGCTCGCGTGGAGCGGAACCAGCTCGCCCGTCGCGAGCGCGACGTTCGTCTTTCGCAGGTGAATGAGCCGGCGGTAGAGGTTCAGCAGCGAGCCGGGATCCGTATCCTGGGCGGCCACGTTCACGCTGAGCGAGTCAGGCTGCGGGCTCTCCCACGGTGTATCGCTAGTGAAACCAACGCCGGACTTCGCTGCCCACTGCATCGGAGTCCGCAGCCGCGGGTCGGGCTTGTCGCCGGTCATACCGATCTCCTCGCCGTAGTACACGAACGGGAGGCCCGGGAGCGTCAGCAGAAGCGTGGCCGCCTGCTTCGCGCGCGCGACGTCGCCGCCGAACCTCGTCATGCTTCTCGTTCCATCGTGGTTGCTCAGGATCGGCGACCAGCGGTAGTCCGGCTCCGTCCTCTGCAGCCGCAGGTAGCCGGGGAGGAGGCCCGCCGCGTAGCCGTCGTTCACAACCGCTATCAGCGAGTCCGCGAGCTCGAAGCCGAAGTACGACGTGAGCTGGTCGGGATAGTACGGCATCAAACTGTCGATGTCCCCCCACACCTCGCCCACGGTGTACGCGGCCGGCGCGATGCCGCGGATGAACTCCGCGTACTCGCGGAGGAAGTCGTGCGTACCGGCGCACCCCACCTGGCAGTCGCCATCCTCCACGAGGTAGGGCACCGCGTCCAGCCGGAACCCGTCCACACCCATGGTGCGCAGCCAGTACTCGGCGATCCGCTTCGCCTCCTCACGTACCTCGGGAGTGTGATAGTCGAGATCGGGCATCCCACTCCAGAATACGCCGTAGTAGTACTCGTCGCGCACAGGCGAGCGATGCCACGCCACCTCTCCCCACGGCCCCTTCCCCAACGGCTCGGGCGAGAAGCGGTACCACTTCCGGTACGGTGATGCCGTGTCGCGCAGCGCCGCCTGGAAATCGGGGTGCTCGCTGGAACTGTGATTGAGCACCATGTCCACCAGCACCTTGATCCCCCGCTCGTGCGCCGCGGCGACGAACTTCCGGAAGTCGTCGGTCGTTCCGTAGTCGGGCTCCACGTGGTAGTAGTCGCTCACGTCGTAGCCGTGGTAGCTCGGCGACTCCGCAACCGGCATGAGCCACACGCAGCTCGCGCCGAGATCGTGGGTGCTCGCCGAGTCGCCGTCGTTGATGTAGTCGAGCTTCTCGGTGAGGCCACGCAGATCGCCGATGCCGTCTCCGTTGCTGTCGTAGAAAGAGCGAACGAAGACTTCGTAGCAGACCGCACCGCGCGTCCACGCCGGCCGTAGCGTCAACTCGGTGCGTGGTGCCACCGGCTCCGGCGGGACGCGCGACGGCGGCTGCCGAGCGGGAGCTGCGCACGCAGCGGTCAGCAGGCAGAGGGTCGCTGCCGCTGCCGCGCTACCGCGCATGCGAGTCACAGCGCGAAGAGTGGACCGTGCCTTCCAAACGGAGCTGCGTGGCAGCTGCCACGCAGCTCCGTTTGGAAGGTCATGATGCTGGAGCGCTATCGTCAGTAGCCCGGGTTCTGGACGAGATTCGGGTTGGCGATGGTCTCCGAAGCAGGAAGCGGGTAGAGATCGCGGAAGTTCTCGGTCGCTGTTCCCGCCTCCGTCCCACCCTTCCACGACCACACATAATCGCCGCCGGTAAACTCGCCGAAGCGAATCAGGTCCGTACGCCTGTGCGCCTCCCAGAGAAGCTCACGCCCCCTTTCGTCCAGTATGAAGGGCAGCGTGAGCTGAGCCATCGTGATGTCCCCGGCCGTGCCACCGTACGCGCGCTCACGGATGTCGTTCACATAGGTGAGCGCCTGATCGATGCTGCCACCTGCGCCCCGCAACACCGCCTCGGTGTAGATCAGGTAGGCCTCGGCCAGGCGGAACACCGGGAAGTCCGTGTCCACGAACGACGCGTTCGAGCCGGGCGCGCCGGTCGATGTGACGTTCTGGAACTTCGGAGCTGCTATTCCCTTGCTGAAGTCCGAGATGGCCGACACGGTGTCCGTCTGCCCACTGGTGTAGAAGTACGCCGCGCGCTGATCGCCCGACGCGTAGCGGTGGTATGCCTCGGGCTTCAGCCGCAGTCCGACCCAGCCACCGTCGACACCGTAGTTCGACGCGGTCATGCTCCCGCCGATCGATGCGTGCACGAGGAAGGTCACGCCGCCATACGTCTGCGTCCTCGTTCCGTCCTGCGTGATCGCGAAGATGATCTCCGGCGACTTGTTGTTGTCCGCCAGGAACATGTTCTGATACTTGGGATCGAGGCTGTACGCGTTCGAGCCTATGACTGCCTCCGCTGCCGCGAGAGCGTCGGCGTAGTCCGGCGTACCCGTGTAGACCTCGGCGTTGAGGTAGAGCTCCGCGAGAAGCATCGATGCCGCCGGGCCAGTCGCCCGTCCATACGTGGATGGTCCCGGCTGCGGGAGCTGTGACTGGATCTCGTTCAGCTCACTGACGATGAAGTTGTAGATGTCCACACGAGTCGACTGCGCCGGGGGCGTGGCGCCGACCGGGTCGTCCTCGGTCACCAGAGGGATGTTTCCGAAGAAGTCTATCCCGTGCCAGTAGCTCAGCGCGCGCAGGAAGCGCGCTTCCGCTCGGTACTGCTGGATCTGCGCCTTCAGCTCGGGCGTCACACCGCGCGCGGCCAGCTTCTCGTCGGTCGTTTCACGCAGGAACTCGTTCGCCATGCTCACCTGGAAGAAGATGCGATAGTACATGGCGACCACGAACGAGTTGTTCTCGTCCCAGAGCTGCGTGTTCATTTCCGGGAGGCCGATGTCGTTCCACGCGATCACTGCTTCGTCCGTCGGGAGCTCCTCCGCTTCCCAGAGGAGCCGCAGGTACTGCGAGAAGCCCTCATCGATCCCCTGGATGTCGGGCTGGCCGGCCGGACCCTGCTGTCCGCTCACCGCGAGGCCCGCGTAGATCTTCGCGAGGAATGCCTGATAGGAGCCCGGATCGTTGAAGAGGTTCGTTTCGGTAATGGTGCTCTTCGGCTCGACGGTGACGTCCGTGCAGCCCACCGTAGCTGTCAGCAGGAAAGCGCCTGCCAGTGCGAGCGCCTTCCATTTCATGGCGTTCATGATCTCATCCTCTCTCGAGTAGTCGAATCCACGAATCAGCGCTCAGAACTGGATGCTCAGCCCACCGGTGACGGTGCGCGAGCGCGGATAGATGTTGTTGTCGAGCCCGTTCAACCCCGCCGTCGGATCCACACCGCTGTAGCCCGTGAGCGTGAACGCGTTCTGGACCGTGATCGACGCGTACACCGGGTGGTCGGCGTAATCGAAGGTGTAGCCGAGCGTGATGTTGTCCATGCGCAGGAACGAAGCGTCTTCGACGTAGTAGTCGGAGAGGTACTGCGGCGTCATGAACCCGGTCTCGAGGACCGAGGTGCTGAGGTTGTACGGCGAGGCGCGCGAGAGCTCCTGGTAGGTACCCAGGTTCGACGCGATGTTGTTGTAGACGTAGTTCCCCAGGTACGCGCGCAGCGTGAAGTTGAGGTTAAACTTCCCGTACGTGAAGTACGACGAGTGGCCCAGGATCCAGTTCGGCGCCGGATCGTGGAATGCCCTCCGCTCGGCTACCGAATCACCGGGCAGAGTCTCGTATTCTCCCTCCACCGGCTTCCCGTTCGCGTACTTCTGCTTGTAAACGAAGAACGAGTTGATCGGCTCACCAGGCTGGAGCACCTGGATGTAGGTACCCACGCCTCCCGACACGAGACCGGTGAGGATCTGCTGCGCCGGGCCCGCGAACGGGTTGATGCTCGTGAGCTCGTTCGTGTTGTGCGAGGCGTTGAAGTCCGCCGTCCAGCCGAGCCGGCGATCCGCTCCATCCAGCACGCGCGCGCTGAGACTGAGCTCCACGCCCTCGTTCTTCATGCTGCCAATGTTGGTGGTGAGGAAGTTCGAGAGGTTCGTCCCCGCGGCGACGGGCACCGTGAAGATCAGATCGTCCGTGTTCTTCCGGTAGTAATCGATCGAGCCGCTGAAGCGCTGATCCATGAAGCCGTAGTCGATCCCCAGGTCCCACGAGCGCGTCTCCTCCCACTTGATGTTCGGGTCCACCGCGCTGGGACGAGCGGTGCTCACGAACTTGTCGCCGAACTGCACCTGCGCCTGACCGTTCCCCACCAGGAAGGTCGAGAACTGCTGGTAGTTGGCGAACGACTGGTTCCCCGTCTTCGCCCACGACGCGCGGATTTTGAGGTCCGAGAGCGCGGAGAGGCCGCTCATGAACGGCTCCTCCGAGATACGCCAGGCAACTGCCGCCGATGGGAAGGTTCCCCACGCGTTGCTCTTTCCGAAGCGCGACGAGCCGTCGCGACGAACGCTCAGCGAGAGCAGGTAGCGATCGTTCAGGTTGTAGTTCAGCCGCCCGAAGAACGAGATGAGCTTACTGTCCTGAGTATCGAGGAACGGCGAGATGTTCTGGGCGGTGGGGAAGCCCTCCGTCGTGAGGAGGTCCGTTCCGAGACCGGTGGCGGTGAGAGATGGATTCTCGCCGTGGGACTTCGCGTAGGAGTAGCCGGCCGTGACGTCCACGTTTCCAGGTACCACGTCCAGCGGCGCCGCATAGTTCAGGTAGGTCTCGAGAACCGTGTTGAGCTGGCTCCGATCCGCGCGGTAGTCGTATCCTCCCTCGCCCGACTTCGACTCGCCGTGCAGCGTGCTCGGATTGAAGGTCTTCTGGGTCACCTTCGTGACATCGTAGCCGAGGTTGACGTCCGCCTTGAGCCCCTCGATGAACGGCAGGCTGTACTCGGCGCGAGCGTTGCCGACACTGCGATACGTCGTGCCCAGCGCCGATGCGAGATTCAGGATCGCCACCGGGTTGTCGGCCGACTGCAGCGTGTTCCCCGGCCAGTCGTAGAAACCGGTCACCGTGGAAGGATCCATGACCGGCTGCGTGGGTCCCATCTGGGCCGCGTTGCTGAGAAGTCCACCAGGCGTGAAGTGGTCGTCGGAGCGGGCACCGTTGGCGTTCGCGCGGATATCGAGGCGATCGTCGAAGAGTCGCTGGTTGTAGCCCAGGCCGAGCGAGAGGCGCTTCGTGCCGGAGTTGCGGATGATCCCGTCCTGGTCGAGGTATCCGACCGATATGCGGTAGTTGTTCGTCTCTCCGGCGCCGGCGACGGTCACGTTCTGCTGCTGTCCCCAGCCGGTACGGTCGATCATACCGAACCAGTCGGTATTCGCGTTCCCCAGCTGATCCGCATTCTGCGGCGCGTACTGCTCGACCGCCGCGCGGAACTGCGCTGCGTTCAACATCTCCGGCAGCCTGGTAACCGACGATGCGGATACGCTCCCGGTGTAGGTGACGTGCGGCGCTCCCTGCCCCGTCTTCGTCTTGATGAGCACCACGCCGTTCGCCGCGTTGGCGCCGTAGATCGACGCCGCCGACGCGTCCTTGAGCACCGTTATGCTTTCGATGTCGTTCGGGTTCAGGAAGTTGAGCGCGTCGTTCCCAGCCGAGATCCCGCCGCCGGCGCTGGTGCCGATGGGCACACCGTCGATTACGTAGAGCGGGTCGCTACTAGCGTTGATCGAGGTGGCACCACGTATCCTGATCGACAGTCCGCCGCCGGGAACGTTGTTGTCCACCACCTGCACGCCCGCCACCTTGCTCTGGATGAGATCCTGCGGAGTGACGACCGTGCCCGGGTTGAACTGGTCGGCATTCACCTGCTTCACCGCGCCAGTGATGTTGCCGGCTCGCTCCTCACCGTAGCCCACCACCACTACCTGCGAGAGGTTGACTGCCTGGGGAGTGAGTGCGAAATCCACCACTACGGTGTCGCCGGCAGATACGGTCACCGTGCGGGTCCCCTCCGCGTATCCCAGCATCCTGGCCGTCACTGTCCGAGCGCCTGCAGAGATATCGGAGATGAAGTAGGCGCCATCGTCTCGGGCGAGGGAGCCTCGGCTCCCTACGGCGACGGTGGCGCCTGCGATCGGTTGGTGGGTGTTGGCGTCAGTGATGTTTCCGCGAATCGCTCCCGACTGCGCTTGGGCAGCCATCGGTAGTAATGAGAGCAGCACCAGGAGCGGACCAGCGATCGAACGTGCGCGAGCCATACGCGCCTCCTCGAGCGAGTGGGTGGGTCCGGACATCTGGCCGCAGAGCTTCGGGCCGCATATGTGCTAACGCGCTCAGGCAGTGCCGTCAAGCAAGCTCAGGCATTGACAGCGCTTCGCTTTCACCTCGCGTATACTGCATATCCGGCTGCGCGCCCGCTGGATACCCGCACTGCCGCTGCTTCGAACGCGGGGATGAGGATCGGACGTGGATGGACTGATCGAGCTCCTCTTCAAGTATCGCCCCGTGGTGTTCGAGCGCGGGCATGTCGTCTTCGGTGCATCGGGGGCGGCTCTGATCGTGGCGATCGCGCTCGGCATCGCCGCCGTCATCGCCGTGGCCAGCTACTCGCGCGCGCGCGTCCGCGGCACGAGGCGCGACCGCGTCATCCTCGGGGGCATGCGCGCCCTGATCCTCGCGCTCCTCCTGCTCGCGCTCCTCGACCCCGCGCTACTCGTAGCCTCCGCCGTCCCGCAGCGCAACGTGGTCGGTGTGCTCGTCGACGACTCGCGCAGTATGCAGGTGGCGGACATGGACGGCCGCACTCGCGCCGATCTAGTCCGCTCACTCCTCGATGGCGCGAACGGCACGCTCGCTCGCGCTCTCGCCGACAGGTTCATCGTCCGAGTCTTCCGCACGAGCGGGGACGGTGGGCAGATCACCGACGTGGGCGATCTCGCCTTCGACGGCTCGTCGACACGTCTCGCGCCCGCGCTCGAAGGCACGCGTCAGGAGCTCGAGGGAATCCCGCTCGCCGGCCTCGTCCTCGTGAGCGACGGAGCCGACAACGGATCCGCGGGCACGCTCGATGAAACCCTTCGCTCGCTGCACGCGCGCGGGGTGAGAGTCTCCACTATCGGCGTGGGGCGGGAACGGTTCGCGAAGGACATCGAGGTAAGCCGCGTCGACGCGCCGCGTACGGTGCTCCAGGGCGCGGCGCTCATCGTCAACGTCGACGTCACGCAGCGCGGATACGGCGGGCGAACGGTGCCCCTCGTGGTCGAGGACAGCGGCCGCATCGTCGGCACGCAGGACGTGAGGCTCCCTCCGGACGGGGACGTGACCACCGTGCGCGTGCGCATCCCCGCCGCCACGCCCGGTGCCCGGCTCTTCACCGTTCGCATCGCCCCACAACAGGGCGAGATGGTGACGGAGAACAACTCGCAGACCGCGCTCGTCGCGGTGCGTGATGCAAGAGCCAGGATTCTCTACGTGGAGGGAGAGCCGCGCTTCGACGTCAAATTCCTGCACATGGCCGTGGACGACGATCGCAACCTCCAGCTCGTGACGCTCGTGCGCACGGCGAAGGATCGGTTCTTCCGCATGAGCATCGATGACAGCCTCGAGCTCGTGACCGGGTTCCCGAAGACGCGCGAAGAGCTCTTTGCCTACCGTGGGATCGTGCTGGGGAGCATCGAGGCGAGCGCTTTCACGCTCGACCAGCTGCGTATGATGGCGGACTTCGTGAGCGAGCGCGGGGGCGGGCTCCTCATGCTCGGCGGCCGCAAGGCGTTCGCCGAGGGCGGCTACGCGGGGACGCCGCTGGCCGACGTGCTCCCCGTGCTACTCCCCCCGACAGACGATGGGACGCCGGCCTTCCACGAGGTGAAGGTCGCGCTCACGCCGGCGGGAGCCATCCACCCGGCCACGCAGATCGCGGCGAACGACAGCGCATCCGCGGCGCGGTGGAAGACCATGCCGGTCGTGTCGAGCGTGAACCAGATCTCGCGCGCGAAGCCGGGTGCGACCACCCTGCTCGCTGGCTCGGCGCCGGACGGTGGCGACCGGGGCGTCGTCATGGCGTACCAGCGCTACGGGCGGGGGAAGGCGATAGCGTTCCCCATCCAGGACTCCTGGCTCTGGCAGATGGACGCGAGCATTCCAGTGGGCGACCCCACTTACCGGACGTTCTGGCAGCAGACCCTGCGCTGGCTGGTGAGCGATGTACCGGAGCGCGTGACGGTCGCCATGGCCACCGACCACGCGGGGGTGAACGAGCCGCTGCCGCTGAACGCCGAGGTGCTGGACAAAGGGTATCACGGCGTGAACGGTGTGAGCGCGACTGCAACCGTCATCGATCCTTCAGGCGTGGAGCAGCACATCCCGCTCGGATGGTCTGGCGCGCGCGATGGCCAGTACCAGGGCGCGCTGACGCCCACCGAGCGTGGCGTCTATCGCGTTCAGGTGACTGCCCTGTCGGCCGCCGATACGATTACGAGTGACACCGCGTTCGTCTCCGTCATCGATCCCACCGTCGAGTCGTTCGGTACCGAGCAGCATTCGGCGCTGTTGAGGCGCATCGCCGAAGAGACCGGCGGGCGCTACTACACGGCTGCCCAGGCGGCGAATGCGGCGAACGATCTCGTGTATTCCACCAGTGGGAACACCGTGGTACAGCGGCTGGATCTGTGGGATATGCCGATCGTGTTCGTCGTGTTGCTCGCCCTCGCGGGCGGCGAATGGGCGTACAGACGCTCGCGGGGGTTGGCTTGATGCGCTTGGCGCTCCTGCCCATGATGCTCGGCGCGGTGATCGCGGCGCAGTCCGGGGCTCCGGCGCAGAGCCCGGCCGCGGGATCGGCGCGCGCGCCGCGGGCGCCCGCACCGGTCACGCACGTCCTGATCGTGGCGGGCGTGGGCGGCGCACCGGAGTACGAGCAGGAGTTTTACGAGAGCGCGATGAAGATGGCCGAAGCCGCGCGCACCGCCAGCGGTGTAGCCGACAGCGCGATCACGGTGCTCACCGAGCGGCCGGAGCGCGACTCGCGACGCATCGCAGGGCGATCCACGAAGACCGAAGTCCAGCGCGCGATCGCGCGCATCGCGAAGTCGGCACGCTCGGGCGACGTGGTGTTCGTGCTCCTCATCGGGCACGGCAGTGCGCGCGACGGGCATTCGCTTCTCAACCTGCCGGGCCCGGACATGTCAGCCGCGGAGTTCGCGCGAGCGCTGAAGCCCCTGTCCACGCAGCGCGTGGCGGTCGTCAACACTGCGAGCGCGAGCGCGGAGTTCATCCCCGTGCTCTCGGCCAGGCACCGCGCGATCATCACCGCCACCAGCTCGGTGATGGAGCGTAACGCGACCCACTTCGCCCGGCACTTCGTCGACGCGTACTCGGGGAACGTCGCGGATGCGGACAAGGACGGCCGGCTCTCCCTGCTCGAAGCTTATACCTACGCGCGGCGCGAGGTGGCGCGCGGGTACGAGTCGGGGAACCAGCTGCAGAGCGAGCACGCCATGCTCGACGACGACGGCGACGGTAAAGGGACGGCCGAGCCCGGCGCGCACACGGCCGACGGCGCGCTCGCCTCGCGGCTCTTCCTTCGTGAGAGTGCAGTCGCGGCCAACGTTGTTGCCGGCGCCGGATCGAGCGATCCGCGCGTAGCCGCACTGCTGCACCACAAGGATTCGCTGGACGCCAAGATCGACGCGCTCCGCCGGCGCAAGGCGAGCATGGACTCCACGGCGTACGAGCGCGCGCTCGAGGCGTTGCTCGTCGATCTGGCCACCACCAACCGGACGCTCAGGCAGCTGACGGGAGGGACGCCGTGAGGCGGCGCGGAGCAGCGATGCGAGGGCTCACCGTGTTGGCCGTGAGCGGGCAGATCGCGCTCGGACTGGCCGCGACGAGCGCCGCGTGGACCCCGCTCCGCGCGCAGGACCGCGCTACGATCCAGAAGCAGACAGCGCTCGGCGAAGCCCTCATGGCGCGTGGCCGCCTCGATGAAGCCGAGCGAGCCTTCACCGCAGCCGTGCGCGGCTCGGCGCGCGACAGTCTTACCGCTCGCGTCAAGCTCGGCGAGATCCACTGGATGCGCGGCGAGCGCGCGGTGGCCATGCGCGAGTTCGACCACTTCATCGACGTCTACAACCAGCGCGGCACGCGCCTCACGTCGCGCGAGCTGACCGCGGTCGGGATTGCGTGCCGCTACCTCGGTGAAGACGACCCCGAGCTGTTCAAGGATGCCCTCAAGGCGTTCGACGAGGCGATCGCGCGAGACCCCACCGACCTCGAGCCGCGCATCCTCGAGGCCGAGCTCTTCCTCGACAAGTACAACAGCACGGACGCGCAGAAGACGATCGCGGACGTGCTCGCGCGCAATCCGTCGGAGCCGCGGGCGCTGCTCGCTCTGGCGCGGCGCCTGGCGAACGACGGCGAGCCGGGTGCTATGGACGCTCTCCGCCGCGCGCTGAAGGCCGACCCGGACTTCGTGGACGCACACGTCTTCATGGCGCGGATCCGGCTGGACGCGGAAGACCTGAAAGCCGCCACGGGCGCTGCGAATCGCGCGCTGGCCGTCGATTCGGCGTACGGCCCCGCGCTCGCCATGCTCGCCGCGGCGCGCCTTTTGGGCAACGACAGCGCCGGCTTCGCCGACGCCGAGCGGCGCGCCCTCGCACGAAATCCGCACGACGGCGAGTTCTACGCGACGCTTGGCGAGGTGCTGGCGCGCAACCGCTTCTATTCGCGGGCGGCTGCATTCGCCCGGCAGGGCGTGGAGCGGGACCCGAAATCCTGGCGCGCGCGCGGTTTACTCGGCCTCAACCTGCTGCGCACCGGCATGGTCGCGGATGGTCGGCAGGAGCTCGAGCGCGCCTTCGCGGGCGACCCGTACAACGTGCAGATCAAGAACACGCTCGATCTCCTCGACACCTTCAAGGATTACACGGAAGTGCGCGCACCGCACTTCGTGTTCATGATCGAGCGGAAGGACGCCGACCTCCTCGCACTCTACCTGCGCGACCTCGCTACCGAGGCGTACGACTCGCTCGCGGCGCGCTACGGCTACCGGCCCGCCGATCCCGTGCGCGTGGAGCTCTACCGCAGCCACGCGGACTTCTCCGTGCGCACCATGGGGCTGCCGGGGATCGGTGCGCTGGGAGTGAGCTTCGGCAACGTGCTGGCCATGGATTCGCCCTTCGGCCGCAAGGTGGGCGACTTCAACTGGGGCTCTACCTTCTGGCACGAGCTGGCGCACGCCTTCACGCTGGGATCGAGCGGTCATCGCGTGCCGCGCTGGTTCTCCGAAGGGCTGTCCGTATTCGAGGAGCGGCGTGCGCGACCCGGCTGGGGTGCGCGTGTGACGCCCGACTTCCTCGCGGCGTTCAAGGGTGGTGCGCTCCCACCGCCGAGCCGGCTCAACGATGGCTTCACCCGACCCGCGTACCCGCAGCAGGTCATCCACGCCTACTACGAAGCTTCGCTAGTGTGCGAGCTCATCGCGCGCGACCACGGCAACCAGGCGCTCGTGCGGATGCTCCGCGCGTACAAGGATGGCTCGAGCACACCGGAGGTATTCCGGAGTGTGCTCGGTACCACCCCCGAGCGGTTCGACGCCGCATTCGACAAATACGTGCGGGAGCGCTTCGGAGACCGGCTCGCGATCGTCGAGCCACTCCTGCTCCGCGGCGATCCATCGGACGCGAGCGCAGCCGCGCGCGCGGGCGATGGCAAGTTCGCGAGCTCCATGCGAGACGGTATTGCCGCGCTGCGCTCGGGGCGCGATGACGAGGCAACGCGGCGCTTCCAGGAGGCAAAGGCCATGTTTCCCGAGTACACGGCCGGCGAGAGCGCGTACTGGTATCTGAGCCAGCTCGCTCTGAAGCGCGGCGATACTACGGCGGCGATCGCCGAGCTGAAGTCGATCGTGAGCTCGAACGACACCCAGTACGAGGCGCACCTCCTGCTCGCGAAGCTTCTCGATAGCAGGCACGACACCGCGGGCGCCGCACGCGTACTGGAGCGGGCGATGTATATCGCGCCCGGCACGGCCGCCACGCACGAGCAGCTGGCCACGATGTATGCCACGCTCGGCGACTGGCCGAAGGCGGTGCGCGAGCGGCGGGCGGTGGTCGCCCTGGCGCCGGTGGACCGGGCCGAAGCGTTCTACCAGCTCGCCCTCGCGCTCCACCGGGCGGGCGACGACGCCGGTGCGCGACATGCGGTGCTCCAGGCGCTCGAGGCGGCCCCCGACTTCGAGCGCGCACAGAAGCTGCTGCTCGAGCTGCACCAGGGCGCGCCCACGGGCGCGGGGAGGGTTCCGTGAGATTGAGAGCGCGCTACGTGCTGGCGGGCATCATGTTGATTTCCACAGCGGCGGGTGCCCAGCGCTACTGGATGCGGGGCGATGCGACGGTGGAGTCCAACCCTTCGTACGACGGACGCTACGCCTTCGTGCGCCTCCGCTATGGCGGCGAGGACTTCCGCTGCTGGAGCAACGAAGGTCCGGGGTGGCACCACGACTACCCGGTGGCCGATCGAAACCTCATGAAGATCGTCACCGAGCTCACCACACTCGACGCGCGCGTAGACAGCAGCGTCGTCCTCGATGCGAGCGATCCCGAGCTCTTCAGGTACCCCATTGCCTACCTCTCCGAGCCCGGATGCTGGCAGCAGTCGGACGCCGAAGTGCAGGGACTCCGAGCGTATCTGCAGAAAGGCGGCTTCCTCATTGTCGACGACTTCAACGGTCGCGACTGGTACAACTTCGAGGAGCAGATGCGCCGCGTGCTGCCGAACGGGCGGCTCGTTCCGCTCGACGTCTCGAACGCGGTGTTCCAGTCGTTCTTCGGGATCCAGTCGCTGGAGATGATGGGATACCGAGGGGGTGCGCAGTTCTACGGTATCTACGAGAACAACGACCCGGCCAGGCGACTGATGGTCGTGGCCAACTTCGACAACGACATCGGCGACTACTGGCAGTGGTCGGCGGAAGGGTTCCTCCCCATCCCGCTCACCAACGAAGCGTACAAGATCGGTGTCAACTACATCATGTACGGGTTCGTGCACTGAGCGCTCAACGAGACCGATGGAGTCTGGCTCCATTGATCCATCGACCTTGAAGGCATTCACCCCGACGACGAGGAATTTCCGTGGGAATCGTGACTGGAGAGCACGCCGCGCTCGAAGCGGCCGACGACATCGCGCTCGCCGATCGGCTGCGCAGCGGCACCACCGAGATCGTGCGCGAGATGCGCAAGCTCATCGTCGGTCAGGACGCCGTCATCGACCAGGCGCTCATCGCCCTCTTCGCCGGCGGCAACTGTCTCATCGTCGGCGTGCCGGGCCTGGCGAAGACGCTCCTCATCCACACCATGGCTCGCGTGCTCGACCTTCGCTTCTCGCGCATCCAGTTCACGCCCGACCTCATGCCGTCGGACATCACGGGCACCGACATCATCCAGGAAGATCCGGCCACCGGGCAGCGGAAGATGATGTTCACCGCCGGTCCCATTTTCGCCAACGTCGTCCTGGCCGACGAGATCAACCGCACGCCGCCCAAGACGCAGGCCGCGCTCCTCGAGGCGATGCAGGAACACCGCGTCACCGTGCAGGGGACGACGTACGAGCTCGAGGAGCCGTTCGCCGTCTTCGCCACGCAGAACCCGATCGAGCTCGAGGGTACCTACCCGCTCCCCGAGGCGCAGCTCGACCGCTTCATGTTCCAGGTGATCATCGACTACCTCGACGAAGCGCAGGAGGTGGACGTCGTACGCGCCACGACGGCCGTGCAGCGTCCCGAGTTCTCGCATGCGGTGACGGGGAGCGACATCGTCGCGTTCCAGGAGCTGGTGCGCCGCGTGCCGATCTCCGACACCGTAGCGCAGTACGCCGTTGCCCTCGCGCGGGCATCGCGCCCCACCTCGACGGGCGCGTCGGAGCTCGTGAAGAAGTGGGTCTCGTACGGCGCCAGCACGCGCGCCGCGCAGTACCTCGTCCTCGGCGGGAAGGCGCGCGCGCTCATGCGCGGCCGCTACCACGTGAGCTTCGACGACATCCGTGCCCTCGCCCACCCCGTCATGCGCCACCGCGTGCTTCTCAACTTCCACGCGCAGTCCGAGCGCGTGACGAGCGACCAGGTGGTGGAGCACTTGCTGGAGCAGGTGCCGGTCCCGAGGAGCGGGATGTGAGGGTCGACTCGCTTCGCAGCCGCTCGGAAGGCGCGCGGCCGGGCGAGGTGGAGACCGGCGCCGCGCCCGCGGACGCCACGACCTTTCTCGACCCCGCCACGCTGAGCCGCATCGGGAACCTCGAGCTGCTGGCGCGCACGGTGGTGGAGGGATTCATCAACGGGCTGCACCGCTCGCCACACCTCGGCATGTCGCTCGACTTCGCCGAGCATCGCGCGTACATGCCGGGCGACGACATCCGCCGCATCGACTGGCGCCTCTGGGCGCGCAGCGATCGGTACTACATCAAGGAATTCGAGGCGGATACCAACACGAACTTCTCGATCCTGCTCGATGTCTCCGCCTCCATGAGCTACGGAAGCGGCGCGGTGACCAAGCTCGACTACGCCAAATACCTGGCGGCATGCCTGGCCTACTTCGCGCACGGCCAACGCGATCGCGTGGGGCTGGTCACCTTCGATACGGACATCGTGGAGCTCGTACCGCCGTCGGCAAAGCACCTCTCCGCGGTGCTGCACATCATCGCGCGTGCGAGGGCCGAGCGTCCGGGGAAGCTGCGCGAGCCGCTCGTCAAGCTGTCCGAGCACGTCCGGAGGCGGAGCATGATCCTTCTCATCTCCGATCTCTACGCCGAGCCGGACCAGATAATCGACGCGCTCCAGCACCTCCGCCAGCGCGGCAACGACGTCATGGTGATGCACGTCCTCGATCCCGCCGAGCTGGAGTTTCCGTTCGACGAGGCGGGGACGTTCGAGGATCTGGAGACGGGCGAGCGCATCCCGCTCGTCCCCGGTCGGCTGCGCGAGAAGTACCGCGAGATGATCCGCGCGCACATCGACGAATTGGGGAGGCGCATCGGCGAGCAGGAGATGGACTACGCGATGTTCGATACTTCGCGCCCGCTCGACTACGCGCTCTTCGACTTCCTGAGCCGACGCGAGCGGCTGATCCGGGTGCGCTGATGCCGAGCCTGCTCGCTCCCTGGTTCCTTCTCGGGCTCGCCGCCCTCGCCGTGCCGGTGCTGGTGCACCTCACGCACAGGGAGCGGAAGACGGTGCTGCGCTTCCCCTCGCTCATGTTCCTGGAGCGCATCCCGTATCAGTCGGTGAAACGACAGCGGATCCGCAACCTGCTCCTCTTCGCGCTCCGATGCGCGGCGGTCGCGCTCCTCGTGCTCGCTTTCGCGCGGCCATTTCTCGAGCGGCGCTCGGCGCTGCTCGGCGCATCCACCGGAGCTCGGGATGTGGTGGTCCTGCTCGACCGCTCGTACAGCATGGCGTACGGGGATCGCTGGACGCGCGCCCGCTCCGCGGTGAAGAGCGTGGTGGACGGGCTGAGCGGCGAGGACCGCGGCGCCATAGTGTACTTCGACGACGCGGCCGTGGCCACCGGCTCACTCACGAGCGACAGGTCGACGCTGCTCGCCGCGCTCGACAGCGTACGTCCGACGGCGGGCGGTACGCGCTACGATGCCGCGTTGCGGGTGGCCGGACGGATCCTCGGCGACACGGCGCGGGAGCGGCGCGAAGTCGTGCTCATCTCCGACGCACAACGCGCCGGCTGGAGTCGACGCGAGCTCCCGTCGCTCCCCTCCGGCGTCAGGCTGGTGCAGGTGAACGTCGGCGACAGCATGACCTCTGATGTTGCGGTCACCTCCGTGGAGGTGCGCAACGAAGTGGATCGCACGGGTGCACAGCGCCACCGCGCCACCGTCATCGCCTGGCTCGCCAACCGAAGCGCCGACTCCGTCTCCGCACGTACCGTGACACTCGAGCTAAACGGGCGCGTTCAGCAGAGCCTCGTCACCGAAATTCCGCCGAACGGCAGGGCTATGGCGCGATTCGATTCTCTTCCCCTCCCGGAAGGAGTCTCGCGCGGCACCGTGCGCGCCGGCGCCGATGCGCTCGAGCCGGACAACGTCTTCCACTTCACGCTCACGCGCACGCCATCGCTTCCAGTCATCGTGTTCGAGTCATCGAGCACGGCACCGGGCGCGGGATTGTTCGTCGGGCGAGCGCTGAGTATCGGCGATCGCCCATCCTTCGACGTGAGCACGGTGCGCGGCTCGGGGCTCACGCGCGGAGCGCTGCGAGGTGCGCGGCTCGTGATCCTCGATGATGCGCCGGTACCTGGCGGCGAAGGCGGGCGACGGCTGCTCGACTATGTCAGTAGCGGCGGCGGACTCCTGATCGCGCTCGGCGCGCACAGCCGCCCCGACGACTGGCCCGAGCTCGCCGACCGACTGCTCCCGCGTCCCGCCGCGCCCATCGACCGCCTCGACGCGCACGGTGCCACGCTCGGCTTTCTCGATCGCACGCATCCGATATTCGACGTCTTCTCCACACCACATAGCGGCGACTTCTCTGCCGCGCGCTTCTATCGCTACTGGAACATCGCGCCCGCGCCAGGCGACCGGGAGCTGGCGCGCTTCGACGACGGCCACGTCGCCCTGCTCGAGCGACGCGTTGGTCGCGGCCGTGTGCTCGTGCTCACCTCCGCGCTGGACGGCGTATGGAGCGACTTTCCGCTGCAGCCGCTCTTTCTCCCCGTCCTGCGCGAGGCCGCGACGTACGCCGCAGGATACAGCGAGACACGACCCTGGGCGGTGGTGGGCGACGTCACGACGATAGCGGGGAGCTCCACGCCGGCCGTGGTGGTGGCGCCTTCGGGGACACGTTTGCATCTCGGCACATCGGGCGAGTCCGCCCCATTGCAGCTCGCCGAACAGGGATTCTACGAGATCCGGCCCGACCGTGGCACGAGCGACTCCGCGCGCGTCGTGGCCGTGAACGTCAACCTGGCCGAATCGGACCTCGCGCCGTTCGACACCGCCCTCTTTGCCGCGGCCGTCGCACCACGCGCGACCGCGACCGGGTCACGGCATCCTGACGAAACCGTCACACCAGCCGAGCTGGAACGCCGGCAGCGCACATGGTGGTTCCTGCTCCTTGCCGCGCTCCTGGTACTCGGTGCCGAGACGGTTTTGTCGAACCGACTGCCGCGCCAGGCACGCTGAGCGGATAATCGCGTACACGGGGGAGCACATGGCCAGTACACTCGACATGTCGATGTCCCGCAGGAATCTCTCCGCCGCCATCCGGAACGTTCGCAACCGCTGGCGGCTCAGGCTCTTTCTGTCCGGCCTCACGATCGTACTCGGTGCCGCCCTCCTCATGCTTCTCGCGGGAGCGTGGGTGATGCAGCACTACCGCTTCGAGCCATCCGTGGTCACGGGTGTGCGAATCGGCAGCTGGCTGGTGATCGGCGCGTTCGCCGTGATCTTTCTCCTGCTTCCACTCCTGCGGCGCGCGAGCGACACGCAGGTCGCCCTGTACCTCGAGGAGCACGACCCGACACTCGAAGCCATGGTGCTGAGCGCCGTCGAATCGACCGCTCCCGGAACGCCGGATTCGGTACGATCACCGCATCTCGTCGCGCGGTTGGTGGACCGCGCGGTTGCGCGCACGAAGTCGGTCGGCACAGGTGCGGGCCTCGAGGGGCGCAGCATCACTTTCTCGCTCGCGTCGATTGCGGGCATCATAGTCGTTGCGGCGCTCACGCTCGGCATCGGGCCCACGTTCCTGCGCGCCGGTGCACGCTTCATCGCCGCGCCGTGGACGAGCGCCGAGGAGGCCCGCCCGTATTACATCGCGGTGGACCCCGGGAACGCCGAGGTGGCGCGCGGAGGTGGACAGCTCATTCGCGCGCGGCTCCATGGCTTCGATGCTGGTGAAGCGCAGATCGCCGTGCAGCGCGGCGTAGACAGCGCGTGGACGCACATCCCGCTGATCGCATCCCGCGATTCCGGCGCATTCGAGATCCGGCTCTTCGATCTCGTCGAGCGCACCGCGTACTACGTGGAGGCCAACGGCGTGCGGTCGCCGGTCTACCACCTCGACGTGCTCGCTCTCCCCTACGTGCAGACGCTGCGCCTCGAGTACCACTACCCCGCCTACACCGGCCTCCCGAGCGAGACTGTCGACAACGCCGGTGACATCGCGGTGCCGAAGGGGACATCGGTGACGATGCGCGCCACCACCACAATGCCGGTGAAGGGCGGCCAGATCGTGGTCGAGGGCGAGCCGCCGATCCCGATGACGCTCGGCGCCGATGGTGTGCTGGCTGGCACGATGACGGTGACGAAGCCCGGCTTCTACAGGATCGAGCTCGAGATGACCACGGGGCGAACCGTCAGAGGCTCGCTCGATTACGTGATCGACGTGCTCGACGACAACGGGCCGGCGATCGCGTTCACCAAGCCCGGCCGCGATTCGCGCGTGACATCGGTGGAGGAGGTGTACGTCGAGGTCCAGGCGACGGATGACTACGGGCTCGGGTCGGTGGACCTGCGCTATTCCGTGAATGGCAGCGCCGAACGCGTCGTCCCGCTCTACTCGAAGGGTGCGCGCCGCACCACTCTCACCGCCGGCCACACGTTCTTCCTCGAGGAGCTCGGGCTCCAGCCCGGCGACCTGGTGTCGTACTACGCGCGCGCGACCGACAACGACAGCGCTACCGGCGGCAGCGTGGCGAAGACGGACATCTACTTCATGACTGTCCGCCCCTTCGACCAGAGCTACAGCCAATCGCAGGAGGCGCAGCGCGCGGGTCAGGGCGACGGGCAGGGCGCCAGCCCGGGCGAGCTGTCGCAGCGGCAGCGTGAGATCATCGCCGCTACCTTCAAGGTCGATCGCGACAGCGCGCGGATGGCGTCGAACTATCTGCGCGACAACTTCGCTACGCTGGTATTGTCGCAGGGGCGCCTGCGCGCGCAGGTGGACACGCTCGTGCAGCGCCTCGTCAGTCGCGGCATCGTGAGCCGCGACTCGGTCTTCCGCATCATAGCCGAGGAGCTGCCGAAGGCGGGCACGGAGATGCGGGCCGCCGAGCAGCGGCTGGGCACGCGTCGCGCTCGCGAAGCTCTCGGGCCCGAGCAGCGCGCGCTCCAGCATCTGCAGCGCGCCGAAGCGGCGTTCCGCGAGATCCAGGTACAGTTCGGGAGCGCTGCCGGTGGTGGCGGTGGCGGCAGCAGCGATGACCCGCGCGCCGAGGATCTGGCCGATCTATTCGAGCTGCAACAGGATCAGCTGCGCAACCAGTACGAGACGGAGCAGCGAGCGTCATCCAGGTCGTCCGACAATATCGTGGACGAGACCGCGGAGAAGCTGAAGCAGCTCGCGGCGAGGCAGCAGCAGGAGAACGAGCGGCTGCGGAATCGGTTCGGCGCCGGCGCGCAATCGCCGAGCGGCGGCGGTAACGGGAGCGCGCAGCGACAGCTCGCCGAAGAGACGGAGAAGGCGGCACGCCAGCTCGAGCGACTCGCGCGCGAGCAGCCCGGCAACCGCGAGCTCCAGGAGAGCGCGCGCCGGCTGGATGAGGCCGCGAAGGCGATGCGCCGCGCCGCGACCGGCGCCAACGACGGCGGCGTGTCGCAGTCGGCGTCCGCGCTGCAGCGGCTGAACGACGCGCGGCGGCTGCTCGACAAGAACCGGGAGGGGCGCAGCGCGCGCGACGCCAACGATGTCGCGCAGCGGGGAGAGCGGATCGCGCGCGAACAGCGCGCCATCGCCGAGGAGATGCAGCGGGTCGGTACGAACGGTACGCCGGGCGCCAACGGCACGCCGCCCGGATCGCCAGGGAGCGATGGCGAGCGCGCGCAGCGGCTGATGGAGCGCCAGGACTCACTTGCGAGCGCGATAGACACTCTGGAATCGCGCCTCGGCAAGCTCTCTCGCGAATCGATGCGCGACCAGCCGGAGGCGTCGCGCCAGCTACGGAGCGCGGCCGACGACATCCGTCAGAGTCGGCTGTCGGATCAGGTGCGCTACTCCAAGGGACTCGTGCGCGACCCTTCGTCCGAATACGCGCGTGCATTCTCGGAGCAGCTCACCCGGCAGACCGATTCACTCGAGCAGCGAGTGAGTCGGGCCGCCGACGCACTGCGCGACGCTGGTCGCGAGCAGCGGCAGGCGAATCGAACCCTGGAGCAGGCACGCGATCTCGTGCGCGGCCTGGAGTCGCTCGAGGAGCGCACGCGAGATGCGCACGGGCAATCGGGTCGACGGCTGCAGGGCGAGCCAGGCCAGCAGGCCGGGTCGGGCCAGCGTGACGCGCAGGGTGCGCGCGGCGGGGGCGGCACCGGCGGGGTCGGCGGAAACGACGTCCGCCAGCTCACTCGTGAGTATCGCGAGCGACAGAGAGACGCCGAAGAGCTGCGCCGCGCATTGCGGGGTCAGGGCATGGATACCGGCGAGCTCGATCGTGCGATTCAACGTATGCGCGCGCTGGGCGTCGAGAGCACGTACGAGGATCAGGGTGAGGTGAACCGACTGCAGTCGGCGGTCACCGAGAGCGTAAAGGCGTTCGAGTTCGCGCTGCGACGAGCGATGCACGCGGACGACGCCACGCGCCCGGTGCTCGGCGCCGATCCGCAGGTCCCGGAACGGTTCAAGGCACTCGTGGAGGAGTACTACCGGTCGCTGGGGAAGGTGAAGCAGCCCTGATTCGCTGGCGGATACGCGGATTGTGCGCGGCCGGCTCGAGTCAGCGCGATGCCGGTCGCACCCAGCGGCTCACTCCCGCAATGGAGTCTATCTCTGCCTCGAAGCGGCGGAGCTGTTGGACCTTCGGCGCCACAGCCAGATCGTGCGACGCGTAGCAGCCGTGGTAGTCGACGACGGTGTGAGCGGAGTCGTCGCGGTAGATCGTCACCGTCGCGGTCGGATGGTCGGTGGCGCGGAGTGGGCAAAGCGTGCTGTCGTCGGCGATGACCTCGGGTAACGAGTAGAAGCCAATCCGCTCTGCTTCACCCAGGAGCCATTCAACCTGACTCCGCGCAATCGAGTCGGTCTTCGTGCCGGACGCGTCGCCGGAGTCGCGCGAGACATGTGTGACCGCTCCATCTTCTCCGATTCGCAGCCGGTAGGCGGGGCAGCTGCCGAAGCAGCGAGAGCGCTCGAGGACTACGCTGTCCGCCGCCCGTGCGTGCGCGGTCGTCGGTTCCTGCCTGTTGTGGCAGGCGGCGACCGCGCCGAACATGGCGAGTACGAGAATCGGGGCGCCGCAGCGGACGGTGCTCATGGCGGTCGTTATCGGGATGGTTCCGGGTGTGGAACCTGATACACCAGTTCCGCAAAGCTGGTCCCGATCGCGCGCGTCGACAGTAGACGAAGCGGGGGCGACGTGATCTTCCTGGGGAGGAGCGGCTTCCCTGCCCCGAGTGTGACGGAGGCGATCTGGACGTGGATCTCGTCGAGCAGCCCCTGATCGTGGAACTGTCCCACGAGATCGCCGCCGCCCACTAGCCAGATATTCTTCCCGGCGGCCGCTTTCGCCATGTCCTCGTGAACCGGGCGAACATCACCGCGTACGAAGTGGATCTCCGCTCCGGGAACCCTCGGAAGATCGCGCGAGGTGAACACCCAGGTCGGCTGCTCGTACGACCATGGCTGCGGGCGGTCCGCCTCCTTCAGGACGTGGTGGCGAAGTACCCACTCGTAGGTGGTCGAGCCCATCGCCAGCGCGCCGACTTCCTTGATGAAGTTCGGGTAGCTCGTCTCCTCGACGTCACCGAGTGGGAAGAGCCAGTCGAGCGAGTCGTTCGGATCGGCGATGAAGCCGTCCAGTGTGGTGGCGGTGTAGTACTGGGTTTTCATCGAGTCCCCGAGTGAAGGTCAGTTCCGGCTCGTACGCCGCGACGTCGCGCCCTGATGGTCGCCGGTCGGCCACACGGGTTCATGAATCGGCCGAAACCGCGCGCGGTTCCAAACCCGATCGCTACGTCGGCTCACCCGCTGCCCAGAGGAAAACGTTCTCGTAGCGGATGCTCCCATCCGGCTGCATGTGCGCGCGGTCGGCCTCCTCGTAGACGGCGCGAACCGCCTCCTCGCCGCTGTGCGAGATCGCCATCTGGTTGGGCCCCGCGCTAGCGTTCGCGCGCCACGACACGTCTGCGCTCGGGAAGACGAAGGGACAGTCGACCTCACCCTCCGCCAACACGCGCAGCCCCGCGCGCTCGAGCGCGCCCGCCAACGCTCCGGGTTCCGACAGTGCTCCCGGATGTGCCGGCGTCCTGCCCGGCGGCGGGGGTGGCATCAGCGCTCCCACGGACGAGAGAACGGCACGGAGAAACTCGCACTTCTCCGGCGGTCCCCACGCCGTAACCACGACCCGCCCGCCTGGCCGCACCACGCGGCCGAGCTCACGAATCGCGGCCTCCATGTCCGATGCGTAGAACACGCTGTTCACCGCAGTCACGGCATCGAAGCTGTCGTCGGCGAAGGGAAGTGCCTCGAGGTCGCCCTGTCGCAAATCCGCGGTGGGCACGCGCTCCCGCGCGATCTCCAGCAGGGGAGCCGAGGCGTCGAGAGCACTCACCTCGGCTCCGCGCAGAGTGGCCAGCAGCGAGAGAAGACCAGCACCGCATCCGACATCCAGGAGACGCGTACCGAAGGTCACGTGAGCGGCATCCAGCGCCGCTCCGAAGAGCGGCAAGCACACTTGCTCGAGGTACGTCGCGAAGTCTCTGGCCTGTAAGCCCCAGAGCTGTCCCTGCACCGTTGCGCTGCCCATGTTCACCTCCGCGTATGCCGGCGGATAGGTCGGGATGCGAGTGCGGCTGCGGCATGTCGATCGCTTGGATCCAGATTGGCGACGCCAAGTGAACAGTCCATACTGGCGGTGGTTGGCGCTGCCGCTCGGATCCGCGCAAGCATTGAGCGCCCGGCACACCTCGCCACTGCCAAGTGACTTCGGCCGCGCCTTCACGCGTCGAACGCTACCTCCGCCGTCGGCTTCACCTCGATCACCGGACCGAAGCTGTTCATGTTCCGGAAGGTGTGGTTGTGATGAGCGATGATCTGAGCTGCCATCAGAACGCCATCGACGGTGGAGTGCGCGTCGGAAGCAAGGACGACGCGGTAGCCGAGCGAGAGCGCCTGCCGGAGAGTGGTGTCGACGCAGTATTCCGTCTGGAGACCGCAGATTACCACTCGTTCCACCCCACGCTTCTGGAGTAGCTCCTGCAGCTCCGTTCGATGGAACGAGTTCGGCGTCATCTTCCTTACACGGAGGTCACCCGGAACGGTGATGAGACCATCGGCGAGCTCCCAACCCTCGGTACCGGACCGGAACGCGCCCTCATCCTCCTCGTGCTGCACGAAGACCACCGGCGTGCCCGACGCGCGCGCGCGATCGCTCAACGAGTTGATCCGGTCGATGATGGCACCGATGCCGAATACTCTTTCGTTTCCCGTGCACAGGGCGCGCTGAACGTCGATGATGAGGAGTGCTGTATTCATGGTACTCCCGAGTCGAGCCTGCGGACCAGCGCCGCGCCGCACACCGGCGGCCGCGGGCAGAGGCATTGCAACACGTACGGTGAGGCGGCCGAGTATCCGGTCGTCGATCGGCGAAGCGGACTCGAGTAGGTCTTCGAGACGCAGGAGCTCGACCTCGCCCGGCGCCTCTACATAAATCGATCGGGGCGCGGCATTCAAGGCGAGGCATGACCGGAGCGGGGTTTCAGGCAGACACAGGCGAAGCCGGGCGCCAGCTCGGCGCTCGCGGCCCGGGTGTACGTTCGATCTCCTAGATGAACGCCGCGACGTGCGGCCACTTCTCGCGAACCAACGCAGACATGTCCGCGTCATCGGCCAGCATCTGGAAATCCAGGAAGTCGAATCCGGGAGCTACCGTACATCCAACCAGTGTGTAGCTGCCCGACGATCGTGCTGCCTGCCAGTGCCCCGCGGGGATCGTTCGCACCGGCACCCGCCCCGAATCATCGATCTCGCCGAGTTGGTGATGCGTGAGCTCCTCTCCCGAATCAGTCAGCTCGTGCAGATCGAGCGGCGCACCTTCGTACAGATGCCAGACCTCGTCCGACATTACCCGATGCCAGCGACTGATGCTCCCCTCGGGTAAGAGAAAGTAGATGGTCGTGATAGCGGCACGAGCGCTTCGTCCGTCCGCCGTGGTTACCTGCCCAGCCGATCGAAAGATCTCCCGGTAGAAGCCACCTTCCGGATGTGGTTGCAGATCCAGTCTCTCGATCAATTCGGCGGCGCGGTGGTGCATGGCTCTCGAGAATGTGAGGGAGCGATTCGAGTCCGCGGCGTGCGACAGCTGAAACGACTCTTGAGAGGTGCCGTGCTCGACTCGCCAGTCCGCTGCGCCATCGGTGCTTCGCTCAGTCCGCGGCCGGGCGCCCCCCGAAGCAAACTATGTAGCCGTCGGGGTCCTCGATGTAGAAGTCCTTCGTGCCCCACGCCGTCGCCGCCAGCGGCCTGATGATCTTCGCGCCGTTCACCATGCACTGCGCGTAGAACTCTTCTATGCCGTCGACACCGGCTGCCGCATCCAGGTGTTCGTTCTCGCGACGGTGTTGTCGCGCCGCCTCGTGCTTGGGCGCTTCCTTCAGGTGTAGCTCCAGCCCATCCAGCTCACCGATCGCGTAGAACCCATCCCAGGGCTCGCCGAAGGCGAAACCGAGCTTCTGGTAGTACGCGATCGACCGCTCGAGATCATCGACCAGAAACTGTGGAGCGAAGGAAGTCACCCGCGGCTTCGTCCTGGAGGTCGTCATGGCTCGTTCGGATTCGAGGGTGAGGTGCCGCCCAACGCGAAGCGCGGGTATGCATGATGGTCGTTCACCGAGAAGCCCCTCGCTCGATGGCTATCGCAGCCACCCGCGGGCGATTCCTCTTCTGCTCAACAGCACCAGACCGATCCCGACCAGGAGGACGATTGCCTGCAACACTACCGCCGTCGAGCCGGCGAGCGCCGCGCCATCAGCGAGGACGAACAGGCCGAAGTCCTGTACCAGTATGCCGACGAGCGAGGCGATGAATACCGGCAACGCCCATCTCTTCTGCATCAGCAGTCCGATGCATCCCAGCGCGCCACCAAGCACCGCCAGCGCAGTACTCGCGACCGCCCAGCCGGGTCGAGAGTCGTAGAGGGCTTTCTGCGCCTCGGGCATCCTCGCGATGTCCTCCGGAGAAAGGCGGAGGTCAGCGACAAAGGCGAAGCATCCGAGCAGGTTCCACAGAAGTGCGACAACTGCGATGGCCACGAACCACTTCGGCAGCTTGTCCATGATCGTTCCCCTGTTTGTCGAGTCGTAGGTCGGACGCCTGGTGCAAAGCCGGGTTGCGTGCTGTGCTCGCCGCGTCCCAATCTACAATTCGGCCCGCCCGAGCGCCTCCAGCATCTCCGCCTCGGATGGAGCGCTCAGGACATTCCGGGCCGCGAACTCCTGTGCTTGGGGATACGACGTGGCTCGAATGCGCTCTGCCGCTTGCGCGAGGTCATAGGACGTCTGCTGCAGTTGGACCCCGGGTCCCAACACGACCCAGCTGGCGCCGGTCGTTCCGAAGGGCATTCCGACACTGCCCGCATTCACTACACGCGTCCGGCCGATCTGCCGGTCGAACTGCATGTGGGTATGTCCGCAGACGGCCACCGATACATGAAGCCCCTCGAATAGAGGGACCAGGCGCTCTTCGGGGGTCGACCGCGTAAAGATTTCCGTTTCGCTGCGCGGTGTGCCGTGGCAGAACAGCACGCCGCCCAATCCGTCAACGTCCAGCCGAAGTGTCCTGGACCAACTCGCCAACACGGACTCGTAGTCCGGCCGAAGCTGCCGCGCAGTCCAGCGATAGACCTCGCGAACCGCCTCTGGGGGCCGGGCTCCGGATGTGGTGCCCCAGTAGGTCACGGCGTCTTCGGTGGGAGCCGTCATCTGGGCCAGTACCGCCAGCTCCCCGTTACCGTGGATGAAGTGTACCGGCCGGTCGATCTCCAGCAGCCGGCGCAGCGATTCCCGTGGCATCGGGCCGGGGACTACATCGCCGCCGACGACGACCTCATCGACGCCGGCCCCACGAATCACATCGAGGACCGCTTCGAGCGCTGGCAGATTCCCGTGGATGTCATAGAGCGCAGCGACCCGCATGATCGACCTCGCATAGCAATGGGGTCAGACTCCATTGCCGTCGGCAATGGAGTCTGACCCCATTGCTACGGTGGCGCGCCCCTCATCCTCTCAACAACGGGATGAGCACGGTCGCGCCATCCATCAGTGCGTGCGCGAACGCGAACGGAACTATCCGGCGCAGCCGCAGATACAGTAGCGTTTCGAAGAGGGAGTTCGGCACCGATGCCAGCAGCCGGTACTCCATGAACTTCGCGTCGAACGTGAACGGCATGAAAGAATGTTGCATTGACCAGACGAATGCCACGACCGCGACGGCAACGGTCGTGTCCCGAGACAGAACCTGGAAGCGCGGCAGCAGATAGCCGTTGTAGGTCATCTGCTCGGTGAGCCCCCATAGGAACGGGAACACCAGCACGCCATAGAGCGAAGCCCACAATGGCAGTCCACTCAGGAAGTACGGCTGCTGGGCTGCCCCGTACACGATCCAGCCCGCAGCGTACGTGCCTCCGAAGATGAACACGAGGCTCGCCGGGATGAGCGCCAGGCCGAGCAGTACATCGCGTCCCAGGCGTGAGCGCTCGAAGCCCACGATATCGAACAGGCCGATGCCCTCGCGACGCGTGAATCGCCAGAGCAGAGTCAGGCATCCGGCGTCGATCAATGTCGCGTAAACGGGGAGCCACGGCTCGGCGTCATGCCATGGAGTCGGCGACACTCTCAGAAAAAAGACGGCCGCCACGACGCCTTGAGCCACCACCCCAAGGCCTGCTCGCGCGAACAGCATGAGTGCCGGGCCGCGCCACGTCAGCGTTCCCGCTTCCCTCCGCTCGGCGAGCGCCGCGCGGGAATTCGGGTCCGTGGATGGAATCGCGGTCACCTCGGAGAACAGCTCCTGCGCTGGATCTTCCACGTTCTCTGGCCGGGCGCTGCGTGATGAACGGCTCTCGCCTGCGTGCATGTCCAGCACGATGGACCTCCACTGGCTACGGTCGCCCAATGCTCACGCTGGCAGGTGGGTTCCCATCGCACCCGCGCCGCTCCTGGACCGGGCCGCGGACGGAAAGCCTTGACAATCTAGGTAACGATGCCACATAGTGGGGCCAGTACCTAGACTATCTAAGGAACCCGCCAATGCCCGACAAGACCGAGCACCTGCATGGGACGCTGGACGCGCTGATCCTGAAGACACTGTCGTCCGGGCCGCGGCACGGCTACGCGATCGCACGCTGGCTGGAAGACACGACCGATGGCGCGCTGGCGATCGAGGAAGGGTCGCTCTACCCGGCGCTCTACCGGCTGGAGAAGCGTCGTGTGATCGAAGCCGAATGGGGGACCTCCGAGCTGGGGCGGCGGGCGAAGTTCTACGCGCTGACGCCGCGAGGAAGAGCGGAGCTGCGGCAGCGGACTGCGGAGTGGGCGCGCTTCGCCGAGGCCGTGTCGCGCGTACTGCTGCCCGCGACGTGAGGTGGTGCGTTGAGTGATGCAGGGCGCCGCCGCCCACACGATCGGGTACTGCGTCCGCGCGTGCGCGATGAAGTGTCGGAGGAGCTGGAGTTCCATCTGGAGATGCGCACGCGCGAGCTGATGCGTGGTGGAATGGACGAGGCGGCGGCGCGTTCGGAGGCGATGGGCCGTTTTGGAAACCTGTCCGGCGTCGCGTCGGAGTGCCGGCGTCTGGGCGAAGAACGGGAGCGTGAGATGAGACGGACGGAATATCTGTCGGAGCTGTGGAACGACTTGCGGTACGGGGCGCGGCAGCTGCGCCGCGCCCCTGGATTCGCGACGGTGGCGATCCTCACGCTCGGACTCGGGATCGGCGCGACGACCGCGATCTTCTCCGTCGTGCGCGGCGTGCTCCTGCGGCCCCTGCCTTATCCGGCTGCCGAGCGGTTGGTGGTGCCACGTTCGGTCGACATGTCGACCGGCGACCGCTGGGAGGTGACGTATGCCGATTATGAGGATTGGCGGTCGGCCGGCGTCTTCTCGCACGTGGCGCTTTACCAGCCCGGCAATGTGAATCTGGGCGGCGAGGGCCCGCCGGAACGCATCGAGGGTACGTACGTGACGGAGGACTTCTTCGCCACCCTGGGCGTCGCGCCCACACTTGGACGGACGTTCCGGCCGGACGAATTCGAGGTCGGCTCTCCGCGGCGCGCGGTGATCTCCTACGGATTATGGCAGCGGCGCTTCGGCGGCGACCCCAACATAGTGGGCCGCAACATCCGCGTGACTGGTGTGCCGGTCGAGGTGGTCGGTGTCGTGCCGCGCGACAAGGGCTTCCCGTCCACGGCCGAGATATGGTTCCCGATCAAGATCGCGCCGGAGGACGTCGCGAACTACGAGCGACGCGACAACTATGTGTTCGGCGGAATCGCGCGCCTCGCAGCGGGGCGCACGATGGATGAGACGCGCTCGCGTCTCGCGACGCTGGCCGCGCGCGTCGCGCGCGAGCTTCCCGCGACGAGAGCGAACATTTCCGTGACCGTCACGCCGCTCGTCGCATGGATGGTGGGCGAGACGATGACCCGCGCGCTCTGGATCTTCTTCGGCTCGGTACTCTTCGTCCTGCTCATCGCCTGCGTGAACGTGGCCAACCTGCTGATGAGCCGCGCTGCGGCGCGAGCGCGCGAGCTCGCGGTGCGCGCGTCGATCGGCGCCTCGCGCGAGCGCCTCGTGAGACAGTTGCTCACGGAGAGCCTGGTGCTCGCGCTGACTGGCGGCGCGCTCGGCGTGGCGATCGCGTGGCTAGGCGTGCGCGTACTGGTGGCGCTCGCACCCGCGAACCTGCCACGCTCGGCGGAGATCGGCGTCGACCCGCTGGTGCTCCTCTTCGCGGCCGGTGTTTCCATAGTTGCCGCCGTGATGTTCGGGCTCATGCCCGCGCTGCGCGGCTCGCGCGAGGACGCGGCGGCGGTGCTCAACGAGTCGGACCGCCGGACGACGAGCGGCGTGCACGGTCGGCACAGGCGTCAGCTTCTCGTAGCTACGGAGCTGGCTCTCTCCATGGTGCTCCTCGTGGGAGCCGGCCTCCTGTTGCGCAGCTTCGACCGCCTGCGTGCCACCGATCCCGGGTTGCGCACCGATCACGTGCTCACCTTCTCGCTCTCGCTCCAGGGCGAGAGATACGAGAGCGATGCGGTAAGCGAGGGAGCGTTCCGAAGTCTGCTCGACCGCCTGCGCGCGCTGCCGGGGGTCGAGCGCGCCGCGATCACTTCATCGCTACCGGTCGGCGGCGGCGGCTTCTATCTCGGTCGCTCGTTCCTCGCCGAAGGTCGCCCCGAGCCGCCCGCGGGGACCGACCTCGCCGCGCAATGGATAGTCGCATCGCCGGACCTCTTCGGCACGCTCGACATCCCGCTCCTCGCTGGTCGCACCTTCACGGCTCAGGACGATTCGGCTTCCACGCCCGTTATGATCGTCAACCGCGAGTTCGTGCGGCGAATGTTCCCCGACGGCAATGCGCTCGGCAAACGCGTCCGCTCCTGGCGCGACGAGAATGTCTATCGCGAGATCGTCGGCGTGGTCGAAGACGTGCGCTACTTCAGCGCCGGGGACTCCCTCCGCCCACTGGTCTACGTGCCTCTGCCGCAGAGTCTCTGGCACAGCATGGTCGTCGCCGTTCGCACTTCGCTCCCCCCGGCGTCGCTCACACCGAGTGTGCGCGCCGTCGTGGCGGAGCTCGACCCGAACCTGGCCGTCGACGACGTGCAGACGATGGAACAGGCGCTGACGGACTCCATGGCGAGCAACCGCTTCTCCGCCGCGCTCCTGTCGGTGTTCGCCGGGCTCGCGCTCGTTCTCGCGGTGGTGGGCACCTACGGCGTCCTCTCCTACGGCGTCACACAGCGACGCAAGGAGATCGGCATCCGCATGGCGCTCGGCGCGCGGCCTGGGACGGTGCTCCGCATGGTGCTCCGCGAGGCGGGCGGCGTGGTGGTCGTCGGGCTCGCGGCGGGACTACTCGGCGCGTTCGCGCTCACGCGTCTGATGCGCAGCCTGCTGTACGAGGTGAGCGCGGTGGACCCCGCCATATACACGATCGTCGCCGTGCTTCTCGCAGCTGCCGCGATCGTGGCGAGCGTCATCCCGGCGCGTCAGGCGGCGTCGGTGGATCCGGTGAGCACGATCCGGGAGGGATAGCGCCGACCGATGAAGGAACTCGACGGCGGGATCGTCGCTTCGATAGCCCGCTCGTCGAGTTCACCGCCGTCTCACGCGGCCGCGGCGACCGACGTCGACGGCCAGGCAGCAGTGATCAGCTGGATGGCGGGCACCCGTCTGACGCGCGTACCGTGGCGTAGAGGTACTGGTCGAGGACCACGCCGTCCTTGATCGCACTGCAGCGCATGGTGCCCTCCCGCCGATATCCGGCCTTCTCGAGCACGCGCACCGAGGCGGGGTTGCGAACGAACGGTACCGCGAAGACGCGCAGCAGGTCGAGCTGGCGGAACGCATAAGCCGTGACGGCGACGACCGCCGCGCTCACGATGCCCCTGCCCCAGTAGGCTCGCCCGAGCCAGTAGCCGATCTCCGCCGAACGACGTTCGATGTCGCTGCCGAGCATCAGTCCCACGCTGCCGACCGCATCACCATCCACATCGATGGCGAAGCGCATGACTGGCACCTCGTCGCCTACCTGCGTGATGTACCACTCGGCGTCCGCGAGCGTATACGGGTGCGGGAACAGATCTCGGAGATTGATCCACACCCCTCTGTCATTCGCATGACGCGCGAGGCTCGCGGCATCAGCGGTTCGGAATGGGCGCAGGATGCAACGGTCGGTGCGGAGCTCCATCAGATCCAGACGTCGTTCGGAGCGGTGCGCTCGCCACCCTCGTGGCCCGTGTTCCTGACACCGCGAGGCTCGATCAGCATCAGCTTGACCTCTTCATCGGCGCACGGCTTGTGTCGCACCCCCTTGGGCACCACGAATAGCTCTCCTGGCCCAATCGTGACCGCCCCATCGGGGAAATCGATGCGCAGGCTCCCCTCGATGACGAAGAACGTCTCGTCCGTCTCCGGGTGATCGTGCCAGATGAAGTCCCCCTTCACCTTCACGAGCTTGAACTGGTAGTCGTTCATCTCCGCGATGACCCGGGGCGACCAGTGCTCGTGGAGCAATCCGAGCTTCCCCTGAAGACTGACGGCGTTGTAGCTCATGTAACCTCCTTCGATTGATGACTCCCGTGCTCAGACATGGGTCCTACGCTCGAGCGATGACGTAGTGCATCGCCTTCTCACCAGCGATGCACTCCGAAGTTTTGTAGCCGAGCGCTGGAAGGTCGAGTCCAGTCAGTAGATGCTCCCCGGAGCCGAGAAGGATCGGTGATACCGCGATGTGCATCTCATCGACCAGCCCGGCTTGCAGATACTGACGAATCGTCGCAGCGCCGCCAAGGAGGCGAATGTCGTGGCTACCTGCCGCGGCCCGTGCACGCTCCAGCGCGGCACGGATCCCATCGGTGACGAAGTGGAAGACGGTCCCGCCCTCCATCTCGAGCGGCGGCCGCTCGTAGTGCGTGAGGACGAACACGGGCGCGTGGTACGGCGGATTCGCGCCCCACCAGCCGCGCCAGGATTCGTCGGGCCACGGCCCGCGGATCGGCCCGAACATGTTGCGACCGAGAATCCACGCTCCGAAGCCCTCCATCCCCCTGGCCGCGAAGTCCTCGTCGATGCCGGCGCGCCCATCGTCGCGACCCTGCATGCGCCGGAAGGTGCGTGTATCGACCAGCCAGTCATGCAGCGATTCGCCGCCGACGCCGAGGGGTTCCTTCAACGACTGACTTGGACCCGCGCCGTATCCGTCGATGGAAATCGAGAAGCAGTTGACGCGCAATCGAGGCATCGTGTCATCTCCTGATTTGAGCGAGGGAGCGGCGCCAGTCGCAACGCCCCGATGGGCCTGCGATGGATCCTCAGTCGCGCACGGATCGCGCGCCACGGAAGGCAAAGACGAACGCGAACGTCAGCATCCCGAGGCCCACGAGTCCCATGTAGATGGCAGCGGCGGCCAATACGATGCTGAGCTTCATGCGACAGCCTCCCTCACCCGGTCCAGCGCGATGACGGCGACGGCGATGGGTAAATCGAAGCCCAGGCACAGCCACGGGTACCGCACGCGATCAGTCCGCCGGCTGCACATTGTGATTGAGCCGGAAGAGGTTGCTCGGATCATACGTCGCCTTGATCTTCGCCAGTCGATCCCACGTCGCGCCCGGATACGCCGCACGGATGCGCGCTGGCCCATCGTCGCCGAGGAAGCCGACGTACGCCGCGTCGTCGTTCGGCTGCAGCGTCTTCCAGAGCTCCGTGGCCCACTGCCGACTCATCTCGCGATCTGCCTCTCCTTCATGGAACGCGGCGACGTTCATGAGGATCGGCTTCGAACGGTGCGCGTAGGCCGTCGCGTCGGACGGAATGCGCGCGGCCGCGCCGCCGAGCACGCGAATCTGCGCGGCGCGCATGGCGGTACCCGACTTCGACAGCTGCTCGACTATTGTCTCCGCTCTGGCGGAGTCGATCGAATCCACGAACAGAGTTCGGCCGATGACGGTAGGATGCTGGTTCGGATCTTCGGGCTGATACATCGCCACGTACGGCTCCGGCTTGACCATGTCGGCATGCGGCGTCGCGAGCGATCGGAACGGCGCGATCGCGCGATCCGCCGATGCCGGATCGCCAGCGAACGCGATCATCGCGAAGATCACCAGGCGCCCATGCACCTCTGCCGGGAGGAACGGTAGTGGGGGTGCGGGCATGACGTTCCCGATCGTCGAGAGCTCGTCGGGCGCCGCCATAGCCGCTGCCGCGAAGCCGGCGATCGTAGCCGGCGTTGCCGGCAGAACGAGAATGCCGCCGGTGAACTCCCTCAGCTCGTGCAGCCGAAAGCGGAGCCGCGTTACGACGCCGAAGTTTCCCCCTCCCCCGCGGATCGCCCAGAAGAGATCGGCGTGGTTCTCCGAGTCCACTCGAAGGTGGCGACCGTCGGCCGTTACGATGTCGGCCGCCAACAGCGAATCGATCGTGAGCCCGAGCTTCCGCACCAGAAAGCCAACGCCACCGGCGAGCGTGATACCGCCGACGCCCACGGACCCCGAGTCGCCGAATCCGACGGCAAGCCCATGGTTGGCCAGTGCTTCAGTCACCTCGAGCGCGGTCGCTCCGGTCTCCACCCACGCCGTGCGGTCGTTCGCGTCGATCTCGATCTTCGCCATTCCCCGGAGATCGATCACGAGTCCGCCGTCCGTGGTACTGTGGCCCGCGATGCTGTGGCCGCCGCTCCGAACGGCCAGCTCGTAGCCCTCGTTCCGTGCCGTCGCGATGACGCGGCGCACGTCCGCGACATCTGAGACGCGGACTATCGCGGATGGCCGCTTGTCGATTCCACCGTAAAAGACGGTGCGGACGCGGTCGTAGGTCGGATCTTCAGGCGTGATGACGCGTCCGTTGACCTCGGTAAGATTTTCATACGTGGGGCGAGCGGCCCCGGTCGATGATGTCATGAGATGGTCCTTCTCGAGAGGTACGGTTCGGCATTTCATCGAGCTGGCGTCGGGATCGCACGGCCGGCCTCGGCCAGCGCCGAGCGACTGAGCAGCAGGCACACCAGCCCTCACAGAGATGTCGATCGGCGCGTGGGGAAATCGACATCGGCCGCCCTGCGCCGCAGCGAGCCGTACTTCGCTGGCCCCGACTCTTGCGGACACGACCCTGACCCGTGCCAGCACGACGCTTCGGAGCGATGACGGGCTCCGCAGACACTCCGCGGGGCGCCCGCGCCAACGCTGCCCTGCGCCTCGCCGACGTCGAGGTGCTAACGGTGAAGGTCGAGGGTAAGTTCCTCGCGATGTCGACGGATCGGGACACGGTCATCCCGCCCGTCGGAACCAGGCAGCGGTCCTGGAGCGCCGAGCCGCGTTCCTACGACATACGTCCCGTATGTTGTCGGCCTGAACGAACCGTCAGCCTTCGCGAACCTCTTGTGCGACGCCATCGACGAAAATGAGCCGACGCCTCAAGGCCGCGTCCCGGAACTTCAATGCCTCTGCGTATTCGGGTGACGAATACCATTCCTCGATACGCTGCAGGGACGGAAATTCGCAGACCACGAATCTCCCCGTCGCTGATGCTCCCTCCGCCACGACCGCTTCCGCTCCTCGCACCAGGTACTTGCCGCCATACGTCCTAATAGATGACGCAGCGCGAACACGATACTCGTTCGCTGCGGCTTCATCGATGATCTCGACCTCTGAAATTACCAATGCTGACATACCGAAATCCCTCTACACCTTCAGAGTAGGAACCTCTGCGACGACTGACGCAGAGCTCACCGGCGAGCGCTGACGCCCGAGAGGCGAGATGGCGCCGCGAAGCCTGAACGGGTGGCGCGCCGGGTCGCGTTCCCGCATTGTTCCTCCCCATGCGCTCTCTCACCCTGATCACGCTGCTGCCGATGCTCGCCGCCTGCGCGTCGTCCGCGCCGGTCGGCAGACCGCTCGCCGCGACCGAAGCGTCCGCGAGGCAACCGACGCTGGAAGCGCGAACCGTGCACGCGACGTCGAATCCGATCCTATCGGACGGCACCGACTACACGACTGATCCGGCCCCGCTCGTGGTAGGCGGTACGCTCTACATCCTGACCGGTCGCGACACGGCGGGCCCCGGAGTCAACGACTTCAAGATGCCCGAGTGGCAGATGCTGGCGACCACGAACGATCCAATGGCGGGGCAGTGGACGCATTACCCGCATCTCGTGAGGCCTGAAGAGATCTTCAAGTGGGCTGCCCCCGGTAGAGCGTACGCCGCGCAGATCGTGCGGGGGCCGAGCGGCAAGTTCTATCTCTATGCGCCCGTCGTGTACGCAGCCGCGACGACCAGAGACAAGTTCGCGATCGGCGTCGCGGTGGGGGACACGCCACTGGGCCCGTGGATCGATGCGCATCCGGAAGGTCCGGTCGTCTCCCAGTCGTATCCGATCCCCAACAAGATCCAGAACATCGACCCGACCGTGCTCGTCGACGATGACGGGCGCGTCTATCTCTATTGGGGAACCTTCGGACGACTCAAAGGAGTGGAGCTCGAACAGGACATGGTGACGTTCAAGGGCACCCCGGTGGATGTGCGCACGCTGAACGGCTTCTTCGAGGCGCCCTGGCTCTTCAAGCGCAACGGCACCTACTACATGGCCTATGCGGCGAACACCGCCGGGCCGACATCCGAGTGCACGGAGGCGATCTACTACGCGTGCATCGCCTATGGCACATCTCCGTCACCGCTGGGTCCCTGGACCTATCGCGGCGTGATTCTCGATCCGGTGTCGTCGACCACGTCGCATCCAGGCATCGTGGAATACAAGGGGAAGTGGTACATCGCCTACCACACTGCCGACGCGAAGAACGGTGGACACTTTCGTCGCTCGGTGGCCATCGATCGGGTCGAATGGGACGACGGCGTCACTCCTGCACGGATCAGGAAGGTGGTCCCCACCGGCGGCGCTCCCGTGGATACGACGCCAACCACGAACATCGCCTCGCACGCCCGCATCACGGCTTCGAACGTCCCGGTTCCCGTGCGATACTGGCTCCGCGCGGTGAACGACGGCAAGGTTAATCAGTCACCGTTGCCACCCGACATGTGGGCCACATGGTCGCGCGACAACCCGCCGCAGCAGTGGATCATGTACCAATGGGAGCAACCTGAAACGCTCGACGGGTCGAGTCTCTACTTCTGGGGCGATCATCCCGCGGGATCCGGCGAAGGCGTCGCGCCGCCGAAGGCGTGGCGACTGGAATACTGGGACGGCGCGGGGTGGAAGCCGGTCAGCGCCAGATCGCCGTACACCAGCACGCCCGACGCCTACAACCGCGTCGATTTTGCTCCGGTGACGACCCGCTGCCTGCGCGCAGTATTCGACGCCTCGACCGACGGCGAGAGCTTCGCCGCCGTAGCGCTCCAGGAGTGGGAAGTATTCTCCACGCGTGCGCGGCCGCCGCGGCGGCCGTCGGTGAAAGGAGCCGCGACGCAAGATTGTTCGTAGGGCAGACTCTCTGGCAACGCCGCTTGGCCCGCCGCGCCACTCACGGCGCTCCGATCACAGCGCTCCGAGTGCGCCTCCGCTCGTGACCGCCCACAACGCGACGAAGCTCGCCACCAGACCTATCCGGAGCTGGATGCTGCGCACGTTCGTCGGGTCAACGAATTGTCAGCCTGCCTATTCACCCATTCTCTGCGCTGACTATGGCGTCCACCTCGAGCTCCACCAGCCACTGGGCATCGATGAAGCGAGCGACCTGCATGACAGTACACGCCGGCCGTACCGCGCCGAACACCTCCCCGTGTACCGCGGCGACCGCTGCCCAGTCCTCGATTCGTGTCAGCAGCACCCGTGTCCGCACGACGTCGGTGAGCGCGGCTCCCGCCTCGGCCAGCGCGGCGGCGATGATCTCGAGGCACCGCCGCGCCTGTCCGGCCGCGTCACCAGGCGCCGCCGTTCCGCCATCGGCTGCAATCGGTGCCGTACCGGCGACGCTCACGAACTGCCCGACGCGGACCGCGCGGGAGAAGCCGATCACCGGCTCCAGCGGACCGCCGGACGAGACGAGTAGGCGAGATGTAGTACTCACTTGAACGGCGCGGGTTGATGGTGGCTAACGTAGAATTCTACAGTCGGCGATAACCAACCAGCGAGGAAGATGCTTTGGCTATCTGGACCTCACCAGGCGGAGAGTGGAGCGAATGAGCCGACAATCGGTCCGGCAGCGAGCCCCCCGCATACGTAGATAAGCACCACTTCCCAGAGGCGCACGCCGCAGGCCGCGAACGGAGCGTCCCCGAGCCTGAAGTAGCTGACTAGACAGCGTTCATGCCGTCGCGTAGCCGATCTCCACCCGCTTGAGGAATCGGGTGAGGGCCGCATTGAAGGCCGCCGAGTTCTCGAGATTCGGCATGTGCCCAACGCCCTCCAGCCAGACCAGCTCCGACCCCGTCAGAAGATCGCGCATCCGCTCGGCGTCCCGGCGCGTGGTGAAAGCGTCGTCGCTCCCGACCACGACGAGCGCCGGCACGGCCAGACTCGCCAGGGTGTCGTCATATGACGGGCGCTCGGCACGCCCACGGAGCGCGGCGGCTGCTCCTTCGGGATCCGTGGCGCGCATCATTGCGCCGACGTGATTGGCGACCGCAGGCAGCACCTCGATGCTGCGCGCTGCGAGCATCTTCGGTAGCACCTCGTCGGCGTAGGAGCGCATCCCCTCACGCAGCAGGCGGTCGGCCATGGCGTGCCGGCTTCGTTTGCCCTCGTCGGTCTCAGATTGGGGAAACGTCGCGGCCAGCAAGAGTCCTCGCACCCGGTGTGGATACTGCCGAGCGAACTCCATGACGATCTGCCCACCCATCGACAGGCCACCGAGGACGACGTCCTCGATGCCGAGGTGGTCGAGGAGAGCCGCGAGGTCCGCCGCGAAAGCATCGAAGGGCGTCTTGCCTGGCACCACGGCGGACTCGCCATAGCCTCGCAGATCGGGAGCGAGCGCGCGCCAACCTGCCTCCCGTACCGCGGTGAGCTGCGGGCGCCACATCGACCGATCAAAGGGATGACCGTGAACCAGGAGCAGGGTGTTGCTGCCCTCGCCGACATCGTCGTAGGCGATGGTCAGGCCGTTGACTGTCGCGGTGGCCATGATTCTCCGGGTGTGAGTTGAACGACGGATTCCGCCGATTCCAGCGGGGGATACGCAGCCCGAGTGGGTTTGCAGCGGGGAGGGCGAGCCCTGCATACCTCCCCTCAGCCTTGCACGCCGCCGCCGGTGCTCGGTCTACGAATAATACGAGCGTGGTCGCGGTCGAACGCCGTGGTTAAGCCGCTGGCCGATCGCGAAGCGCGATGATGGTTGCTCGATATTGGTCCCGCCAGGCGCACACAAGGAGGCCTTCTCGCGCTCGTCGGGTGCAACGATTGGTCAGGCCGCACCGGGGGGGATGACGCGGTCCTGCCGCCAGACGAGCATGAACGCCGCGTTCACGACGGCCGCCGCCGCGAAGCCGGCCGCCAACCGCCCGTGACCGCGGTCGGCCAGCGCCGCGGCGGCGACCGCGAACACCGCGAGCCCGAGCGCCATCCGCGCCGCAGTCGGCAGCGCCACCCGCGCCCGCGGAGCGACGAACATGCCCCAAAACGCCGCTGCTGCGAACGGCAGCCCCGCGCCGAGTACCACACGCACGACCGTGCCGACTGGCGCGGTCGCGCCCCAGTAGCCGAGAGCGCCCAGCGCCCCGAGCTCCAGCAGGAAACGGAGAACCAGATTTGCGGCCTTCATGCGCAGGTGATACGAGGGATCCTGTCTGCGGCCTCACGCCAAAGTTCAGCTGCAAGCGAGTCAATAAGAGCGAGTGGCAAAGCCGCACGCAACCACTAGATCGCTTGTCAGCCAAAACGTTCGTCAGGTAGCAAGCGTGAGATGTCGCAGTAGAGGCAGCGACGGTGGTCCGGCCGGTCACGGATGCACGCGCTCTGCCGAGATCGTAGGACGCATCGTTCTTCGCTGCCCCCCCTTGCACGCCGCGAACGCTTGCGTTAAATACTGAACCATATGGTTCAGTATATGACGACCCGACTCGATACTTCGTTCGCCGCGCTCTCGGACACCACGCGGCGTGGCGTTCTGGAGCAGCTCGGACGAGCTGACGCTTCGATCACGGAGCTTGCCGAGAAGTTCCACATGACGCTCACGGGCATGAAGAAGCACGTCGGCGTTCTGGAGCAGGCGGGGCTCGTCACGACGAAGAAGATCGGGCGCGTGCGGATGTGCCAGCTGGGCCCGCGCCGATTGGAGGAAGAGACGGCGTGGCTCGAGAGGTACCGTCGGAGTTGGGAGGAACGCTTCGACGAGTTGGACAAGGTTGTCACGGAACTTACACGAAAGGAGAAGAGCTATGAACGCAAGAATCGAAAGTGAGCCCGGCCCAGTGAAGAACCGCACCACGGTGGAACGGAAGTCGGACCGCGAGGTGGTCGTCACGCGGACCATCAACGGCCCGGCACGCATCGTGTTCGAGGCATTTACCAA